>NZ_BMQE01000002.1:0-332014 GCF_014647955.1 Planomonospora antibiotica | reverse complement strand
GTGGTACCTGCCACGACCAAACCTCTCTCGGTTCGGTCTCCACGCTACGAGGGGAAGCTCACTGACCCGCGCCTGCCCTGACGCCGTTCGATCTTGACGCTGCACCGCGGCAATGCCAGCATCCGGCACTATGATCGCCGACTCTTCCGGGCAGGACCAGCACAGCTACAAACCCTTCGCTTCCGCCCTTCTGCTCTTGAGCGCAATCCTCATGGTGATGCCTGTTCGCCGCGTCATGATCGAGGTGAATGAGCACGGCCTACGGCAGTTGCTCGTTCCGGTGCTGGTCCTGGTCGGACTTCCCGCGCTCGGAACGCTCATCGGAACCTTCCTGAGATTCAGTGGGCCGGGCGGAAGATTCTTCGGAATCGCATTGGGGATCTTCTTCGCCGGAGTGAGCCTGATGGCGCTCCTCGCCTACTGGTTCTACTACTCGATCACCCACATCTGAGCCGGCTTCCAACAGGCGATCCACCGGCCTCCCGGGAGCCATCGTGGGAGCCATCCGAATGAAGGATCATGAACTGCACCGGACGGATCCGAACGGCCGGTGTCCCGACGAGCAGCAGGGCGAACGGCTCTGAACGACCCTGTACGTCGTTCGGGGACCTCGCAGACAGAAAGTCAGGGGTTCGATGCCTCTCGTCGGCTCGCGGTTCGAAGGTCCCTTGCGATCACGATGTGTGGTTGTGTCAATGGGAGGTGGCAGCGCTTGTTGACGGATTCGGGCAACGGTCGGTGATCGACAGGCGCGGGAATGTCCGGGGGAAAACGGCAGCGCGCACTGCTGCCTACGCAGCGGACTGATCATGTCGCGCCCGCCAACCGCGGGTTAGGCTGCGATCATGGAACGCGTAACCGACGTGCCCGAGAATCCCGCATCATCGAGGCCCGGCTGGGTTTCGACCGCAACCCAGCCGGTCGATCCGGCGGCCCAGGTGAATGACTACGACAGCTTCGCCGAGGCGTACTCGGCGGAAACCGAGAACAGCTTCATCAACGCGTATTATGCGCGGCCCGCGATCATGACCCTCGCCGGAGACGTGGCCGGCCGCCGGGTCCTGGACGCCGGTTGCGGCTCAGGCCCCCTGTCGGCCGTACTGCGCGAGCGCGGTGCCGTCGTCACGGGCATCGACGCCAGCGCCGGGATGCTGGCGCTGGCCAGGAGGCGGCTCGGTGACGACGCGGACCTGCGTGTGGCCGACCTGAGCGACCGCCTGCCGTTCGATGACGGCGCGTTCGACGACGTGGTCGCGTCGCTGGTGCTGCACTACCTGCAGGACTGGGGACCGACGCTGGCCGAGATGCGGCGTGTGCTCAGGCCGGGCGGACGGCTGATCGCCTCGGTGAACCACCCGTTCGCGGACTACGCGCTCCAAGATCCCCGGCCCGACTACCACGCGACCACCAGCTATACCGACCTGTGGACGTTCAACGGGCAGTCCTTCCCGATGGTCTTCTGGCGTCGGCCGTTGCACGCGATGACCGGCGCCCTCACCGCCGCCGGCTTCCGCCTTGCCGTCATCAGCGAGCCGCAGCCCGACCCGGCAGGCCGTGAGCTGTTCCCCGATGATTTCCATGACTTTTCGACCAGAATCAGCTTTCTGTTCTTCGTCGCCGAGGTACCGCTGCCGGCTACGGACACGGGCGACTAGCCGCTTGCCGGGCATCCGTGGACGTCCTTCGTGATGGGGATGCCGGCCTGCCCGAGGATCTGGTGGACGACGGAGGCGGGTTCTCCGTTCGGCCACGGGAGTGCGGTTCCCGAGTCGCTTCACGACACGCGGTACCCGCAGGGGTCCGGCGTCCGGGCTGGAGGTGTTCCGCATCGGCCCGAGCGCCTCACCGCGGTGGAGTCCGCCGGGCCTTCGGCGTTGCGAGGCGGAGCCGCCTCGGTGATTGACCTGAACCAAACTTGAGCTTCTAGGTTCTTCTCAGGACCGCAGGAACCGGCTGCGGTGCTTTTCCTAGGAGGTTCGCCATGGCCGAGAGCACAGTCGACGCCGAGATCCCCGACCGCTACCGCTATGCGGTGATCCCGCACATCATGGTCGACGACGCCGCCGCGGCGATCGACTTCTACCAGCGGGCATTCGGCGCCCGCGAGGATTTCAGGGTCGACGCACCGGGCGGCGGGATCCTGCACGCCGAGATCACCATCGGGCGGTCGGTCCTGATGCTCGGTGACGGCAGCGTGGACGAGGCGGAGGCCGGCTCCTTCGCCGCGCCGAGCTCGCTCGGCGGAGGCACGTCCGTCACGCTGCACGTCTTCGTGCCGGACGTCGACAGCCTGGCGGAGCGCGCGGAGGCCGCCGGAGCCGAGATCCTCCAGCCGCCGAAGGACATGTTCCACGGCGACCGCACCGTCATCCTCAAGGACCCTTCCGGTCACATCTGGGTGTTCCTGACCCACATCGAAGACGTCTCGGAGGAGGAGCTCCGGCGTCGTCTGGCCGCCGGGTGACCGGTCGTCGTGCGCGGTGACATCGCCTGACCGTCACCTCCTGCCGGTCGGGCACAGGAACAACCCTGTGCTCGGACAGTGATGCCCTCCGGGAGAGCTCCTGCTGGTCGGAGATCTCGTGTTCCAGTTGGTGGCACCGGGAAGACGACGCACGTCGCGGATTCCGTCGGTGGCGGACCTTACGATCACGGCATGATCATCATTTCTGGCCGGCTCGTCGTCGATCCCGATGACAGGGACGCCTATCTGCAGGGTTGTGCCGGTGTGGTCGAGCAGGCGCGTGCCGCCTCCGGCTGCCTCGACTTCGTGCTCGGCGCCGACCTGGTCGATGCGGGGAGGATCAACGTCTATGAGCGGTGGGAGTCCGAGGATGCTCTGGAAGCCTTCCGGGGCTCCGGGCCGGACGAGGAGCAGACGGTGGCGATCCGCGACGCCGAAGTGCTCCGATATCACGTCTCCGGAGTCGGTCCGGCCTGAGCCGGGTGACCGGTCGGTGGCCCTCCGGTCGTCCGGGAGGCCGCCGGGTGGTTCACGGTTCCGACGAACCGGGATCGCGCCGGGCGGTGCGGAGCGGTCAGGGGTTCAGCGCCTCTCGCGGGCTCGGCGGGAGGCCGATGTGTCCGGTGTGTTCCCCGGCAGCCGGACACGCAGGGCCCGGGCGAACCAGTCGGACACCGGTGTCAGGCTTTCCGGAGCAGGCCAGCCGTTGATCACCGCGAGCAGCCGGAGGTACCGATCCCTGCGGGGGTCGTCGGCGGTCTCCAGCCGGGCCGGCAACCAGTGCCGGAGGTCGGCGTCGTCGGGGCGGCCGGACGGATGTCCGCATTCACGGCGGCGCTGGCGGGCGCGGCGGAGGTGACGGTAGCTTGGGCGCCGTGTACGGCTCTACTGGATGGTCTCGGTGGCCCTCTTGCTCGCCCCGTTCAGCCTGATCGTCCTGTCTTCCGCCGTGTACCACCTCTGGAAGGCGCTGATGGGCCGGCTCTGACCCGGTTCGGCCCACGACCGGCTGTCCTCCCCGGGAGCCGGACTCCGGATCCTCCGCCTGGCCGGTTTCAGTCGGTGCTCAGCGTTCCCTGGTGGAAGTACAGCCGCCAGCCCTGCTCCGAGTGCCGCCAGATGGAGCTCCGGCGTGCCCGGCGGCCGTCGTACTCGGAGACGTAGGTCAGGTGGACGAGCCCGGGGGCGAGGAGCCTGCCCTCCATGTCGCTCACCGCGATCGGGGCCGTCAGCGGATCGGGGTCCTGGGAGATCGCGGTGATGAGGGAGTCGCGGTCCCAGAGACGTCCGGAGGCCCCGATCTCCCTGAACTCGGGGTCCATGAGCTCGCCCATGAGCACCGCCGAGGAACGGACCTCCGGGTCGAGGAGGCGGAGTTCGCCTGAGATCGCGCACTGCACCGAATCATCCTGCTCGCCGACCATGGTGATCAGCCTACAGAGCCGGGACCGACGTAATAATCTACGCATGGTCGGGCATTCCAGGCGGTCCTTCCTCCGGCTCGGCGGTGCCGCCGCGGCCGGAGTGCTGATCCCGGTGGGGTGCGCCCCCGGGACGGAGGGCCGTGCCCCGTGCGGGGCGGGTCCCGCCGTGTCCGCCGGAGACGATCCGTTGGCCGGAGACGATCCGTTCATCCTGCTGCGCCGCCGGTGGCGGGACGTGACGGCCGGGTCGGGGTTCGACGCGACGGCCGAGCCGTACCGGAGCCGGCTGGCGGAGCTGGGGGCGGTCGCGGCCGGGTACCGGGACTCCATGGCACCGGGCGATACGTCGCTCTGGCCCGGCCTGGCCTTCCCCTCCTTCACCGCGACCCCGGCGCGGTTGCGGGCCATGGCCCGCGCGTACGCACTGCCGGGGACCGGGCTGACCGGTGACGCCGGGCTGGCGGGCGCCGTCGCCGCGGGCGTCGACCACTACCGGCGGCGGGTGTACGCCGCGGGCGCGGACCCGGCCGGCAACTGGTGGGACTGGCGGATCGGCGTCCCCAGAAGGCTCCTCGACGCGGCCGTGCTGATCGGCCCGCAGCTGGGGGAGGCGCGGTGCGGGGCGCTGCTGGACGCGGTGGACCACTTCGTCCCCGAGTGCGTGCTGGACGACTACGGCGGGACCAGCACCGGGGCCAACCGGGTGGACCTGTGCACGGTGACGCTGCTGCGGGCCGTCCTGGGGTCGGATCCGGGCAAGGCAGCCCTGGCCGTGTCGGCGCTCTCGCCGGTCTTCCCCTACGTCAGGGAGGGGGACGGGTTCTACCGGGACGGCTCGTTCGTCCAGCACACCTCCGTCCCCTACCAGGGCGGGTACGGGGCGGTGCTGCTGTCCGGTCTCGCGACGCTCTTCGCGGTGCTGCGCGGCTCGCCGTGGGAGGTGGCCGACCCGGACCGGCAGGTCGTCCTCGATGCGGTCGAGAGGTCCTTCGCGCCGGTCGTGCACGACGGTTTCTGCATGGACCTCGCCGGCGGCCGGGGGATCGGCAGGCGGCCGTACGAGGACCACCGGAGGGGGCACGCGATCGCCGCGGCGGTCCTGCTGCTGGGGGAGACGGCCTCGGCCGCCGAGCGGGCCCGGTGGCGGGCCATGGTCAAGGGGTGGGCGGTGCGGAACTCCAGCATGCCCATGCTCCGGGCCGCGGAGCGGAGCGACCTGGGGTTCCACGTCCGCCTGGCCCGGGTCCTGGACGACGACGCGATCCCCGCGGCCGGGGAACCCGACGGCCACCGGCTGCTGGCGATGAGCGCCCGCGCCGTCCACCGCCGGCCGGGCTGGTGCGCGGGGCTCGGCATGGCCTCCGACCGGATCGGCCACTACGAGCACGGAAACGGTGAGAACCTACGCGGCTGGCACACCGGCGCCGGGATGCTCCAGTGGTGGGCCGAGGGCCACGGCGACCAGTACTCCGACTCCTTCTGGGCCACCGTCGACCCCTACCGCCTGCCGGGCACGACCGTCTCCACGCTGCGGCTGGCCGACGGCGCCGGTGGGGCGTGGGGCGACACCCGCCCGCCGGCGCGCTGGGTCGGCGGGGCCACCGACGGCGTGTACGCGGCGGTCGGCCAGCACCTGAACGGCTTCGGGAGCACGCTGGAGGCCTTCAAGTCGTGGTTCTTCCTCGACGACGCGGTGGTCTGCCTGGGCGCCGGGATCACCGCGGCGGACGGGGTGCCGGTCGAGACGGTCGTGGACAACCGGAGGACCGGGGCACGCCTCACGGTGGGCGGGGCGGTGGGCGGAGCGGCGCACGCGGGCACCGGCGGAGCCGCGTACGCGGGCACGGGCGGAGCCGCGCACGGGGCGGCGGACGGCATCGCTCACGGGGCCGCCGGGGGCCGGACGGACCGGGCGCGTCCGGAGGCCGCCGGTGGCGGGGCGGCCTGGGCGCATCTGGAGGGGCACGGCGGCTACGTCCTGCTCGGCGGTGCTCCGCTGCGGACCCTGCGCGAGGAACGCACCGGTGGTGACGGCGGTGGCGGCGGTGGCGGTGCGGGCCTCCGGACCCGGACTGGGACCCGGACTGGGACCCGGACTGGGACCCGGAGGTACACGACCCTCTGGCTCGACCACGGCGTCGATCCCGTCTCGGCCGGTTACGTCTACCTGCTCCTGCCCGGTGCGGACCTGGCGGGCACGCGGGCCCGGGCCGCCGATCCGGGCTGGGCGCGGGTGCTCGCCAACACCGCCCGGCAGCAGGGGGTCCGGGTCCCGTCACTCGGGATCACCGCGGTCAACTTCTGGACGGGCGGGGTCGCCGGGGACCTGACCGCCTCCGCGCCGTGCGCGGTCCTGGTCCGGGAGCGCGGCGACGGTACGGCCACGCTGACCGTGGCGGATCCCCGGCGCGACCTGGACGCGCTGACCGTGATCTGGGACCGGCCGGTCGCCGAGGTGCTCGGCGCGCCGCCGCTCCTGGCGGGCGCCGAGACGGGCGGGAGGCTCGTGCTCGGCTTCGGCCGGCTCGCGGACCAGGAGGGCGGCTCTCAGACGGTCACCGTACGGCTTGGCCGGCGGGGAGTCTGGCCGGAAGCACGGCCGGGGCCACCGGACCGGTGGACTCGCGCACGATGAGGGTGGTCTCCAGCCGGGCCAGCGCCGCCGTCGCGGCGTCCCCGGCGTTGACGGCGGCCAGCAGCAGGTCGACCGCCATCCGCCCGGCGGCCGCGGTCGGCATGGTGATCGTCGTCAGCTTGGGCCGGTTCAGCCGGCCGGGCAGGCTGTCGTCCACGCCGATGACGCTCAGGTCGCCGGGCACGCTCAGGCCCCGCTCGCGCAGCCCCTCGATCAGGCCCAGCGCGACCAGGTCGTTGTGGCAGAGCACGCCGGTCATCCCCGACCCGGCGACGGCCGCGGCCGCCGCCAGCCCGCCCTGCTCGGTCGGCTCGTTCGGCCGCAGCACGGTCAGCTCCACGCCCGCCTCGGCCGCGGCGTCGGTGGCGGTGGCGTGCATCTCCTCGCTGGTCCACGAGCCGCTCGGCCCGGACAGCAGCGCGATCCGGCGGTGACCCAGGTCCGCCAGGTGCTCCACCGCGGCGCGCACCCCCTGCCCCACGTCCATCAGCACCGTGGGCAGTCCCTTCACCCGCCGGTTGACCACCGCGAACGGCACCTGCGCGCGCAACCGCTCGATCACCCGGTTCGACAGGCGCGGGCTGCACAGCAGCACCCCGTCCACCTGCTTGCAGAGCGTCTCGATCAGCTCCTGCTCCATCAGCGGGTTCTCGTCGGTGTCCGCGACGAACACGTGGTAGTCCCGCTCCCGCGCCTGCGCCTGCGCCGCCTTGATCAGCGGGGGGAAGAACGGGTTGGCGATGTCGGCGACGATCAGCCCCAGGTTGTGGGTCCGCCCGGTGGTCAGCGCCCGCGCCGCCCGGTTCGGCCGGTAGCCCAGCCCTTCTGCCACGGCCAGCACCCGGTTGCGCGTCTCCGCGCTGACCAGGTGCGGCGCGGAGAACGTCCGCGACACCGTCGAGACGTGGACTCCCGACGCCTGCGCCACATCTCTGATCGTCACCATCGCGGCTCACCTCCTGCTGTTCTCGTGGGACGGACTGCTGTTCCCGTGGGGCGGGCCGTTGTCACATGGCGGGCGAGCCAGTCGAAGACCAGCTCCTGGGTGGGGAGGTCGAAGCGGTGCCCCGCGTCACCGAACACGCCGGTGTAACCGGCCGGGTCCCGCCGGTAGTGCTCCGTGATCATGGCGTGGGCGCGGCGCATCCCCTCCGGGGGGAGGATCGCGTCGTGCTCGCCGTACCAGACCAGCAGCGGGCGGGGGGCGGCGCAGGCGACCAGGTCGGGCAGGTCGCAGAGCCGGGACAGGCCCGGCGGGTAGAGCATCCAGGTGTGGGAGGCGACGTACCCGTCCAGCAGGTCGCGGTAGGAGGAGATCATCGCGACCACGGCGACCGCGGCCAGGCCGGGGTCGAAGGCGCCGAGCAGGGCCGCGCGCAGGCCGCCGCCGGACAGCCCGGCGGCGGCGACGGCCCCGGTGTCGGGGCGGGAGCGCAGATAGGCGGCGGCGGCCAGGTCCTCTCCGGCGACGACGCCGGCGAAGGAGGTGCCCAGCACGGTGCAGTACTTGGCCAGCACGTGCTCGTGCCGGGCCGCCGCGGCGTCGTAGCGGTCGGCCTCGCTGAGTCCGGCCTCACCGAGTCCCGTCTCGCTGAGGCCGGACTGACCGGGGCCGGACTGACCGGGGCCTGGATCGCCTGGCCCCGGATCGCCGGAGCCGGGCCCGGTCCCGCTGGAGCCGTGCCCGGTCCCGCCGGAGCCGGGCACGGGGTTGCCGCGAACCCGGTCGGGCATGTCGGCGAGCGGGACGCGGCGGCTTCCCCAGCCCAGCACGTCGGGGACGAGCACGGTGAAGCCGCGCCGGGCCAGCTCCTCCGCCCAGGCCCGGCCGCCGTAGAGCTCGGCCCGGAGCCGGGCGACCTCGGGGGAGGGGCCCTCCGGGCCATCGGCGATCTTCTCCTTGCCGGCCCACTTCATCCCGGCGTGGCAGTGCAGGGCGAGCACGCCGGGCAGCGCCGCGCCGCCCGCCTCGCGGGGGCGCAGCACGTAGGCGCGGGTCCGGGGGCCGAACCCGACGTCCCAGGAGACCTCCTCACCGGACAGGTCGCCCGCCGTCCAGGTGCGCTCGGTGCGCACGTCGGCGGCGGTCAGGTCGAGGACGCCGACGACGTCACGCGCCCGTTCGCGCAGCGCGGGACCCGGGGCGGGGGCGGGGAACAGCCCGCGCTGCTCGATGGCCAGGCCGGCGAGCCCGGAGAACTCGCCGAGGTGCCGCAGGCGGCGCGGGCCGCCGGCAGGATCGGGCAGCACGGCTCAGCTGTCCGCCATACGGGTGCCCCCGTCGACCAGGCGGATCGGCCGGCCGGTGCGGATGGACTCGTTGGCCGAGGCGCCCACCATGACGCTGCGGATCCCGTCGAGGTAACCGGCCTGCCGGGCCAGCGGGTCGCCGCCGGGGCCGCGGAAGACGTCGTCCAGCAGCAGCCGGTCGCCGCCGCCGTGGCCGCCCTCGCCCTGCTCGATCGGGATCTCCCGCGCCTCCTGCCAGTGCTGGTGCAGGGTAAGCCTCTCCCAGGCGCCGGTCGCGTGCTCCTTGGAGGCCGCGGTGGGGTCGATCGCGGCGTGCGGCGGCGTCCAGGCGCGCTCGCACACCTCCAGCTCGATCCGGCCGCCGGTGCCGTTGAACACGACGCGGTAGCCCTCGGAGGGGGCGTGCGCGTTGAGCGAGTAGGTGAGCAGGGCCCGGTTGTCGTAGCGGACCAGGACCGACATGTTGTCCTCGATGGTGACGCCCTCGGTGAAGACGTCCTGGTCGCGGATGTAGCCGTCCTCGTGCTCGGCGTCCAGGTAGAGGCGCTTGAGCCGCGGGTCGGCGGAGATGTCCAGGATGAACGGGTCGCTGCCGAGGCCGGGCGCGCCCTGGCCGCGCTCGGGCCGCGCGTCGAGCTCGCGGGCGCGGGCGTTCTCCGCGCCGTAGAAGCGCAGCTCGCCCTGGGCGTAGACGCTCTGCGCCGCGGCGTCCAGCCACCAGTTGACCAGATCGAAGTGGTGGGTGGACTTGTGCACCAGCAGGCCGCCGGAGTTGACCTTGTCGCGGTGCCAGCGGCGGAAGTAGTCGGCGCCGTGGATGGTGTCCAGCGCCCAGTCGAAGTGCACGGAGGTGACCTCGCCGATCGCGCCCTCCATGATGAGGCGGCGGACCGCGGAGTTGCGGGGCGAGTAGCGGTAGTTGAAGGTGACGACCAGCGAGCCGGTGCTCCGCTCGGCGGCGGCGGCGATCGCGGCGCACCCCTCGGCGTCGATGGTCAGCGGCTTCTCGACGATGACGCGCTTGCCCGCGTCCAGCGCGGTGACCACGTAGTGGGCGTGCGTGGCGTCGACCGTGGCGACGACCACCGCGTCGCACAGCTCCAGCATCTCGGCGAAGTCGTCCGGCGCGAAGCAGGGCACCTTCTCCCCGATGCGCTCGGCGTAGTAGTCCATCCGGGTCCGGTTGGTGTCGCACAGGGCGACGATGGTGCCGGTGTCCCGCCAGTCGCCGAGCAGCGCGTCGACGTACATCTGGGCGCGGTGGCCGAGCCCGACGAATGCGTATCTCATTTCCTTCTCCCCGATGGTGTGCCGTACGGCTCGCCGGTTGGTGTGCCGTACGGCTCGCGCGCGTTCCGCAGCGAGCCGTACGGCAGGCGTGAGGTGTTCCCGACGGTGGCGGGCCCGTCCCGGCCGGATCAGCCGGGACGGGCCCGCCGGCGGCGCGGGCTAGCCGGCGATGGCCGCGTTGGCCTCTTCGAGGAGCTTGGTGGCCGCCTCGTCGGGGCTCTGCTGGCCGGAGGTCACGGCCTCGGAGTAGCGGCGGATGATGTCCTCCATCTTGCCGCCGCCCTTCGGGGGCACGACCACGGCGTCGAGGTCGCTCTTGATGGACTCGATGAACTCGAGGCTCTGCGTGTCGGCCGGGGGCAGCTTGTCCTTGATCGCCGCCAGCACCTTGCTGTTGATCGGCAGCCCGCGGTCGCTGAGCAGGATGGCGCCGGCCTCCGGGTCGTTGAGCAGGAAGTCGACGAACTTCTGCGCCTCGGCCGGGTGCTCGGTCTTGCTGGAGATGGTCCAGTGCATGGCGGGCTGGAGGAACAGGCCCGACTTCTGCGCGTCCGGCGTCTTCGGCAGGCGGAGCAGGGTCAGCTCCTGGCCCGAGGACTTGACCATGGCGCCGAGCTGGTTGGTCCACCACATGCCGAACCCGCCGGTGTTGGTGGCGATCAGCGCCTGCTCCTGGCCGGCGGCGGCGATCTCGGCCATCTTGGCGGCGTCGGGCGAGCCCTTCTCCTTGATCAGCTTGTCGTAGTTCGCCCACCAGGCCTTCAGCGTGTCGGCCGTGATGCCGATCTTGCCGTCCTGGTAGAAGTTCTCCCCGCGCTGCGCGGCGAAGATGGTCAGGTAGGCGGGGTTGAAGGTGTACTCGGTGCCGTAGATCGAGCCGCCGCCCCCCTTGGTGATCTTCGAGGAGAGCTCGATGTACTCGTCCCAGGTCCACGTCTTGTCGTCGGGCATCTTCTCGCCCGCCTTCTCGATGGTGGCCTTGTTGGCGAACATCGCGAAGACGTTGACGCCGGTGGGGATGGCGTACTGCTTGCCGTCCACCTGGCCCGCGGGCAGCACGCCCTGGTCGAGGTCGGCGGTGTTGACCTTGCCGGTGAGGTCGGCGAGGGCGCCCCGGCCGGCGTACTCGGACAGGCCGCGGATCTCCAGGGTCATGACGTCGGGCGCGTCGTTGGCCGCCACCTTGGTGGCCAGCGACTCGTAGTAGCTCGCCCAGTCGGAGAACTCGCCGACCACGTCGATGGTCGGGTTCTTCTTCTCGAACGCCGCGATGGCCTGCTCGGTCATCTTCTGCCGGGAGTCGGAGCCCCAGTAGGAGAAGCGGAGCTTGACCTTGCCGTCGGAGGCGGCTTCGCCGCCGCCGTCGCCGCTGCCGCAGGCCGTCAGGGTGAGAGCCGCCGCCGCGAGCAGGGCTGCAGTCTTGAGAGAACGCATCTCCCGGTCCTTCCTCTTGATCATTAAGGGGGGTTGAAGAGGACTACTTGAGACCCGTGGTGGCCATACCGCGGATCAGGTACTTCTGGCCGGCCAGGAAGAAGCCGAAGATCGGACCCAGGGCGATGATCGACATGGCGAACATCGGGCCCCAGGAGGACTCGCCGCTGGAGTCCAGGAAGGTGCGCAGCGCCACCGGAACGGTGAAGTTGTCGGGGTTGTTCAGGTAGAGCAGCTGGCTGAAGAAGTCGTTCCACGTCCAGATGAACGTGAAGATCGCGGTGGTGGTCAGCGCGGGGGTGCAGAGCGGGAGGATGACGCGGAAGAACGTGCGCCAGTATCCGGCTCCGTCGATCGAGGCGGCCTCGTCGAGCTCGCGCGGGAGCGTCCTGATGAACTGGACCATCAGGAAGATGAAGAACGAGTCGTGGGCCAGGAACTTCGGCAGGATCAGCGGCCAGATCGTGTTGATCATGTCCAGCTGGGAGAACATGATGTACTGCGGCACGATCACCACGTGCAGCGGCAGCATGATCGTGCCCAGCATGAGCGCGAACCAGAGCTTCTGCAGCGGGAAGTTCAGCCGGGCGAAGGCGTAGGCGGCCAGCGAGCACGCCATCAGGTTGCCGATGACCGACAGCGCCGTGATGACCGTCGAGTTCCACAGGTAGTAGCCGAACGGATGGGCCAGCGCGTCCCAGCCCTCGGTGTAGTTCTCGAGGGTGAACTCGCTGGGGATCAGGCCCGGCTCGCGGAAGATCAGCTCCTCCGGCTTGAGCGAGCTGGAGATCATCCACAGCAGCGGATAGAGCATGACCAGGCCGAAGCCGATCAGCAGCAGGTGCTTGGCACCCCGGGAGAAGCGGCGCCGGTACAGGAACGGATTCCGGCTACTTGCTGTCGCCATAGAAGACCCAATACTTGGACGCGAGGAAGTTGACCCCGGTCAGACCGGCGATGATGACCACGAGCACCCAGGCCATCGCCGAGGCGTAGCCCATCTCGTAGTCCTTGAACCCCTTGGTGTAGAGGTAGAGCGTGTAGAAGAGCGTGGAGTCGGTCGGGCCGCCCGTGCCGTTGCTGACGATGAACGACTGGGTGAACGACTGGAAGGACTTGATCACCTCGAGCACGAGGTTGAAGAAGATGATCGGCGTGAGCAGCGGCAGCGTGATGGACTTGAACTGCTGGACCACTCCGGCGCCGTCCATCTGGGCGGCCTCGTAGTAGCTGCTCGGGATCTGCCGCAGGCCGGCCAGGAAGATGACCATCGGCGCGCCGAACGTCCAGACGTGCAGCAGGATCAGGGTCCCCAGCGCGGTGTCGGGGTCGTTGACGTAGCTGGTGCCCTCGATCCCGAAGACCGCCAGCACGCCGTTGACGAGACCGTCGGCGCCGAAGATCTTCCGCCAGAGGATGGCGATCGCGACGCTGCCGCCGAGGAGGGACGGCAGGTAGTAGATCGACCGGTAGAACGACAGGCCGCGCAGGCCGCGGTCCAGCGCCAGGGCGAGCAGCAGGGCGAAACCGAGCTGCAGCGGCACCGAGACGACCACGTAGATCCCGGTGACCTTCAGCGAGGTCCAGAACCGCGGGTTCTCGGTGAACAGATGGGTGTAGTTGTCCAGCCCGACCCACTCGGCCTCCTCGATGAGGCTGTAGTCGGTGAAGGACAGGTAGAACGAGGCCACGATTGGGCCGACCGTGATCAGGAACAGTCCTACGAACCACGGTGCGAGGAACGTGTAGGCCGCAAGCGTCTCGCGACGAGAGCGGTTGACGGCCCGCCGGCGCCCGTTCTCGGGAGCGGGGGCCGTGACCACGGGCTTCTTCAGCGACAGCGAATCAACCACGGCGATACCCCTGAACGGATCGGGGCCGGGCTTTTCTCGATTCACTCGTCATCACGGGACCTCCCGATGTGACGTGATTGGATGGCGCTTTCCTATAGCTCTGGGAAAGCCTGCGTCAACCCTTTGCAGGCGTTACTTCATCGTTATCGATATATCGACAACCATGTTTGTGCAGGTCAGGCGGTTAACGCAAGGTTTCGTAGAATAAAGGATCTTGTAACAATTGCTGCGTTGCTACAAGCGGTTGCAGCGGTGGAGGCAACACAGCCGGTCATAGGATGAATCCATCGCCGGATGGAAATCGCCGGGGAGTCTCGGAGAAAAAATCGGTCACGAGACCCTTTCTAGCGGCAAACCAGACCTGAATCAGCCGGTGAAGCGGTAGACGGTCGTCGAGGCGTACTCCTCCCCGGGCCGGAGCACGGTGGAGGGGTAGTCGGGCCGGTTCGGCGAGTCGGGGAAGTGCTGCGTCTCCAGGCAGAGCCCGGCGTGCCTGCCGTACGGCGTGGCGACGCCGTCGAGCATGTGCCCGGTGTAGAACTGGACCCCCGGCTCGCTGGTCGTCACCTCCATCGCCCGGCCGCTCACCGGCTCCTCCACCCGCATCGTGCCGCCGGGCCGGAGCGCGTAGCAGTGGTCGTAGCACCCCTCCAGCCGGGCGCCCACGGCCGCCGGCCGGGTGAAGTCGTACGGCGTGCCCGCCACCGGCGCGGGCGCCCCGGGCAGGGGGATCTTCCCCTCGTCGACCGGCAGGTAGTGGTCGGCCTCGATGGTGACGACGTGGCCGAGGACGTCGCCCGAGCCCGCCAGGTTGAAGTACGAGTGGTTGGTTAGGTTGAGCACGGTCGGCGCGTCGGTGGTGGCGCGGTAGTCGATCCGCAGCTCGTCCGCGTCGGTGAGGGTGTAGGTGACCGAGGCGGTGAGCGTGCCCGGATAGCCCTCCTCGCCGTCCTCGCTGACCAGGCTCAGCCGGACGGACCGCCCGCCGTCCGGCTCGGCCCGCCAGACCCGCTTGTCGAACCCGGTCTCGCCGCCGTGCAGGCTGTGCCCGTTGTTGTTGAGCGGCAGCCGGTGCTCGTTCCCGTCGAGGGTGAAGCGCCCGCCGGCGATGCGGTTGCCGTACCGGCCGACCACGGCGCCGAAGTAGCGGCTCCGGGTCAGGTAGTCGGCCACGGTGGGCAGGCCGAGCACGACGTCGGTCCCGTCGGGCAGCTCGATCGACTGGATGATCGCGCCCAGGGTGAGGACGCCCACCCGGAGCCGGCCGTTCGACAGCACGTGCCGGTCCACGGCCTCTCCGGCGGGGGTGGTCCCGAACCTCGTGACCTCGGGGGTCCTGGGGGCGGTGATCTCGGATCTCACGGTGGGCTCGCTCTCTGCGTCGGTTCCTGGAAGGCGGGGCGGGCGTGCCGGCACCGGGGTGCGGGCCCCTCCCGCCCGCGGCACCGTAACGCAGGCGATCGCGCGGCTACCAGCCTCCATCAGGGGGCCGGCCGCTCTTTTGCTGCGACCGGTTGTGATGACCGTCGTATGTCAGCGTCACATATCCGCAGCTCAATGCGGTTGTCGAAATTGCTCCCTTGACGTTTCCCGGAGTTGACGACACTGTTTGGTGCAACTGGTTGCAGTCCCCGGGTCCGCCCGCGACTGCCAGAAGGGAAAGACACCCGTGAGCAGAACTCTTGTCACCGGGAGCGCCGGGCGCCTCGGGCGCAGCGTCGTGTCCGCACTCGCCGCCGCCGGTCACGAGGTGATCGGCGTGGACAACATGCCGGGCACCCCGGCGGACGCCGCCGACAGCCTCCCCGCCGACCTGACCGATCTCGGTGAGGCGTACGAGGTGATCGCCCGGTTCCGGCCGGACGCCGTGGTGCACCTGGCGGCCATCGCCACCCCGTTCAGCCGCAGCGACCAGGTGATCTTTCAGACCAACACGAGACTGGCCTTCAACGTCTGCGACGCGACGGTGGCGCTGGGCGTGGGCAAGGTGATCGTGGCCAGCAGCCCGACCGTCATCGGGTACGGCTCGCCGACCGGCTGGACCCCCTCCTACCTGCCCCTCGACGAGGACCACCCGGCCCAGCCGTGGAACGCCTACAGCCTGTCGAAGCACGTGGCCGAGGAGACGATGCGCTCCTTCGCCCGCGCCACGACCACGACGAAGCTGGCCGCGGTGCGGCCCTGCTTCGTGATCGCACCGGAGGAGTGGGAGGGCGCGCCGACCCAGTCGGGGCACACGGTGACCGAGCGGCTGGACCGGCCGGAGATCGCCGGGGTCTCGCTGTTCAACTACATCGACGCCCGTGACGCGGCCGACCTGTTCATCACCCTCCTGGAGCAGCTTCCCGGCCTGCCGAACGGCGAGACCTTCTTCGCCGGGGCCGCCGACGCGCTGGCCCGCGAGCCGCTGGCGGAGCTGCTGCCGCAGGTCATGCCCTCCACCGCGGGCTTCGCCGCCGGCCTCACCGGCACCGCGCCGGCCTTCTCGTCCGCCAAGGCCGAGCGCATGCTGGGCTGGCAGGCCAAGCGCAGCTGGCGCACCGAGCTCGCCTGAAGCAGGGCCTCCCCGAACCCGAAGCCCGGCCCGAACCCGAAGCCCGGAGTCCAGGTCCGAAGCCCGGAGTCCAGCTCGAAGCCCGAAACCCAGGTCCGGAGCCCGGCCCGAACCCGAAGCCCGGAATCCAGGCCCGGAGCCCGGAGCCCGGGTCTCCCCGAAACAGACTTTCCCGAAGCAGAGCCTTCCCGAAGGGAACGACCGACCATGAATCTCAGCGGAGTCCTGTTCTTCCCCGTGACGCCGTTCGACGCCGAGGGCGCGCTGGCCGAGGACGTGCTGGCCGAGCACATCGGCCGGAACCTGGAGCACCGCCCGGGCGGCGTCTTCGTCGCCTGCGGCACCGGGGAGTTCTCCGCGCTCTCCCAGGCCGAGCACACCCGCGCCGTCGAGGTGGCGGTCAAGACCGTCCAGGGCGCGGTGCCGGTGCTCGCAGGCGCGGGCGGCCCGCTCGGCGCGGCCCTGGAGCAGGCCCGCGCGGCCCGCGCCGCGGGCGCCGACGGCCTGCTGCTCATGCCGCCCTACCTGATGCTCGGCAGCCGCGCCGGATTCGCCGAGTACGTCCGCGCGGTCGCCGCGGAGCTGCCCGTCATCGTCTACCAGCGCGGCGCGCTGGTGCTGGAGCCCGACGCGGTGGTGGAGCTGGCCCGCATCCCCGGCGTCATCGGGCTCAAGGACGGGCTGGGCGACATCGACCGCTTCCAGCGCACCGTGCTGGCGGTCCGGCGGGAGATCGGCCCGGACTTCACCTTCTTCAACGGCCTGCCGACCGCCGAGCTCACCATGCCGGCCTACCGCGGCCTCGGCGTGGAGCTGTACTCCTCGGCCGTGTTCGCCTTCGCCCCGGAGATCGCCACCGCGTACTTCAACGGCGGCGACCTGAGCGAGCGGCTGCTGACCGAGTTCTACGCGCCGCTGGTCGAGCTGCGCGGCAAGGGACCGGGCTACGCGGTCGCGCTGGTCAAGGCGGGCCTGCGGCTGCGCGGCCTGGACGTCGGCCCGGTCCGGGCGCCGCTGACCGACGTCGCCCCCGAGCACCTGGCGGAGCTCGACGAGATCATCAAGCGCGGCCTCGCCCTGGTGTCCGAATGATCAAGGATCTGAGGACCACCCTGCGGTCGGCGCCGCTGCGCCGGCCGTGGGGTGCGGACGTGCCGTACAACCACGTGATCGTCTGTGAGGTCACGCTGGAGGACGGGCGGACCGGCACCGGTTTCTCCTGGACGCCGCAGATCGGCGCGCACGCCGTGCAGGCCCTGCTGGACAACGACGTCCGCGAGGCGCTGATCGGCCTGCCCGCCCACCCGGGCGTGGTCTGGGACCGGCTCGCGGTCCACCTGAGCGAGGCCGGGCGCGGCGGGCTGGCCACGGTCGCGATGGCCGGGGTCGACCTGGCGCTGTGGGACCTGCGCTGCGGGGAGTCCTCCCTGGTGGACGTGCTCGGCCCGCGCCGGGAGAGCCTCCCGGTCTACGGCAGCGGCGTCAACCTGCACTACTCCCTGGAGGAGCTGGTCGAGCAGGCCGGCCGCTGGAAGGCCGCGGGCTACCCCGCGGTCAAGATGAAGGTGGGCAGGCCCGACCTGGCCGAGGACGTCGAGCGGGTGGCCGCGGTCCGCGAGGTCGTCGGCCCCGGAACGATCCTGATGATCGACGCCAACCAGCGCTGGGACCTGCACCGGGCCCGCCGCGCGATCGCCGCGCTGGAGCCGTACGGCCTGCACTGGATCGAGGAGCCGCTGCCCGCCGACGACATCGCCGCCCACGTGGAACTGCGGCGGAGCATCGACGTGCCGGTGGCGGTCGGCGAGAACGTCTACACCGTGCACGGCTTCCGCGACCTGCTCACCGCGGGCGCCTGCGACGTGGTCCAGCCCAACGTGGTCAGGGTCGGCGGGATCACCCCGTTCCTGCGCGTGGCCGAGCTGGCCCGCGCCTTCGACGTGCCGGTCTACCCGCACCTGCTGACCGAGCTCTCCGGGCAGCTCGCCCTCACCCTGCACCACCCCGTCATGGTGGAGCTGGTGGAGGACGCCTCCCTGTCGGACCTGGGACTGCTGGCCGCGCCGTACCCGGTGGAGATCGACGGCGCGGAGCTGCGCTCGGCGGGCCGTCCGGGACTGGGGCTGACATGGGCGGAGTGACGGACCGGGCGACCGGCCCGGCAGGCCCGGTGGAGGGCCCGGTGGAAGGCAGTGCGGAAGGCAGGGTGGAACGCCCGATGGCGAGCAGGGTGGCGGGCAGGGCGGCGGACGGGCCGACCAGAGTCGTGCTCGCGGGCGTGTACGGCCACGGCCGGTCGCACCTGGAGAACCTGCGCGGGCTGTCCGCGCGGGGACTGGTCGAGCTGGTCGGCGTCTGCGACGTGCGCCCGGTGGAGGCCGACTGGCTGCACGGTCTGGGCACCCCCGAGCAGGTGCGCCCCGACGGCCTGGCCGGACTGATCGAGCGCACCGGCGCCGAGGTCACCATCCTGTGCACGCCGATCAACACCCACGCCGACCTCGCCGTGACCGCGCTGGGCGCGGGCTCGCACCTGCTGCTGGAGAAGCCGCCCGCGGCCTCGCTGGCCGCCTTCGAGCGGATCGCCGCGGCGGTGGAGGAGACCGGACTGGCGTGCCAGGTCGGCTTCCAGAGCCTCGCCTCCGCCGCGATCCCCGCGCTGCGCAAGCGGATCGCCTCCGGAGAGCTCGGCGAGGTCCGCGGCATCGGGGTGGCGGGAGCCTGGGAGCGGCCCGCCGACTACTACACCCGCTCGGCCTGGTCGGGCCGGCGGCGGCTGGACGGCCAGGACGTGGTGGACGGCGCGCTCACCAACCCGTTCGCGCACGCGACGGCCACCGCGCTGGCGGTCGCCGGGGCCGAGGAGCGCGGCGCGGTCGCCTCCGTCGAGCTGGAGATGTTCCACGCCAACCCGATCGAGGCGGACGACACCTCCACGGCCCGGATCCGCCTGGCGGACGGCCGGATGATCACCGTGGCCGTGACGCTCTGCTCGACGGGGCGCACCGAGCCGTACCTGATCGTGCACGGCTCGGCGGGCACCGCCCGGCTGACCTACACCACCGACGAGCTCGACGGCGTCGCCCACCCCCGGGCGAACCTGCTGGAGAACCTGGTCGAGCACGTCAGGACCGGGGTGGAGCTGCTGGTGCCGCTGGCCCGCACCGGCGCCTTCATGGAGTTCATGGAGGCGGTACGGCTGGCGCCCGACCCGCTGCCGATCGCGGACGAGCACCAGGTGCTCCACCCCGACCGGCGGGAGCTGCCCGGCATCAAGGCGCTGACGGACGCGAGCGCCGAGCGGCTGGCCCTCTTCTCCGAGCTGGGCGTGGCCTGGGCCGGCGGGAGGCGCTGACATGACTGAGCCGAGCGCGAGGGAGACGCGGATGGCGGGGACGGACACGCGGGAACTGAGCGTGGCGGGGACGCCGGTCGCGTCCTACGTGTGGCGTCCCGACCTGCCCGCCACCGACTCGCCGCGGCCGTACCTGCACCCGGTGCGGACCCGGGGCGGCGTGCCGGTCACCGAGTTCCGCCCCGACGACCACGTCCACCACCTGGGCGTGAGCCTGGCCATCGCGGACGTCGGCGCGGTGAACTTCTGGGGCGGCCGGACCTTCGTCCGCGATCAGGGCGCGACCTGGCTGGACGACCACGGCCGGCAGCGGCACGACGCCTTCGAGGAGGCCGAGGGCGGGTTCGCCGAGGAGCTGACCTGGATCGGGCCCGACGGCGCGACCGTCGCCCGGGAGCGGCGGACCGTGCTGGCGGTGCCGGTGCCGGTGTCGCTGCCGGTCCCGGCGGACGGAGCGGTTCCGGCGGACGGAGCGGGGGCACCCGGCCCGTCGGGGACCGGGGCGCCGGACCCGGGCGGGGCCTGGGCGCTGGACTTCGCCTTCGAGCTCACCGTGCGCGAGCCGCTGGAGATCAAGAGCTCGGCCTGCAAGGGGCGGCCGGGAGCCGGGTACGGCGGGTTCTTCTGGCGGGCGCCCAAGGAGTCGGCGAACCTGGCGGTGTTCACCGCCGAGGCCGAGGGCGAGCAGGCCGTGCACGGCAGCGTCACCCCTTGGCTGGCGCTGGTCGCGGACGCGTGGAGCCTGGTGTTCGTCCAGGTCGGCGCGGTGGACCCGTGGTTCGTGCGGGTCGCCGAGTATCCCGGCGTCGGCCCGGCCCTCGCCTGGGACCGCCCGCTGGCCGTCTCGGACACGCTGACCCGGCGGGTGGTCACGGTCGTGGCGGACGGCCGGCTCGACCGGGCCGCCGCCGCGCGCCTGGCGGAGGCCGCCGGTACGGCGGGCACCGCGGACGCGGCCGGAACCGGATCCCCCGCCGGGACGGAGGGCACGGCCGGAGCCGGTGCTCCGGCAAAGGCGGCCGGGGAGGCTCCGTGACGGTCTTCATCGCCGGGGACTCCACCGCGGCCACCTACCCGGTCACGCTCGCCCCGCAGGCGGGCTGGGGGCAGGCGCTCCCGCTCTTCTGGGACGTGCCCGTGGTCAACGAGGCCATCCCCGGGGCCAGCGCCCGCACCTCGGTCGAGCACCTGGGGATGCACCAGCGGATCATGGACGCCATCGGGCCGGGCGACCACCTGCTGATCTGCTTCGGCCACAACGACGGCAAGCACGAGCAGGGCCGCTTCGCCCCGCCGTACGGCGGCTACCAGGACCACCTGCGCCGCTACGTCCGCGCGGCCCGCGAGCGGGGCGCGCGCCCGGTGCTGGTCACCTCCGTCGAACGGCGCGCCTTCGGCCCGGAGGGCACGCACGGCCGCTACCCCGACGCGATGCGGGACCTGGCCGCCGCCGAGGGGGCGCCCCTGATCGACCTGCAGGCCGCGAGCTTCCGGCGCTGGCGGGAGCTCGGCCCCGAGGCGACCAGGGAGCTGTTCCTCTGGCTCGACCCGCAGCCCAACTACCCCCGGGGCAGCGCCGACGACACCCACTTCACCGCGCGCGGCGCGATCGAGGTGGCCGGGCTGCTGCTGGAGGCGGCGGGCGACCTGCTCCCCGCCGCCGTCCGCGAGCCCGACGCCGCCCGGCTGGAGTGGCGGCCCGCCGATCCCGTCTGGAGCGTCGACGCCCGCTCGGGCGAGCGCCGCCGGGAGTACGTCTCGACCAGCCGGGAGGAGGTCGGCCGCGCCTGCCGCGAGGCCGAGGCGGTGCTCCCGGCCCTGGACGCGGCCGGACCGGCGGGCCGGGCCGCGCTGCTGGAGGCCATGGCCGACGCGCTGGACGAGCGGGTGGACACCCTGGTGTACGCCGCGGACGCGGAGACCGCGCTCGGCCTGCCCCGGCTGACCGGGGAGGTCGCCCGGACCGGCGGGCAGCTCCGGCTCATGGCCGAGGTGCTGCGCGACGGCTCCTTCCTCGACGTGCGCATCGACACCGGGGACGGGACGGGCGGGGGAGGCGGGAGCGCGCCGGACCTGCGCCGGATGAACGTCCCGCTCGGCATCGTCGGGGTCTTCTCCGCGAGCAACTTCCCCTTCGCCTTCAGCGTCGGCGGCGGCGACACCGCCAGCGCCCTGGCCGCGGGCTGCCCGGTCATCGTCAAGGCCCACCCCCTGCACCCGGAGACCTCCGAGCTGACCCTGGCCGCGCTGCAGGAGGGCGCCCGCCGGGCGGGCCTGCCCGCGGAGGTCGTCCAGCTCGTCCACGGCCACGAGGCCGGGATCGCGCTGGTCACGAGCCCCCTGGTCAAGGCCGTCGGGTTCACCGGGTCGACCGCGGGCGGCCGCTTCCTGCACGACCTGGCCAAGTCCCGGCCCGAGCCGATCCCGTTCTACGGGGAGCTGGGCAGCCTCAACCCGCTCGTCGTCACCCCGGGCGCGGCGGCCCGCCGCACCGAGGAGATCGCGGCGGGGCTCTCGGCCTCGGCGACGCTGGGCGCGGGGCAGTTCTGCGTCAAGCCGGGGCTGGTCCTGGCCCCCGCGGACGCCGGGCTGGTCGAGGCGATGGCGGGGCACTTCGCCGGGTTCGGCCCGCAGGTGCTGCTCGGCGACGGCATCCGGGAGCGGTTCGAGGAGGGCGCGGCCGCGCGGGAGGCCGTACCGGGCCTGCGCGTGGCGGCCGCCGGCCGGCCGGGGCAGGGTGCGAGGCAGGTGGCGGCGCGGCTGCTCACCGGGCCCGTCTCCGCCCTGGACGACTCCGAGCTGCTGATGGAGGAGTGCTTCGGGCCGGTGACCGTCGTGCTCACCTACGACGATGAGGACGAGCTGGTCGAGGCGCTGGCCGCCGCCCCCGGCAACCTGACCGCGACGCTGCACAGCGAGCCGGAGGAGGAGAAGCTGGCCGCCCGCCTCGTGGCGGTGATGCGGGACCGGGCGGGGCGGCTGGTCTTCGACGGCTACCCGACCGGAGTGGCGGTCGGCTGGGCCCAGGAGCACGGCGGGCCGTACCCGGCGACCACCGAGCCGACGACCACCTCGGTCGGCGCGGCCGCGGTCTTCCGCTTCCTGCGGCCGGTCGCGTACCAGGACTGCCCGCCGCACCTGCTGCCCGAGGCGCTGCGCGACGACAACCCGTGGCGGCTGCCACGCCGGGTGAACGGGGTGCCGACGCCGCCCTGACCCCGCGCCGCACCCCCCAGACGGCCCCGCCGCTCCGGCGGTGGGGCCCGTACGGCCCCGGAGGACCCTCCCCCCACCCTCCGGGGCCGTCGGCGTGCCCTTTTTTCGGCTTTTCCTGCAAGCGCTTGTCATCAGGGAAAGCGATTTCCTCAAGGCTATTGACGTGAATGTGGGATTACGTCAGCGTTTCATGCAACCGATTGCCGCTTCCTCCACAAGGTTGCAGATGCGACTCCTGACACTCCCCACGGTCATCGCGCTCGCGGTCGTCGCGACGGCCGCGCCGGCCGCCGCAGAGACCGCCGCACCCAGCCCCGCCACCATCGTGGTCGCCGCCGACGGCTCGGGCGACCACACGACCGTGCAGGCCGCGGTCGACGCCGTCCCGGCAGGCAACACCAGGCCGGTCACCATCAAGGTCCGCGAGGGCACCTACAAGCAGCAGGTGGTCATCCCCGCGGACAAGCCGTACATCTCACTGGTCGGCGACACCTCCGACCCGCGCAAGGTCGTGCTCACCTTCGACGCCGCCGCCAAAACCCCGAAGCCGGACGGCTCGGGCACGTACGGCACCTCGGGCAGCGCGTCCTACGTGATCGGCGCGCCCGACTTCACCGCCCGCAACCTCACCTTCGAGAACTCCTACGACGAGGCCGCGGGCGGCAACAGCCAGGCCGTGGCGGTGCGCACCACCGGCGACCGGCAGGTCTACGAGAACGTCCGGTTCATCGGCAACCAGGACACCCTCTACGCCAACACCCCCAGCGCCACCACCACGGCCCGGCAGTACTTCCGCAACTGCTACGTCGAGGGCGACGTGGACTTCATCTTCGGCCGGGCCACCGCGCTGTTCCACAACTGCGTGATCAAGTCCCTGAGCCGCGGCGCCGCCGACGGCAACAACGGCTACGTCACCGCCGCCAGCACCGAGATCACCAACCCCTACGGGTTCATGATCTACCGCAGCCACCTGGTCAGCGACGCCCCCGCCAAGACCGTCTACCTGGGCCGCCCGTGGCCGGCCGGCGGCTCGGCCACCGCCCGCGGCCAGGTCCTGATCCGCGAGTCCTGGCTCGGCCAGCAGTTCAAGGACGCCCCCTGGACCGACATGTCCGGCCTGAACTGGCGGGAGGCCCGGCTCGCCGAGTACCTCAACCGCGGTCCCGGCGCGGCCGTGAACGGCGACCGGCCGCAGCTGACCCGGGAGCAGGCCAGGCAGCACGACCCGGAGGACTACCTGAGGGGCGCCGACGGCTGGGACCCGTTCCGCAGCTTCCCCACCGGCTCCGACAACCAGCTCGGCCGCCAGGTGCTGCCGGAGAACGACGGCTGGGCCGCCGAGGGCGCCGGCACCACCGGCGGTTCGGCCGCCCGCCCGGAGAACGTCCACACCGTCTCCACCGCCGCGCAGCTGCGTGCCGCGCTCGGGAACCCGGCGGACAACACCCCGAAGATCATCTACGTCAAGGGCGCCATCGACGCCGACACCGACGCCGCGGGCAACCCGCTGACCTGCGACTCCTACGCGGTGAACGGCTACAGCCTGCAGGCCTACCTGGCCGCCTACGACCCGGCGGTCTGGGGCAGGGACAGGGTGCCCTCCGGCCCGCTGGAGGAGGCCCGCAAGGCCTCCTACGACAAGATGGCGCAGCACGTCACGATCAACGTCGGCTCCAACGTCACCCTGGTCGGCCTGGGCCCCGACGCCGCGCTGAAGAGCTTCGGCATCCGGATCACGAACGTCGACAACGTCATCGTCCGCAACCTCACCATCACCGACACCTCCGACTGCTTCCCGCAGTGGGACCCGACCGACGGCGACGAGGGCAACTGGAACGCCTCCTTCGACAACGTCGAGGTCTCCGGGGCCACACACGTCTGGCTGGACCACAACACCCTCAACGACGGCGACAACCCCGACTCGAACCAGCCGTCCTACTTCGGCCGGCCGTACCAGGTCCACGACGGGCTGCTCGACATCGTGCGCGGTGCGAACCACGTGACGATGTCGTGGAACCACCTGAGCGGCCACGACAAGGTGACGCTGATCGGCAACACCGACACCGCGAGCAGGTACGGCGAGGCCGACAAGCTCAAGGTGACGCTGCACCACAACTTCTTCGAGGGCCTGGGCCAGCGGACCCCGCGGGTGCGCTTCGGCCAGGTGCACATCTACAACAACTACTACACCGGCGGTGAGAACCACCTCTACAGCATCGGCGTGGGCGCGGGCTCGAAGGTCTACGCGGAGAGCAACGCCTTCGACGGCATCCCCGCCGAGAAGGTGCTCTCGGTCCTGAAGGGCACCGCGATCACCGCCAGGGACAACCTGGTGGGCGGCGCGCCGACCGACCTGGTCGCCGCCCACAACGCCGCGTACGACCCCGACCTCGGCGCCGACGCCGGCTGGACGCCCACCCTGTTCACCCGGATCGACCCCGCCGCGAAGGTGGCCCGGACCGTCCCCGCGCGTGCGGGCGCCGGGCGCATCTGAGACCGGAGGCGGCCCCTGAGCTCAGGTGCGGGCCATCCGGCCGAGCGCCTGGGCTCCCGCCCCGATGAGGCGGCCCGTGCACAGGCACGGGCCGCCTCCGCCGTGAAGGCGGTTCCCCGTGTGATCGCCGATCACCGTACAGATGGCCGTGAAATGTCGGTCGGAAGGCTCGTCAAATGTCGGTTGCAGGGTTGTAGTCTGTCGGTCCGGAGCCCCGTGAAATGTCGGTCGGCTATCGGGGCGGTTTGATGCCGGAGGATGGACCGCCATGTCGGAGCTGGTCACCCGCCATGTGGCGGGTCACGCGGAAGAGTTCCTCGACGCCTTCAGAGTGGTGATCGTCAACGGCCCCAGGCAGTCGGGGAAGACCACCTTGCTCCAGCAGCTCAACAAGGGGAGGCGGGGGACCTACCTCACTCTGGACGACGGCCCGTTGAGATCGGCGGCCCAGGCAGATCCCGTGACCTTCATCGCCGACGGTTCCCGCCCGATGATGATCGACGAGATCCAGCGAGGCGGAGACGACCTCATCCTCGCCATCAAGGCGGAGGTCGACCGGGAGAACGGGCGAGGGCAGTTCGTCCTGGCCGGTTCGACGAGGTTCCTGTCCACGCCTTCGCTGAGCGAGTCGCTCGCGGGCCGCGCGGGCATCCTGGAGGTCTGGCCCTTCGCCCAGGAGGAGCTCGCAGGTTCAGGCCGGCCCTTCCTCGTCACGGCCTTCAACGACCCCGAGGCGCTGCGCTCCTCGTCACCCAGTGAGTACGGTCGGCGGGACTACTTCGAGCTGATCTGCCGGGGGTTCTACCCCGAGGTCATCGGGATGCGGTCGGAGCTCACCCGCGACGGGTGGTACCGCACGTACGTCCAGTCGGTCATCGACACCGACATCAGGGAGATGGCGCGGATCGAGGAACCGAGCAACCTCCGCCGGCTGCTCGGCATCATCGCGGCGAGCACGGCGCAGGAGCCGAACATGGCCAAGATCGGCAGTGATCTCCAGCTCCATCGCACCACGGTCACCCGCTATCTCGGCCTGCTGGAGACCGTGTTCCTGGTCCGCCAGATCCCGGCCTGGTCCCGGAACCTCGTGGCCCGGGCGGTCCGCCGCCCCAAGCTGCACGTCACCGACACGGGGCTGTCCGCCCACCTGATCGGAGTGGACGCCGAGGGCCTGGCCGCCCGGGTCTCGCCCGCGCGGGGGCCGCTCGTCGAGTCGTTCATCGCGAATGAGATCGCGAAGCAGGCCACCTGGGCGCCGTTCCGCGTCGGGCTCCACCACTGGCGGATCAGCCAGGGCACCGAGGTGGGCCTCGTCCTCGAACGGAACAACGGCCGCGTCATCGGTGTGGAGTCGAAGGCCACCGACTCCGTCGATCAGAGGGACTTCCGGGGGCTTACGACGCTCCGCGACAGCCTTGGCGAGGACTTCGTCCACGGATTCGTCTTCTACACCGGGGCGAGGTCGCTGTCCTTCGGGGACAGGTTGATCGCGCTGCCCATCAGCGTCCTCTGGGAGAGACCCTCCCGGTCCTGAACCGTACGGCGATCACCGCCGTCAGGCGTGGGAGACCGCTGCAGGCGGATTCCGGCGGTGGGCTCTGCGGAGCACGGCCTTGACGAGCTCTCCCTCCCACAGGATCACCGAGCCGACGGCCGCGCAGGTGAGCCACTGCTCCGAGGTGAGGTCGACGGTGGTGAAGAAGCCGTGCAGCACGTCCATCTCCACGATGAGGACCAGCAGCACGATGACGGCCGCGGTCGCCACGAAGGCGGAGGGGTTCTCGAAGCTCTCGCGGCTGAACAGCGTGCGGGTGTCGTGCCGGACGTTCAGCAGGTTGAACGCCTGGAAGAACACGAAGGTGACGAAGGCCATCGTGCCCGCGACGCCGGCCACCCCCAGGCGGGGCTCGGGGCCGGGAGCCCAGGCGAGGACGGCGAGGGTGCCCGCCGCCATCACGGAGGAGGCCAGCAGGACCCGGACGAGGCGCTCGCGGGTGAGGATCCGCTCCCGCGGCCGGCGGGGCGGCCGGCTCATCGCGTCGTGGGCGACCGGGTCGACGCCGAGGGACATCGCCGGAGGCCCGTCCATGACGAGGTTGACGAAGAGGATCTGCAGGGCGGTGAAGGGCGCGCCGCCGGCGATCCCGGTCAGCGACGCGATCAGGAACGTCAGCACGAACCCCAGCGCGGTCGAGACCTGGAACCGGGTGAACTTGACGATGTTGTCGTAGATGCCGCGGCCCTCGCGGACGGCGCCGACGATCGTGGCGAAGTTGTCGTCGGTCAGCACCATCGTCGAGGCCTCCTTCGTCACCTCCGTCCCGGTGATCCCCATCGCCACGCCGATGTCGGCCTTGCGCAGGGCCGGCGCGTCGTTGACCCCGTCGCCGGTCATCGCGACCACGTCCCCGCGGTTCTGCAGGGCGCGGATAATCCGGATCTTGTGCGCCGGGGAGACCCGCGCGATGACGCCGACGCCGTCCAGCCGGCGGGCCAGCTCGGCGTCGTCGGTGATCCCGTCGAGGTCGGCGCCGGTGACGGCCTCGCCCGGGATGCCGAGTTCGCCCGCGATGGCGCCCGCCGTCGCCGCGTGGTCCCCGGTGATCATGCGGACCCGGATGCCCGCGCCGTGGCACTCCGCGATGGCCCGCCGCGCCTCCGGGCGCGGCGGGTCGACGATGCCGACCAGGGCGAACAGCGTGATCCGGTCGAGCAGGACCTTCGGGTCGTCGCCGGGGTCGAAGCCCTCGGCGGGGAAGTCCTCCCCGCCCACCGCGATCACGCGCATGCCCTGCCCGGCCAGCTCGGCGTTGGCCCGGTCGTACCGCTCCCGGGCGGCGTCGTCGAACCCGGTGATCCCGTCCTCCCCGAGATGCCGGACCGCGCGCGCCGACAGGACGTCCGGGGCGCCCTTGACGAAGCACCGGACGATCTCGCGGCCCGCGTCGTCGGTCCAGCGGTGGAAGGTCGCCATGAACTTGTAGTCGGAGTCGAACGGGATCTCCAGCAGCCGCGGACGCTCCTCGCGCAGAGCCGCGACGTCGATGCCGCCCTTCTCCGCCAGCACCACCAGGGCCCCTTCGGTGGGGTCGCCGACCACCTCGCCGTCGCGCAGCACGGCGTCCGTGCACAGGGCCATGGCGAGCAGTGCGTCGTCCAGAGAGGGTGGCGGCGGCGTCCCGTCGGTGGTCCGGATCCGCCCTTCGGTCGCGTAGCCCCGGCCGGAGACGGTGAAGCGGCGGGAGGCCGCCACCAGCTCCCGCGCCGTCATCTCGTTCAGCGTCAGGGTGCCGGTCTTGTCCGTGCAGATCTGCGAGGTGCCGCCGAGGGTCTCCACCGAGGCCAGCCGCTTGACGATGGCGCCGCGCCGGGCGAGCCGGCCGGTCCCCATGGCGAGGGTGAACGCGACCACCGCAGGCAGTCCCTCCGGGATGGCCGCGACGGCCAGCGAGACCGCGGTCACGAACAGCGCCCCGAACTCCTGGCCGCGCAGCAGGCCCAGCACGGCCACGATGACGACGACGACGCCCGCCATCAGGGCGAGCGTCCGGCTCAGGGCGTCGATCTGGCGCTGCAGCGGCGTCGGTTCCTGCTCGGTCGCGGTGAGCAGGCCGGCGATGTGGCCGGTCTCGGTGGCCATACCGGTGGCGGTGACCACCATCTCCCCGCGGCCCCGGGTGACCGACGTGTTCATGAACACCGCGGTCGCCCGGTCGGCCAGCGGGACGTTCTCCCCGACCTCGGCCCCGGCCGACTTGTGGGCCGCCAGCGCCTCACCGGTCAGGGACGACTCCTGCACCTCCAGGGAGGCCGACGCCAGCAGCCGCCCGTCCGCGGGGATCCGGTCGCCGGCCTCGACCACGACCACGTCACCGGGGACGAGCTCGCGGGCGTCCAGGCGGACGGTCCGGCCGTCGCGCCGTACGGTCGCCGTCGTGACGCTCATCCGCCGCAGGGCCTCCAGCGAGGCCTCGGCCCGCGACTCCTGGACGAAGCCGATGGTCGCGTTGAGCAGCACCACCAGGACGATCGCGGCGGGGGTCTCCCATTCGCGCACCACCACGACGCTGACCACGGCGGCGGCCAGCAGGATGACGATCATCAGGTCCTGGAACTGCCGGAGGAAGGCCCGCCACCGGGGCTCCCGGGGCGCCTCGTCGAGCTGGTTGGGACCGTACCGCTCCAGCCGCAGGGCCGCCTCCGCGGAGGACAGCCCCGTGTGCGGGTCCACGCCGAGCCGACGGGCGGCCTCGGCGGCGGGAAGGGCATGCCACGGCAGAGAGGTGGAACCGGTCGGTTCGGTCATGGTCTCATCATTCCGGCTGCGATCCCGGAACCGCCGCCGACACAGGCGGAGGGGATCCACGCCTCGGCGTTCAGGGGACCCGGCGGTCCGGCGGGCGGGACTCCCGCCGGACGGCTGCGGGCCGGCCCCTACTCCTCCCGGTCCCGGCGCGTGGGCGTCAGCTCGTCGGCCTCGTCGGCGAGCTGGCTCTCGACCAGGGCGCACCAGCGGTGCCACTCCTCCAGCCGCCGGTGCTCCCCGACGTCGCCGGCCTCGGCCTCGGCCAGCAGGCGGTGCGAGTCGGCGGCGGACCTGTGCGCGTTGGCCAGGGCGTGATGGCCGTGGTTGGCCAGCGATTCGGAGATGGCCAGACCGACGGCCAGCTTGTCCAGATCCCCCCGCCGGGATCCGGGGCCGTCCCCGAAGTCGTCCGCGCTGACGTCGAAGTCCTCTGAACGCTCACCCATGCCTGGCCGCATGCCCGCTATGTGCTAGATCTACCTCGGGAATCCGCCGGAGAACGCTCCCGCCCTCTACGCGGCCCGCAAATCGGCCGTCTCCGAATCGGCCGTCTCCGAATCGGCCGCTCTGGGATCGGCCGCTCTGGATCGGCGCGGCCCGGGCCGGACGGCGGGGTCCGCGCCGGAAGGCCGGAATCCGGCCGCCCTGCCCGCGAGGCGCCCGATTCCGCCGCGGCAGGGATCACCGCCCGATTCCGCCGCGACAGGGATCACCGCCCGGGTCGCGGGGCATCTCCTGTCCGGGGGGCAGTCGGGAGAGAGCGTGGACGTTCCCGTGGTCTCGGTGATCGTGGCCGTGCACGACGTCGAGGCGTACCTGGGGGAGTGCCTCGACTCGGTGGTCGGGCAGAGCATCGGGCTGGAGAGGCTGGAGGTCGTCGCGGTCGACGACGGCTCGACGGACGGCAGCGGAGCCGTGCTCGACGACTACGCGACGAGGCATCCGCGGATAAGGGCGGTGCACCAGGCCGCCTCCGGGGGGCCGGGAGGGCCGCGCAACACCGGGCTCGATCTGGCGAGGGGACGCTACGTCTTCTTCCTCGACTCCGACGACTACCTGGGGCCCCAGGCACTGGAGCGCCTGGTGGCGGCGGCCGAGCGCAACGGCTCCGACGTGGTGCTCGGCAGGATGGCCGGGGTCGGCGGGCGCCGGGCGCCGAAGGCGCCGTTCACCCGCAACCGGGACCGGGCCGACCTCTACCGGGACGGCGTCTACTACACGCTCTCGGCGCAGAAGCTCTTCCGGCGCGACCTGGTCGAGCGCCTCGGCCTGCGCTTCCCCGAGCACCTGCGCACCGGCGAGGACCAGCCCTTCACCGCGCTCGCCTACCTCAACGCCCGGGTCATCTCGGTGGTGGCCGACTACGACTGCTACTACCTCACCTACCGCGAGGGCGTGCGCAACGCCAGCCGGTCCGCGGTCCACCCCCTGGAGCGGCTCCCGCAGGTCGCCGAGGTGATGGAGCTGGTCGAGCGGCACACCTCGCCGGGCGAGGAGCGGGACCGGCTGATGATGCGGCACTTCCGGTGCGAGGTGCTCAGCGGGTTCGGCCCGCGGTGGCGGTCGTTCGACCGCCGGACCCGGGACCGGGTGACCGGTCGGGCCCGGCCGATCGTGGACCGCTGGGCGACAGACTGGATCATGGACCGCCTCCCGCCGGCGGACGCGCTCCGCGCCCACTGCATACGCCACGGCCTGCGCCGGGAGCTCGACGACGTCGCGGGCTTCCCGGCCGGACGGGCGTACGGCGCGGCGGTGGTGGAGGGCGGGCGGGTCTTCGCCGCCTATCCGGGGTTCCGCGCGGGACTGCCGGACCGGTTGTTCGAGATCACCGCCAGGGTGCGGCCGGTGGTCCGGCTGGCGGCGGTCCGGGCCGGGCGGGACGGGTTCACGCTGGAGGGCGTCGCGCGGCTGGAGCCGGCAGGGCTGCCGGTCGAGGCGGAGCTCGTCCTGCGGCGGCGCGGCGACGGCCTGCGGCTCGCCTTCCCGCTCCCGCCGGGCGACGGCCCGCAGCCGGCCCGCCCGCTCCCGGCGACCGGAGCCGGATCGCCGCCCCCGGCCGGCGGCGCCCTTCCCGCCCCGGCCGGCGGAGGCTTCCGGGCCGTGGTGGCCGGGGTCCCGCCGGGGACGTGGGACGTGTCCGTGGCGGTGGGCTGCCGGGGCCTCACGCGCGAGGTCCGGCTCAACGCGGACCGGCACGGCGCGCCGAGGATCGATGGTGCAAGCCGTACGAACCGGTTGTTCTTCACCCTTCACGGCAATCTCAGCGTGGAGGTGAGCGGACCAACCGGATGGATCGGCCGCGCGAGGGCCGCCCTTCGTCACATACTGAAGCGCGACGTATGCGCTATGTGACCGACGAGGGGTGGTGCGGTGACGCGAGCGATCCTCCAGCGAGTCCGTACGGGGCACGGCGGCGGCGAGCCGGTGGCGGCGGCGGGCGCCGGCCGGTCCACCGTCGACGTGAGCGTGATCGTCCCCCTCCACGACTGCCGGCCCTACCTGGACCGGTGCCTGACCTCGTTGCTGGTCCAGCGGGTCGACAAGGAGATCATCGTCGTGGACGACGGCTCCACCGACGGCGGCGGGGAGCTGGCCGACCTCTACGCCGCCTGCCACCCCGGGATCGTCCGGGTCGTCCACCAGGAGGTCTCGGGCGGCGCGGGCCGCCCGCGCAACACGGGCCTGTCCGTCGCCCGGGGGAGATACGTCTTCTTCTGCGACGCCGACGACTACCTCGGCCCCGAGGCGCTGGAGCGGATGCTGGCCATGGCCGAGCGCAACGGCTCCGACATCGTCCTGGGGAAGATCGTCGGCCACGGGCGCAGGGCCCCGGTCTCCATGTTCCAGGAGAACGCCGAGCGGGCGCCGCTGGAGGACAGCGCCGTCTACAACAGCCTCAGCTGCTTCAAGCTGTTCCGCAGGGAGATGATCGAACGCCACGGCGTCCGCTTCGACGAGAAGCTCACGGTCGGCGAGGACATCGTCTTCACCGCCCACGCCTACTGCCACGCCGAGGTGATCTCGGTGGTCGCCGACTACGACTGCTACCACCTGGTCGACCGGCCCGACGGGACCAGCATCATGCAGCGGAAGGGAAGCCGCGACCCGCTCTCCTGGATGCGGATGATCAGGAAGCCGATCGAGCTGGTGGCCGCCCACGTGCAGCCCGGCCCGCTCCGCGACCACCTGCTCCGCCGCCACCTCCGGCTGGACGCCCTCGCCCACCTCGGCAGGTCCTTCCTGGAGGCGGGGGAGATCGAGCGCAAGGAGATCGCGGCCGAGGTCGCCGACCTGTGCGAGCGCTGGCTGACCGACGGCGTGCGGGAGCGCCTCACCCCGGTCGACCGGCACCGGATCGCCGCGCTGGAGGACATCGACCGCCTCGTGCGGCTGGCGCACATCGAGTCGGCCGCGGTCCGCAGAGAGCTCACGGGACTGCGCTGGGACGCCGGGTCGACCGCGCTGACGGTCTCCAGCCGGGTCGCGCTGGACGCCCTGGGCGTGGCGGGCAGACCGGAGCTCGCCGTCGACGGCGTCACCCTGGTGCTGCGCCCGCGGCCGGACGGGGAGCCGCCCCGCGCCGACGTCGTCGTGCCCACCGCCGGGGACGGCGGGGAGATCACCGGGACGATCGACCTGACCGGGCTGCCCTCCGGGGTGTGGGACGTCCACGTGGCCGTCGAGTGCGAGGGGATCGTCCGCACCGCACGGCTCGGCGCGGACCGGGACGGGACGATCGCCCGGCCGGAGCCCCGCGTGGTCGGCGGGACGATCGTCCTGCCCTACTTCACCCGGCCGCACGGCAACCTCAGCATCGACGTCGGCGGTCACGTGCTCACCGTGCCCGGCACGGCCAGGCTGACCCGGTCGCACTGGGCGGCCGGGCACCGGCTGGCGCTGACCGGCGAGGTGACGGTCGGCCGGTCCCGGCCGGTCCCGGCCGGGGCGCGGGCCGTACGGCGGCTGGTGTGGCGGGACCGGCACTCCGGGCGCGAGCTGTACGCGCCGGTCACCGCAGGGCCGGGCGGCGGGTTCGCCGCGCGGACGGCGGCCGGGCGGCTGGCGGCCGGGACCTGGGACGCCTACCTGGAGCTGGACCTGGGCGGTCCCCCGGTGCGCTTCCGCGTCGAGGCCGCCGCGGAGCTCGTCGCACCGGCGCGCACGTGGTGGCGCGGGACGGTCCGGCGGACCGCCAAGCCGTACGGCACGGCGGGCAAGGGACGGCTCAGCATGGTGGTCAGGGCGGTTCCGCTGCGCACCCTGGTCCGGCGCATGTTCCGTTAATGCCTGGATATTGCAACAGCAAGCCGATGGCTTAGGGTGAGAGCAAATCCGCCCATCGGAGGCTTGTCGTGCACGTTCCTGACGGTTTCTTCAACGCGGCCGTGTCGGTCTCGGCGGCGGCGGTCGCGGCCGCCGGGGTCGCGGTCTGCCTGCGCGGCGCCCGCCGCGAGCTCGACGACCGGACCGCCCCGATGGCGGGCCTGGTGGCGGCGTTCGTCTTCGCCGTGCAGATGCTGAACTTCCCGGTCGCCGCGGGCACGAGCGGCCACCTCCTCGGCGGGGCGCTGGCCGCGATACTCGTCGGGCCTTACACGGCGGTGCTGTGCATGGCGGTGGTCCTGCTCGTGCAGGGCTTCTTCTTCGCCGACGGCGGCCTGACCGCGCTGGGCGTCAACATCACGCTCATGGGCCTGGTCACCGTCCTGGCCGGCTGGGGCGTCTTCCGATTGATCGCCCGGAGCCTGAACGGCCGCGCCGCGATCACCGCGGCCTCGTTCGCCGCCGCGCTGGTCTCGGTGCCGGCCTCCGCGCTCGCCTTCACCCTGCTGTTCTGGATCGGCGGCACGGCGCCCGTCGAGATCGGCACGGTCGCCGCCGCCATGGGCGGCGTGCACGTGCTGATCGGCATCGGCGAGGGCCTGATCACCGCGGTCACCGTCGGCACCGTGCTCGCCACCCGCCCCGACCTGGTGTACGGCGCGCGCGGCCTGGCCGCCCCGCTGGTGCTGCGCGGCCCCGGCGGCGAGAGCACGGTGGCCCCGCAGGCCCCGGCTCCGGCCGCCGCCCCGCGCCCGGCGCGGCCCTTCCTGCTGGCGGGCGTCGGCGTCACGCTGGTGCTCGCCGGGGTCGCCTCCTTCTTCGCCTCCGGCGACCCGGACGGCCTGGAGAAGGTCGCCGAGGACGAGGGTTTCCTGGACCGGGCCACCGACCACGCGTTCGGCTCGTGGACGCTGGCCGACTACGGCGACGTGGGCGGCGTCCCGGTCGGCGTCGCGGGGGTCGTCGGCGTCGGGATCACGCTGCTGGTCTCCGGAGCCGTCGCGTACGCCGCGCGCCGCCGCAGGGGCGCCGCTCCGGAGGGGAGCCGCGAGACCGGCGAGGTCGCGGCCTGATGCCCGCCGTACGGCGGACCGGGCCCGGAAGCCGCCGGTGAGCGCGGGCCACGGTCACCGGCTGCACCGGCCGGGTGACACGCTCGTCCACCGGCTGCCGCCGCAGTGCAAGCTCGCCGCGGTCGCCGCGTTCGCGCTGACCGTGGTGGCCACGCCGCGCGAGTGGTTCTCCGCGTTCGGGGCGTACGCGCTGCTGCTGGCGGGCGTGGCCCTGGCCGCGCGCATCCCGCCCGGCTTCGTGCTCCGCCGGATGGCGGTCGAGATCCCGTTCGTGCTGTTCGCAGTGGCGATCCCGTTCATCGGGACGGGGGAGCGGGTGGCGGTCGCGGGGCTCTCGCTCAGCGAGCCGGGCCTGTGGGCCGCATGGAACATCCTGGCCAAGGCCACGCTGGGGGTGACCGCGAGCATCCTGCTGGCGGCCACCACCGAGCCCAGGCTGATGCTGCTGGGCGCGCAGCGGCTGCGGCTGCCGCCGCTGCTGGTGCAGATCGCCATGTTCATGCTCCGCTACATGGACGTGGTCGCGGGCGAGATGCGCCGGATGCGGGTGGCCAGGGAGTCGCGGGGGTTCGCCGCCAGGGACGTCCGGCACCTGCCGGTGGTCGCCCGGTCGGCGGGGGCGCTGTTCATCCGCTCCTACGAGCGGGGCGAACGGGTCCACCTGGCCATGCTGAGCCGCGGCTACACCGGTTCCATGCCGGTCGTCGTCGACCTGGCCGCGTCGGCGCGGCAGTGGCTCGTCGCGGCTATGCTGCCGGGCGCGGCGCTGGTGGCGCTGCTCGGCAACTGGGGGATGGCATGACGGCGTCTCGGCGACCGGGGGACGGCACGGCGGCGTCGCTGGAGGTGAGCCGGCTCGCCTACGCCTACCCGGACGGGACGCAGGCCCTGTTCGGCGTGGACCTGCGGGTGGAGCGCGGGGAGCGGGTCGCGCTGCTCGGGCCGAACGGCGCGGGCAAGACCACCCTGGTGCTGCACCTCAACGGCATCCTGACCGCCGGGCACGGCACGGTGACCGTGGCCGGCCTCCCGGTCGGCAAGGACTCCCTGCTGGAGATCCGCCGCCGGGTCGGCCTCGTCTTCCAGGACCCCGACGACCAGCTCTTCATGCCGACCGTCCGCGAGGACGTCGCCTTCGGCCCCGCCAATCTGGGGATCCGCGGCGAGGAGCTCCAGCAGCGGGTCAAGGGCGCGCTGGAGAAGGTCGGCATGCTGGAGGCGATCGACCGCCCCCCGCACCACCTGTCCTTCGGCCAGCGCCGCCGGGTGGCGGTGGCGACCGTGCTGGCCATGGAACCGGAGATCCTGGTGCTGGACGAGCCGTCGTCCAACCTCGACCCGGCCTCGCGCCGCGAGCTCGCCGAGATCCTGCGCAGCCTCGACGTGACGGTGCTGATGGTCACCCACGACCTGCCCTACGCCCTGGAGCTGTGCGAGCGCTCGCTCATCCTGTCCGGCGGGGTGATCGCCGCCGACGGGCCGACCCGGGAGCTGCTGGCCGACGCCGAGCTGCTGGCCGCGCACCGGCTGGAGCTTCCGTACGGCTTCACCGTCGTCTGAGGCGCCGGAGTCGTCCCCGGCCGGAGCGCCGGAGTCCCCGGTCGGAGGCGCCGGAGTCGTCCCCGGTCGGAGCGCCGGAGTCGTCGGTCGGAGCGCCGGGGTCGTCCCCGCTCAGGCCGGCCCGCTGTACGGCCGGCCCGCCCTGGCGGCCTCCAGCAGGCCCCGCGTCAGGACCGTGCCCCGGGGCCATCCCGTGGCCATGAGCTCCTCCAGGCCCCGGGGCGCCGCTTCGCCGCCCTCGGGGGCCAGGGCGTTGACGTCGGCGAGGAGCCGGTCGGTCAGCAGCGCCAGGGCCGTGGCGCCGGATCCGCGGTAGCCCCAGCCCAGCCTCTGGCGCCGGTCCATGGGCGCGGGGTAGAGCACGCCGTCCCGGGTCCGCACCCAGACGGGGGAGTCCAGGATCACCTCGGCCAGGGGGCTGGTGGCGGGCAGCCGCTGCGGGACGGCGACGTGCAGCGTCCCGTTCCCGGTGCGGATGACCGGGGCGTCGGTCTCGGGGTCGAGCAGCGTCTCGACCGCCGACCGGTCCGGGTCCAGGAGCGTGAAGGCGGCGGTGCGGCGCGCGGGGACCAGCCGCTCGGTCCACTCGGCGCCCGGGGCGCTGTCGGGCTCCACGGTCTCGGGATTGCCGAAGGGGAAGTCGGCCCCGCCGTCCCACAGCATGGCCTGGCGGACGCAGGCGGCGGCGAGGACGTCGTCGCGGGAGAGGATCTCCAGCCATCCGGCGCGCCGGACGGAGCGGTCCACGTCGTCCGGCACGGTGTCGGGAACGGGGAGCGGGACGGCGGCCACCACCGTGGTCCCGGGGGCCTGGATCCGGTCGAGGGTCGCCAGGTCCCGCGCGGCCGCCTCGGCGGCGCGGTGCTGCCAGATCCGGGCCAGGTTCGTCAGCACCCGCTGGGCGGGGCTGCCCGGCTCGACCAGGGAGGCCAGGCACAGCACCGGGACGTGGTTCTGGACGGGGACGGCCGGCGCCACGACGGGCGGGGCGCCCGGGTGCCAGGCCTTCAGCAGTTCGGGGACGCGCAGCTCGAACGGCCAGAAGGGGACGGGCGCGCCGACCGCCCGCGACAGCGCGGACCAGGGCACCTCGTAGACGCGGTCGGGGAGGGCGGGCAGGACCCCGCGCAGCGCGGGGCCGTCGAAGCCGAAGTCGCCCCCCACGGCGGTGATCGCGGCGGCGGACGGCAGCCGCCGCGCGGCCTCGGCCAGGGTGTCGTCCCCGCCGAGCGGGTGGTCCCACACCACCCACACCGGCCCGGCCGCGGTCCGCCAGCCCAGCGCCGTCGCGGAGCGGTCGGACCAGTCCACGACGGTCTCCGTGCCGAGGTACCGCGCCGGTCGGCGGGCGGCGGGCCAGTAGCCGATCGGGACGCGGTCGCGGAGCTCGGGAGCCGTCCGCGCCGCCCACCGGTAGACGTCCTCCGCGTGCCAGTACGGCCGTCCGCAGGCGTCGTATCCTGCGAGTCTGGCGAACCCGCCGTCGTCCACCGCCCGCCGCGTCCGGCTCGGCGGGACGCCGAGCAGGCGGGCGCACCCGTCCGCGTCGAGCCGTTCCGGTTCGGGGCTTCCGGTGAACCTCATTGCCTCAGGTAAACATATAAGCCATAAAACCCGCATACATCCGATCAGTCCTGGCCGCTATCGGCCAGTCGTTGCCTGAGGGACTTTCCCGCAGGTCGATGGATAGCGTTTTCCAGCCCGGATGTCGGTCCTCCGGGCGCGCGAGGAGGCGGAAGCGGCCGTCGCGGGCGATTCCTCCGACGATCTCGGAGCCGTGCGCTCCTCCCCGGCCGTGCCGCACGGAGTGTCCCCTGCCGCACGGAGCCGTCCCTGCCGCGCCGGAGGGGGCCGCCGGACCGCGTGAGCACGCATGCGGTGATGTCGAAGTAAAGTAGACCTGCCTCTCGTGCTCGACTAGGAGGATCGATGAAACTACGGCTGGCTCGCCGGGCCGTCGGCGACGCCGTGGTGGTGGCGGTCGAGGGAGAGCTCGACCTGTTCACCGCGCCCTTCCTGCGGGACGAGGTCCGTGAGGCGATCAAGCTCGACGGCTCCCGGCTGGTGCTCGACCTGACCGCGTTGTCCTTCATGGACTCCAGCGGGCTCTCGGTGCTGATCGAGGCGTGGCGGCTGGCGACGAGCCAGGGCGGGGGCGTCGCCCTCGCCGCCCCGCAGGCACCGGTGGCGCGGATCCTGCGCACGACCGGTCTCGACCGCCGGATCAAGGTCTTCGCCGACGTCGGCACCGCCGTCGGGGAGCTGTGACCCGATCTGACGATTCCCTGGCGTTCCCCGGGCGAGATTTACCCCACCCTGAGTAGAACTTCATTCGGTCTCCGCGTTAAAGTCCGCTCATGGACCTGAACGGAGCAGCAGCAATCATCTCGGGCGGTGCCAGCGGCCTCGGCGAGGCCACGGCCCGCGAGCTCGCCGCGCACGGCGCGACCGTGGTCGTCGCCGACCTGAACGAGGAGCGCGGCAAGGCCCTCGCCGACGAGCTGGGCGGGGTTTTCGTCAAGACCGACGTGTCCGACGAGGAGCAGGTGCAGGCGGCGGTGGACGCCGCGGTGGCCACCGGCAAGCCGTTGCGCGTGGTGATCAACAGCGCCGGCATCGGCTGGGCCACCCGTACGGTGAACCGCGACGGCTCGCCGCACGACCTCGCCTCCTACCGCAAGGTCATCGAGGTCAACCTGATCGGCACCTTCAACCTGATGCGCATCGGCGCCGCGGCCATCGCCAGGACCGAACCGGTCGACGCGGACGGCCAGCGCGGCGTGGTGATCAACACCGCCTCCGTGGCGGCGCTGGAGGGCCAGGTCGGCCAGGTGGCGTACTCCGCGTCCAAGGGCGGCATCGTCGGCATGACGGTCCCGGCCGCCCGCGACCTGGGCGCGGTGGGCATCCGGGTCAACACGATCTGCCCGGGCATCATCGACACCCCGATCTACGGCTTCTCGCCCAACGCCGACGAGTTCAAGGCCAAGCTGGTCGCTCCGGTGGTCTTCCCCAAGCGCATGGGCCTGGCCTCCGAGTTCGCCCACCTGGTGCGCTCGCTGATCGAGAACGACTACATGAACGCCGAGACCATCCGCTTCGACGGCGGCATCCGCTTCCAGCCCAAGTAGGAGTCACCGGTGTCCGACGTCTCTCCCGACGACAAGAAGGCCTCCGACGAAGTCCTCGTCGAGGTCGACGGCGGCGTCGCCGTCATCACGATCAACCGGCCCAGGGCCAAGAACGCCGTCAACGGCGTCGTGGCCCGTGCCATCGCCGCGGCGCTGGACGAGTTGGAGGAGCGCAAGGACGTCTCCGCCTACGTGCTGACCGGCGCGGGCGGCACGTTCTGCGCGGGGATGGACCTCAAGGGCTTCCTGACCGGGGACTTCCCGGTCGTCGAGGGCCGGGGGTTCGGCGGTCTCGCCGAGGCCCCGCCGAGCAAGCCCCTCATCGCGGCGGTCGAGGGGTACGCCCTGGCCGGCGGCTGCGAGCTGGCGCTGGCCTGCGACATCATCGTCGCCTCCGAGGAGGCCAAGTTCGGGCTGCCCGAGCCCAAGCGCGGCCTGGTCGCCGGAGCGGGCGGCGTGATGCGGCTGCCGCGGCGCATCCCGTACCACATCGCCATGGAGATCGCGCTGACCGGCGACCACTTCCCGGCCTCGCGGCTGTACGAGGTCGGCCTGGTCAACCATCTCACCCCCGCGGGCGGGGCCCTGGGCAAGGCACTGGAGCTGGCGCGCAGGATCGCGGCGAACGCCCCGCTGGCGCTGGCCGCGACCAAGCGCGTGATCGTCGAGTCCGCCGACTGGAGCCTCGACGAGATGTTCAAGAAGCAGGGCGAGATCGTCAATCCGGTGTTCGGCTCCAAGGACGCCATGGAGGGCGCGGCGGCCTTCGCCGAGAAGCGCGCTCCGCAGTGGAAGGGCGAGTAGCGCCTTAGACCTCACGCGCCCGGCCTGTTCGCGTCCGGGCGCGTGCGGCGCCTCCGGAGTGCGTACGGTGAAGGTGTGGGTGCGTGCGGCGTGGGCACGGGACAGGCCCACGTGACGGCTCCATGAGGCCAGGAGAGCGCATGTACGACCACCCGGGGGCGACCCCTCCCACCCGATCCACCGGTGCGCGGCTCCGGCGCAGCGCGGGCAGCCTGGCCGCGGGAGCCGCAGGGGCCGGCATGCTCGTCATCCTCCTGGTCGCCGGCATGTGGGCGATCGAGGTCGCCGACTACGTGCTCCCCGGCGAGTTCGACGCCTACGGCATCCGGCCCTGGGACGTCGAGGGCCTGACCGGCATCTTCCTCGCCCCGTTCCTGCACGCCGACTTCGCCCACCTGATGGCCAACTCGCTGCCCCTGCTCGTCCTGGGCTTCCTGGCGGCCCTGCGCGGCCTGGGCCGCTTCCTGGGCGCCAGCCTGATCATCATCCTGGTCAGCGGCCTGGGCGTCTGGTTCACCAGCGACCCCCGGTCCGTCACGGTCGGCGCGAGCGGCCTGGTCTTCGGCTACTTCGGCCTGGTGGTGGCCCGCGGCCTGTTCGACCGCCGCCTGCTCGACATCGTGATCGGCGTCGGCGTCGCGGTGGCCTACTACTCGATCATCTGGGGCGTGCTCCCCACCCAGGAGGGCGTCTCCTGGCAGGGCCACCTCTTCGGCCTGCTCGGCGGCGTCCTGGCCGCCTGGATCGTCCGCCGCCCTCGCCCCGCCTTCACTCCGCACGGATCCCCGTACTGACCGCGCACGGTTCCCACCCCACCCGGAACGGCCAACGTATACTGTCAAAAACGCAGCACATGCTGTCCGTATGACAGTGAATTTCGGAGCGTGACGAACGCATCACTCACGCCCCTGCTGGAGAGGATGGGCGTGCGGGAGCCAGCGCCACCGGTCTTCCCGGTCTTCCGGTCCCGGATCACATCGGCGGTGCTCGCCAGGGCTTACCTCGGTGGCGATGAATGCTCGATCGCCGAACTCGCCGCCGCGGCGGACACCGACACCGGCACCATGGCGCGGGAGGTGGCGCGTCTGGAGCAGGCGGCCGTTCTCCGGAGTCGCAGGATCGGGCGGACCAGACTGGTGGAGGCGAACCGGAACGCCCCCTTCTACCGGGCACTCAGCGAGCTTGTCACCATAACCCTCGGTCCCGCTCACGTTCTGTCCGAGGAACTGGTCGAGGTGGCGGGGATAGAGCAGGCGGAGGTGTTCGGTTCCTGGGCCGCGCGCATGCTCGGTGAGCCGGGACCGGCCCCCGTCGACATCGATCTCCTCGTCATAGGCCGACCCGACCGGGATGACCTGCATGATGCCGCCGCCAGGGGCGGTGCCAGGCTCGGGAGAGAGGTCAACACGGTCGTGGTGTCCGCATCGCGATGGCGGACCAGCGACGACGGCTTCCTGACCGAACTCCGGAGCAGGCCGCGTGTTCCGGTTCCACTCCGGCGAGAAGATGCTCCATGACCGGCTGGGCGCGTGGCCGAGAAGAGATCATCGGGATGATCCAGCGTCGGGAGCTGACCCAGGTGGTTCCGGATGACCGGCTCGCCGCACGGATGTCCGCATCGGCTCCTGACGCCTTCCGACGGTGCTGTGACCGGGGAACCGTACGGCGTGCGTCGAACAGGGGCCGTCATGGGTGGGGCCCGGGAAGGGGAAGCCGTTCCCGGGCCTTCAGCGCGTGACTAGAGGCGCTCGACGACGTGGTCGATGCAGTGGGTCAGCGCCTCGACGTCGGCCGGGTCGATCGCCGGGAACATCGCGACGCGGAGCTGGTTGCGGCCCAGCTTGCGGTAGGGCTCGACGTCGACGATGCCGTTGGCGCGCAGCACCTTGGCGACCGCGGCGGCGTCCACCCCGTCGGAGAAGTCGATGGTGCCGACGACGTTGGAGCGGAACTCGGGGGCGGCGAACGGCGTGGTGTAGGAGGTCTTCTCCGCCCACGTGTAGAGCCGGCTCGCCGAGTCGGCGCTGCGCGCCGTGGTCCAGGCCAGGCCGCCGTTGCCGTTCATCCACTCGATCTGCTCGGCGAGCAGGAAGAGCGTGGCGACCGACGGGGTGTTGTAGGTCTGGTCCTTGGCGGAGTTGTCGATCGCCACGGGCAGGCTGAAGAACTCGGGGATGTAGCGGCCGCTGCCGGCGATCTCCTCGACCCGGGCGAGCGCGGCCGGGGACATCAGGGCGATCCACAGGCCGCCGTCGGAGGCGAAGCTCTTCTGCGGCGCGAAGTAGTAGACGTCGGTCTCGCTGATGTCGACGGGCAGGCCGCCGGCGCCGGAGGTGGCGTCCACCAGCACGAGCGAGCCGTCCTCGCCCACGCGCTTGACGGGCATCGCGACGCCGGTCGAGGTCTCGTTGTGGGTGAGCGCGTAGACGTCCACGCCGGCCTCGGTGACGGCCTCGGGGTGGCTGCCGACCTCGGACTTGATGACGCTCGGGTCGCCCAGCCACGGGGCCTTGGCCGCGACGGAGGCGAACTTGGAGGAGAACTCGCCGAAGTGCAGGTGCTGCGACCGCTCGCGGATGAGCCCGAAGGCGGCGATGTCCCAGAACGCGGTCGTGCCGCCGTTGCCGAGGACGACCTCGTAGCCCTCGGGGAGGGAGAACAGCTCCGACAGACCCGCCCGGACGCGCCCGACGAGCGACTTGACCGGCTTCTGGCGGTGGGAGGTGCCCAGCACGCTCGCGCCGGAGGCGGCCAGAGCCGAGATCTGCTCGGGGCGCACCTTCGAGGGCCCGCAGCCGAAACGGCCGTCGGCGGGCTTGAGGTCAGAGGGAATCACGATGTCAGCCACCTGACCAGCCTACTGAGCCCGTCCTGCGGCCCGGACCCGGGTCCGGGATTTGAGACGGGGATTACTGGAGAGCGAGACGGCCGCCCCGCGGAGACCCGCGGGACGGCCGTACCGGTGGAGAACGAGACGGCCGCCCCGCGGGACGGCCGTACCGGCTCGGGGCGCGTCAGAACGCGCCGATGACCTCGGCGGCGCCGGGGACGTCGTTGACCGAGCGCTGTGCCGGGCCGACGTAGTCGGCGCTGGGGCGGACGAGCCTGCCCGTGCGCTTCTGCTCCAGGATGTGCGCGGCCCAGCCCGCGGTGCGGGCGCAGGTGAACATCGAGGTGAACATGTGCGAGGGGACCTGGGCGAAGTCCAGGATGACCGCGGCCCAGTACTCGACGTTGGTGGCGAGCACCCGGTCGGGCTTGCGGGCGTGCAGTTCCTCCAGGGCGGCCTTCTCCAGCGCCGCGGCGACCTCGTAGCGGGGCGCGTCGAGCTCCTTGGCGGTACGGCGGAGCACGCGGGCCCGGGGGTCCTCGGCGCGGTAGACGCGGTGGCCGAAGCCCATCAGCCGCTGGCCCTTGTCCAGCTCGCTCTGGACGTACTTCTTGGCGTCGCCGACCTGCTCGACGCCCTCGATCATGTGCAGCACGCGGGCGGGGGCGCCGCCGTGCAGCGGGCCCGACATGGCGCCGACCGCACCGCTCAGCGCCGCGGAGACGTCGGCGCCGGTGGAGGCGATGACGCGGGCGGTGAAGGTGGAGGCGTTCATGCCGTGCTCGGCCGCGGACACCCAGTAGGCGTCGATGGCCTTGACGTGCTTGGGGTCGGGCTCGCCCCGCCAGCGGACCATGAACCGCTCGACGATGCTCTGGGCCTCGTCGACGCGCTTCTGCGGGACCATCGGCAGACCGAGGCCGCGCGCCGACTGGGCGACGAAGCTGAGGGCGGTCACGCTGGCGCGCGCGAGGTTGTCGCGCGCCTCGTCCTCGTCGATGTCGAGCAGCGGCTTGAAGCCGTAGGCGGGGGCCAGCATGGCCAGCGCACTCTGCACGTCGACGCGGATGTCACCGGAATGGACAGGAATGGGGTACGGCTCGGCCGGGGGGAGGCCCGGCTGAAACTTGTTGTCGACGAGCAGGCCCCAGACGTTCCCGAAGGAGACGCGGCCGACCAGCTCTTCGATGTCGACGCCCCGGTAGCGGAGGGCGCCCCCTTCTTTGTCCGGTTCCGCGATCTCCGTCTCGAAAGCTACGACGCCTTCGAGCCCGGGTTTGAAGTCGGACATTCTCGGCCGCCTCCCTTTCTTGAAGTCAAAGCCTTGATGTCGAGATACCGGCGAGTCATATTCAACCCCCTGTGTTCAGGAGGCCTGCCGCCGGTCCCGCCGGAACGCGATAGCCCCAGGTGGGGGGCGGTGCGCGTGCGCGGGCGTCAAGCACGCGAGAATACCGTCCCGTGGACGCCACCTCGCGCCCGCCGTCACTGGCGGGGCTCCGACGCACCTACGAGGGTCATCCCCTGCTGGAGGAGGACCTCGCACCCGATCCCATCTCCCAGTTCGCCGCCTGGTTCGGCGAGGCCGTGGACGCCGGGCTTCCCGAGCCGAACGCGATGGTCGTCGCGACGTGCTCGGCGGGTGGGCGGCCGACGGCGCGGACCGTGCTGCTCAAGGGCTACGACGAGACCGGGTTCGTCTTCTACACCAACTACGAGTCGCGCAAGGGCCGGGACCTGACCGAGAACCCCCGGGCCGGCCTGCTGTTCCCCTGGCACTCCATCCGCCGCCAGGTGCGGGTGGAGGGCCCGGTGGTCAGGCTGCCGCGGGAGGAGTCGGCCGCCTACTTCAGGTCCCGGCCGTACGGCTCGCGGATCGGAGCCTGGGCGTCGCGGCAGTCCGCGGTGGTGGGCTCGCGCCAGGAGCTGGACGAGCGGTACGCCAGGCTGGCGGAGCGCTGGCCGGAGGACCCGCCGGTGCCGGACTTCTGGGGCGGGTTCCGGGTCGTGCCGGTGGAGGTGGAGTTCTGGCAGGGCCAGCTCGACCGCATGCACGACCGCCTGCGTTACCGCCGCGCGGGGGACTCCTGGATCGTCGAGCGCCTGGCCCCCTGACCGCATCACCCTCTTTTTACTGATATATCCGGTCATTCCGGATGGGTAAGAGGGGGCGGACGTGGGGCTGCTGCAGTTCGGGCGCAGGCATCTGGTCGACGTCAGGCCCCTGGCCCACCCGGCCTACCGGCGGCTCTGGCTGGGGCAGGGCGTCTCCTACATGGGGTTCCAGCTCACCTCGGTGGCGGTCAGCGCGCAGATCTACGCCATCACCGGCTCGTCCTTCTGGGTCGGCATGCTCGGCCCGGCCAACCTCGTCCCGCTGGTCGTCTTCGGCCTGTGGGGCGGCGCGGTCGCCGACGCCGTCGACCGGCGCCGGCTCCTGATCGGCGGCGCGCTGGTCGCCTGGGCGGCGACGCTCGCCCTGCTCGTCCAGGCCTGGACGGGTACGGCGAGCGTCGGCCTGCTGCTGGCGACCGTGGCCGTGCACGCCACCGGCTTCGCCGTGACCAGCCCGACCCGGGGCGCGATCATCCCCCGGTTGCTCCCCGTCGAGCAGGTCCCGGCGGCCAACACGCTCAACTTCCTGGTCAGCAGCATCGGCGCGGTGATCGGCCCGCTGCTGGCCGGGGTGGCGCTCGCCGGGGGCGGGGTCGCCATCGCCTACCTCGCCGACGCGGTGCTGTTCGGCGCGAGCCTGTACGCCGCCCTGCGGCTGCCGAGACTCGCCCCCCTGGGAGAGGTGACCAGGCCCGGCCTGCGGTCCGTCGCGGACGGCCTGCGCTACATCGCGGGCAACCCCGTGGTGCTGATGTCGTTCGTCGTGGACGTCATCGCCATGGCCTTCGCGCTCCCCAGGGCGCTGTTCCCGGAGATCGCGGCGGAGCGGTTCGGCGGCTCCCAGATCGCGTTCGGCTGGCTCTCGGCGGGCATGGCCATCGGCTCGGTGGCCGGCGGGCTGCTGTCGGGCTGGGTGGGCCGGGTCCGGCGCCAGGGAGTGGCGCTCACGTTCACCATCGCGGTGTGGGGGGCGAGCGTCGCCGCCTCCGGCCTGGCGGGCGAGCTCTGGCTGATGGTCGCGCTGCTCGCGGTCGGCGGGGCGGCGGACATGGTTTCGGCCGTGTGGCGGCAGACCATCCTGCAGACCCACGCCCCCGACGAGATGCGCGGCCGGATGCAGGGGGTCTTCACGGTGGTGGTCGCCGGCGGCCCCCGCCTGGGCGACCTGCGGGCCGGGGCCACCGCGACCTGGTTCGGCGCCACCGGCGCCTGGGTCGGCGGCGGGCTGGCCTGCGCGGCCGCGGTGCTCGCCGCGGGGCTGGCCGTACCGGCGTTCCGGAACTACCGGGCGGGCGGGACCGGCGCGCGCGACGGCGGGACCGGGGCGTGACCGGGGCGTCCAAGGCCGGTCGGGAAGCATTCCGGGCCGCGTGGTGTTGCCCTCCTTTGTCATCTCGGGGCCATCGCGGGCGGTTCTCCCAATAGGGTCGTAGCCCAAGACCTTTTTGTGAATCCAGCCCTGTCCGGAACGACCCGCGGGACGCCGCGGAGCGGACACGGCACCGATACAGGAAGGGAGGGGTCTTGACCGCACACGGCTTGATCGACACCACGGAGATGTATCTCCGCACGATCTTCGAACTGGAGGAGGAGGGGATCGTCCCCCTCCGGGCCCGCATCGCCGAGCGGCTCCAGCAGAGCGGCCCGACCGTCAGCCAGACGGTCGCGCGGATGGAGCGGGACGGCCTGGTCCGCGTCGAGGGCGACCGGCACCTGACCATGACCGACCTCGGCCGCACCCTCGCGACCCGTGTCATGCGCAAGCACCGCCTCGCGGAGTGCCTGCTGACCCAGGTGATCGGCCTGCCCTGGGAGGAGGTGCACATCGAGGCGTGCCGCTGGGAGCACGTGATGTCGGAGTCCGTCGAGGCGCGCCTGGTCACGCTGCTGAACAACCCCGTCCGGGACCCGCACGGCAACCCGATCCCCGGTCTGGAGGAGCTCGGCGTCGCCGTGGCCGGAGTCGAATGGGAGTCGCTGCCGTCGATGGCGGAGGCGGCCGGACCCAGGGACGTACCCGTTGTCGTCCGTCGAATTAGCGAACAAGTGCAAAGCGATCCCGCTGTGATGCTTAAACTCAAGCAAGTTGGGATACAACCCGGACGCGAGGTCACGCTCGCGGCGAGCGACTACGGTGTGCGGGTGATAGGTGACGATGCGACGGGCAACTCTCTTGCGGACCTTCCGCGGGAGGTCGCTGCCCACGTCTTCGTCTCCGCGCGCTGACCGGCGCGCACTCACTCGGTTGGATCCCACGGGGAAATCCCTCCACTCCCCGGCCGAGACTGCAGCAGGAGCAACCGTGGTTCGCTTTGCGCACACCCGTTACCGAGGGGCGGTCACCGGATGAAGCGGTGGGGGGATCTTCCGCAGGACGCCGCCGACCACCTTTCGGCGGGAGCCGTCCTCGACCAGGCGGAGATGGCGGTGGTGGTCACCGACCGCTTCAGCAATCTCCTCTACTGGAACCCGTTCGCCGAGAAGCTCTTCGGCCATTCCGGCCCGCCGGGCTCCGCCGAGCCGCGCGGGCTCACGTCGAGCCTCATGGAGGCCGACCACCCGCTCGCGGTCGAGGCCGCCAAGCAGGTGCTCAAGGGCGGCGTCTGGGAGGGCACCTTCGAGGTCAAGCGCGGCGACGGGACGATGATCTACGTCCGCGCGCAGGCCGTGCCCCTGCGCCACTCCTCCGGGGCGGTGACGGGCATCGTCATCACCGCCCGCGAGGCCATGCGGAGCAACGAGCGGGAGAAGGACCGCTTCGGCCTGCTGGAGCGGATCGGCGAGCGCCTCGCCGGCTCCCTCTACGTCGAGGAGACGCTCAAGCGCGTCGCCGAGATGCTCGTCCCGCAGTTCGCCGACCACTGCTTCATCGAGCTGATGGAGGGCGAGCGGCTGACCCGCAGGGTCTCCACCCACGTCCAGGGCTGGAGCCCGCCGCCGGACACCTGGGCGCCGCTCGGCGCCGAGATCCGCTACCCCGCGGGCCACTACGCCGACACCGCGCTGCGCCGCCAGGAGACGGTCCTGGTCGAGGACTTCGCCCGGACCAGCTACCCGAGCCCCAGTGAGGGCAGCACCCGGCTGGCCGCGGAGGTCGGCCTGACGTCGGCCATCGTCGCCCCGCTGTGCGTGCGCGGCGAGACGCTCGGCCTGATGTACCTCGGGCTGTCCAACCTCACCGACCGGCGCAGCCCGCACTACGACACCTTCGACCGCGACTTCGTCGGCGCCATCGCCACCAGGGTCGCGCTGGCCGTGGACAACGCGCTGCTGTTCGAGGAGGAGCGGCACACCGCCGAGTCCTTCCAGAAATACCTCCTGCCCCGCGCCCTGCCCCAGCTCGACGGGCTGGAGATCGCGGTCCGCTACTACCCCGCCGCACCGCTCGCCTCGCACGGCCAGGGCATCCAGACCCAGGTCGGCGGCGACTGGTACGACGTGATCCCGCTCTCGGCCGGCCGGGTCGGCATCGTCATCGGCGACGTGGAGGGCCGGGGCGCCAAGGCCGCCGCCGTCATGGGGCAGCTCCGGGCCGCGCTGCGCGCCTTCGCCCAGGACGACAAGCCGCCCGCGGAGATCCTCGCCCGGCTGGACGAGTGGACCCGCATCATCGCCACCCCCGAGCAGGACGACAGCGGCGAGGACATCAGCGTCCCGCCCATCGTCACCTGCCAGTACCTCGTGTACGACGCGTGGTCGCGCGAGCTGTCCTTCGCCAACGCCGGGCACGCCCCGCCGCTGCTGCTCGCCGACGGCACCTGCGTCGAGCTCGACATCAAGGAGGTCGGCCAGCCGCTCGGCGTCCGTGCCAAGGGCATGCACGCCGACCTGGTCTACAAGGAGGAGACGCGGACGCTGCCGCCGGGGGCCTCGCTGCTGCTCTACACCGACGGCCTGGTGGACCGCCGCCCCATGCGCGACTCCGGCAGCCACCCGCTCAGCGACGAGGAGAACCTCGCGCTGCTCTGCGACAAGCTCGTCGAGTTCTCCGGCGGCTCGGTGGAGCGCATCGCCGACGCCGCGACGGTCGCGGTGCCCGGTGAGATCGACGACGACATGGCCATCCTGGTGGTCAGGTCCTCCGCCGCCGACCTGGAGGTCGAGGAGCGCACCTTCGCGGCCCAGCCGATCATGGTCAGCGAGGCCCGCCGGATGGCGGCGGAGGCCTTCGCCGGGTGGAACGTCCCGGAGGAGCGGGCCGAGCTCGCCTGCCTGCTCGTCTCCGAGGTGGTCACCAACGTCGTGCTGCACGCGGCCAACTCCGGCGTCCCCCGCCGGGACCTGGTGATGGACGGCGGTGCGCTGGACTTCGACGAGTCCTGGGACCTGCCCGGCTTCGAGGACGAGGACGAAGGCGAGACCGTCGCCGAGAAGGAGTTCACGCTCCGGATCCGGCGCGGCCGGGAGTCCGTCTGGGTCGAGGTCTTCGACCAGGACCTGCGGCTTCCCCGCATCCGCAGCGCCGGGGAGAACGACGAGGGCGGCCGCGGTCTCTACCTCGTCGACCAGCTCGCCAGGCGCTGGGGCTCCCGTCCCACGCAGGAGGGCAAGGCCGTCTGGTTCGAGATCCCCACCCGGTCGCGCTGAGCGCACCACCGCTCCCCGCGCGCTCCCGGGACTAGGCCCGATCCCCGATCGGTGCTTGAGTGGTCTGTATGAACCTGGCCTTCGAACGGCGCGGGGTGGGAGCGCCCCTGATCCTGCTGCACGGCATCGGGCACCACTGGCAGGGGTGGCTGCCCGTGCTCGACCGTCTCGCCGCCGAGCGGGACGTGATCGCCGTCGACTTCCCGGGTTTCGGCGTCTCGCCGCCGCTGCCGCCCGGCACGCCGTACACCGCGGAGACGCTCGCGGACGCGGTCGAGTCCTTCTGCGGGATGCTCGGCGTCCGCGAGCCGCACGTGGCGGGCAACTCGCTCGGCGGCTACGTCGCGTTGGAGCTCGCCTCCCGGGGGGTCGTCCGCACGGCCGCGGCGCTGTCCCCGGCGGGGTTCTGGAGCCGGAGCGAGCTGCTGTACCTCCAGACGGTGCTCCGCGCGACCAGGGCGGCGGCGCTGGCCCTCCCGCCGGAGCGGGCCGAGGCGACGGCGCGGAACCCGGTCGCGAGGGCGCTGTCGACGGGCTTGATGGTGGCGCACCCGGGCAGGCTCTCCGAGGGGGCGGTGCTCGCCGCCGGGGAGGCCCTGCGGGGCGCCGGGGGGTTCGACGAGACGCTGGCCTCGTTCGCGTGGCTGATGCCCCCGGCGCCGCCCAAGGCGCCGGTCACGATCGCCTGGGGCGAGCACGACCGGCTGCTCCTCCGGCGGCAGGCCGTACGGGCGGCGCGGTGGTCCGGGCAGCGGGTGAAGCTGCTGCGGGGCTGCGGCCACCTGCCGATGAGCGATGATCCCGAACTGGTCGCCCGGGTGCTGCTGGAGGCGTCCGCCGGTTAGCGCGGCGGGCCGGGAGCGCGTCGGTGCGCGGTCTGTCCCGGTGACGTCCGGCGCGGTACGGCGCACCGCGCGTCAGCGCATGGTCTGTCCCCAGACGGCGAGCATCACGATGGCGAACGCGACCATGACGCCCGCGTAGGCGAGGGGGCCGAGCCGCAGTGCCCGGCGCACCCGGTTCAGCCCCCAGGCGAACAGGAACGCCAGGAAGACCAGCAGGATCAGTCCGCTGTCCATCGTCACCGCCTCGGGGAAGCCTCGCTGACCAGTATGCGCCGTCCGATCGCCGGGTGCGGAGGTTCCGTTCGACGGCTGCGGAGGTTCCGTGAGCGCCTTCCGGACACGGCGGGTGCGTGCGGTCCGGTGGTTCGTGGCAGGGTGGCCGTCGTGAACAGAACGTCGAAGACAACGCGTGTCCTGCTGGCGGCGGCGTTCGCCGTGTGCCTCTCCGCCTGCGCGGGGGAGGGCGGCTCGGACCCGTCCGCCACCTCCGCGGCGCCCTCCGCCTCGGCGTCCGCCACGGAGACCGCGTCCCCCGCGGTCTCCACTCCGGCCCCGGCCCTGCCGTCGGAGACGGCCGAGGCGTCGCCTCCGGTGCCCTCGCCCTCGGCTCCGTCGAGTCCGGACATCCCCGGCGGCAGGGGCCTCGACGAGGACGTGCTGGGCCAGGTGACCATGAAGGGGGCGAATTCCATCCTGATCACGGGGGACGACGCCGGCGACCGCACCGCGCAGCTCCTGCCGTACACCGAGGTGTTCGACGTGCAGGGCGCCATCTGCGACGAGGGGGAGCTCCCGCACCGGTGCAGCGTGGACCAGCTGAAGAAGGCGCTCAAGGCGGACGTCTCGCTGTACGCCAAGGTGACGATCAAGGACGGAGTGGCGGTGAAGATCGAGGAGCTCGTCAGGAACTGACCCGGCGTCCGCCGATCACGCCCGCACCGGGATGTCCCGCGGCGCGGGCGTGATCGCTGTGCGGGTGTGATCGGCGGACGGGGCCGCGACCGGAAGCCGCCGGCAGCCGCCGGCAGCCGCCGGAAGCGACCAGGGCGGCCGGGGGCGATCAGCGGCGGGAAGTGGTCAGAAGCCGAAGGAGCGGCCGATGATCTCCTTCATGATCTCGGTGGTCCCGCCGTAGATCGTCTGGACGCGGCTGTCGATCCAGGCCTTGGCGACGGGATACTCCATCATGTAGCCGTAGCCGCCGTGCAGCTGGAGGCAGCGGTCGATGACCTTGGTCTGCAGTTCGGTGGTCCACCACTTGGCCTTGGCGGCGTCCACGACGGTGAGCCGCTCCGCGTTGAGGGCGAGGATGCACTTGTCCAGATAGTGCCGGGCGATCTCGACCTCGGTGTCCAGCTCGGCCAGGACGAACCGGGTGTTCTGGAAGGTGCCGATGCTGCGCCCGAAGGCCTGGCGGTTCCTGCAGTAGTCGATGGTCGCCTTGAGCACGGTCTCGGCGGCGGCCACCGCCGCGACGGCGATCGACAGGCGCTCCTGCGGCAGGTTGCCCATGAGCTGGAAGAAGCCCTGGCCCTCCTGGTCGCCGAGCAGGTTGGCGGCGGGCACGCGGACGCCCTCGAAGAACAGCTCGGCGGTGTCCTGGGCGTGCATGCCGATCTTGTCCAGGTTGCGGCCCCGGGTGAAGCCCTCCATGCCGCGCTCCACGACCAGCAGCGAGATGCCCCGGGCGCCCGCGGCCGGGTCGGTCTTGGCGACGGTCACCACCAGGTCGGAGTTGATGCCGTTGGTGATGAAGGTCTTGGAGCCGTTGAGGACGTAGTGGTCGCCCTCGCGCACGGCGGTGGTCCGCACGCCCTGCAGGTCGCTGCCGGCTCCCGGCTCGGTCATCGCGACGGCGGTGATCAGCTCGCCGCTCGCGAACCCGGGCAGCCAGCGGGCCTTCTGCTCGTCGTTCGTCAGGTCGACGAAGTACGGGGCCATGACGTCGTTGTGGAGGGAGAAGCCGAGGCCGGACGCGCCGACCCTGATGATCTCCTCGACGATCACCGCGTTGTAGCGGAAGTCCTTGATCCCCGCCCCGCCGAACTCCTCCGGCACCCCGAAGCCGAACATCCCGACCTCGCCGGCCTTCTTCCACACCTCGCGGGGGACGATGCCGTCCTTCTCCCACCGGTCGTGGTGCGGCACGACCTCCCGGGCCAGGAACTCGCGCACGGTCTCCCGGAAGAGATCGTGCTCCTCCTCGAAGAGGTCTCGCTGCATGGACTGCCTCCTTAGGGTCTCCGCGGAACAGAATACGATTCTGTTACCTGGAGGTACAGGTGGTCGGGGGTGCCGGGTTCCCCGCGTGGAACGTTCGCGAGATCACAACTGCGCCACAGTGCCCTGGGAGTCTCCCCGAACCCCCTGCGGGGGGCTGCCGCATACCAGTACGATCCGGACCGGTTGTGATGAAATGACCATTTCTGTGTCCAGGTTTTACGAGCGGAGTGACCAGTGGCGCGGTGGACAACAGGGCTCCGTACAGCGGTTGCGGTCCCGATGCTGGGGCTGCTGAGCGGCGCGCTGGTCGTGCTGTCGTCCGGTACGGCCTCCGCGAACAACGCCGAGCTGGTGGTCGACTACACCTGCATCGGAGGCCTCACGCAGAGCGGTCCGGTGAGCCTGAGGACGAAGGTGTCGATTCCCACGACGCTCTCGGTCGGCCAGCCGCTCAGCATCGGCTGGGCTCTCGGCTACCGGAACCAGCTTCCGGCCAGGTTCGGCTCGCCGGCCTACTTCGCTCCGGGCGGCAAGGTCTCGGTTACCGGCAACGTGAAGCTCTCCGGCGGCTGGCAGGGAGTCCTCCAGCCGAAGGGGAGCGTGGACCAGCCGAACCAGCTCCAGCCGGGCACCGTTCTGAGGCTTCCCGAGGGGATCTCCGACGCCGCCCACACCACTGCGGCGGCGAAGGTCAAAGTGACGCCCCAGAGGTTGTTCGTGGACTTCACCCCGCCCGCCGGTGAGGCCATGGTCAACGACGACCATCCGGATGTGAAGTACGACGGCGACTGGGCGAGCCTCGACGACCAGCCGGAGAACAACAACGACCACCACCACGACGTCCACCACACGACGAAGGCGGGGGCGAAGGCCACCTTCACCTTCACCGGGACCGGGATCGAGTACGTCGCCCGGCGCGACAGCGACGCCGGCCGGATCGGATTCAAGATCAACGGACAGGACGCCACGCCGGCCTACGTGGACGCCTCGAAGCTGCCCGACGGCACGGCCTCGAACGACGATGACAAGGGTGGGCTGACGCTCTGGAGGTTCCGCGGTCTCGCCTACGGTCAGCACACCATCGAGGTCACGAACCTGGACGAGGGCAAGGAGGCGACCCTCGACGCCTTCCGGGTGATCACGAGGGAGCTGGTGAACCCGCCGGACGAATACAGGACCGTCTGCACGCTCGACAGTGCGCCGGTGTCGGTGGACGTCACGATCGGAGGTGCGGGCGGATCGCCCTCGCCCGACCCGACGGGCACCGTCACGTCCACTCCGACGACGTCCGTCACTCCGACGATCTCGGTGACGCCGACGATCTCCGTCACGCCCCCGGTGACCTTCCCGCCCGTGGCTCCCTCGTGCACGCCTCAGGCTCTACCCTCCCGGGCGCCGACGCCGACGCCGACTCTTGCGCGCACGCCTACGCCCATTCCGGTATGCCCCACGACTCCGTCGCCCCAGGGGCAGACCAGCAAGTCCGCCTCACCCACCGCGACGAAGACCGTCACGACCACGCCCAAGCCGACCGTCACGGCCACCGTCACCGTCACGCCCACGCGGGCGACGCCCACCACCCCCCAGGTCGTGGTGACGCCCAAGGGGGGCGCGGACACGGGCGGCGGGCCCGGTGAGCGCTCGGGCCTGGGCCTCGTCGGAGCCGGGTCGGCCGTGGTCTTCGGCGGGATGCTGGGCGGTGCGGTGCTCGTCCGGCGCCGGGCGGCGCACGCGCGGAGCGGGGAGTAGGCATGGGCGCCGGAATGTACCCGGAGCCGCCGGGGGAGGGGCACGCCCCCCGCCCGGATGACGGCTCCGCCTCCCCGGGCGGAGACTCCGTCCACCCGGCAGGCGGTTCCGTCTACCCGGGCGGCGCGCCCGCGTCCGGCGGAAGGAAGTGGCTGCTCCCCTCCCTGCTGGTCGCCGGGTCGCTGGCCGGGGTGGGGATGGTCATGGCCGGGCTGCTCACCTACCTGGCCCCGCTCTCCGAGGAGGAGATGTACGGGCCTCCGGTGCCCCAGGCGGCGGCGCAGAACCAGCCGCAGCCCGTCCAGCCGCAGGACCAGAACGCGGCGGGGGCACCCGCGGAGGTGGGTCCGGGCGGGCTGGAGGTCCCGCTGACGGCCGCCGCACCCACGGCCGCGCCGCCGCTGCCCGTCGTGATGCCGCCGGAGCCGCTCAGGAGCGAGGGGGTGACCCCGCGCAGGATCGCCATCCCCAAGATCGGCGTGCTGTCGTCGCTGATGACGCTCGGGATCGACAAGAAGCAGCGGGTCCAGACCCCTCCGCTGAACCGGCTCCACCTGGCGGGCTGGTACAAGCACGGTCCCGTCCCCGGGCAGCAGGGACCCTCGGTCGTCCTCGGCCACGTCAACGGCAACGGCAAGGCCGGGGTCTTCGTCCGCCTCAAGGAGCTCAGGCGCGGGGACAAGATCAAGGTGTCGCGCTCGGACGGGGCCGTGGCGGAGTTCACCGTCGACGGGGTCGAGCAGGTCAGCAAGCAGGCGTTCCCGTCGAAGCGGGTCTACGGCAACACCGGCGAGGCCACCCTGCGCCTGATCACCTGCGGCGGCGTCCTCAACCAGAAGACCGGCCACTACACCGACAACATCATCGTCTACGCGACCCTCTCCGCCACCGGCAAGGCGTCCTCGCGCTGACCCGGGCGTTCAGACCGTGACGAGGCGCACGTCCTGCGCGTCCAACGCCTTCAGACAGGCGGCCGTGTCTTCCGGGTCGCTGGTGAACACCGCGGCGCTGCCGTGACGTACGGCGGTCAGCCGGCGGTCAGCGCCACCAGAGCGTCGACCGCGTCCGGACGCTTCTCCGGCGGTAGCTCATCAGCCGTACAGTGTGGCCGGATCCACCAGGAGGACCCGGGGGTCCGCGGCGGACGCGGCGTGGAGGTCGGCGTCGAACTCGGCGCCGCCGTAGCAGGCCGGTACGGTGGCGGAGGTGTCGTAGCCCTTGACGCTCAGCAGGTCGCGCGCCCGCCGGAGGCGGTCGAGATGGCGCAGCCCCATCGGCTTGTCCCACTCGGCCTCGCCGAGGGAGAGGACCCGGCGCCTCTCTCCGGGCGGTGCCGAGGACAGCACCGCGACGTCGACCTGGATCTGCGTGCGGTTGACCGGGTCGGCGACCACCCCTTCGGCCACCTCTCCGGGCAGTTCGCCGAAGACGTCGGGGCCGGCGTCCATCGCCCACTCCCGGCACAGCCACTCGAAGTGCGGTCCCACGACCTGCGCCAGGAAAGTGGCCTGGGAGTTGCTCCAGGCGGCGACGCGGTTCCCCCGCTCCAGCCGGGTCCACTCCCTGCGCATCACCGCCTCGTAGAAGGCGATCTGAGACGTGGGAGAATTTATGCCCGTTTTGCCGACAAGTTCCCACCCGCTGTCCGGTCTCCATAAGATCTATGACAAGACTTGACCATCGGTGGGAATCCCGGGCGATCACCCCACCGCGCAACCGCATCCAACCGGGGAGAGACCGTGCTGAAGTCCAAGACGCGCAGACGCGTCGCGGTCAAGACGGCCGCCATCGGCGCAGTGGGCGCAGGTGTCCTCTTCGGAGCCGTTCCGGCGATCGCGTCGATGACGGCGGCGCCCAAGGCGGTGACCTACAACTGCGAGCCGGAGACGGGCGCCGCCAGCCCCTACAAGTTCCAGATGGACCTGACCGGCCCGCTGGCGCCGACGCCGAACGGCCCGGTCGTCGCGACCTGGAAGATCGGCCAGCCCGTCGCCCCCGAACCGAGCCTGCTCGCCCCCTCGGCCGTCGCCGCCACCGAGCGCCTCGTGGTCGAGGCGGAGGCGCTGGTCACGGGCTCGCCGCTGCCCACGCAGACCTCGACCGTCCTCGCCACGACCTCGTCCACCCCCGGCGCGGTGGCCCAGGGCAGCCCACTGCCGACCTCCACCGTGTTCATCACGATGACGCCGACCGCCACCGGCGTCATCGGGATCCAGCCCAGCTCCTTCATCCTGGCGGTGGGCCCGACCAGCGGCACCGGCACCGTCGGCGACCTGTACGACTGCACGCCCGCGTCCCCGGCGGAGGTCACCGCCGCCGGGCTGCTGATCACGGTGAAGCCGTCCGGCACCGGCACGGGGACGGGAACGCCGTCGGCCTCGGCCACGAACACCACCACGACCCCGAAGCCGACGATCACCATCACCCACACCATCACGCCGGAGCCCACGGAGAGCACCAAGACCACCAAGACCACCAAGACGCGGCAGATCGAGGAGACGCCCGAGGGCGCGGCGTCCACGGGCGGGGGCGGCGAGGCCGGTCCGGACGCCCGCATGATCATGCTGAGCGGCGCACTGCTGGTCGCGGCGGCCGGAGCCGGTGGGCTGGTGCTGCGGCGCCGTACCACGCAGCGGGGCTGACAAGGGTGGCCGGATGACCACGCCCACTCCGGACGGCCGGCGGCCGGGGCCCGTCCCGCCCGGCGGGGGACCGCGACGGCCCGCGCAGCCGTACGGGCATCTCCCGCCGGGCCACCCGCCGCCCGGATACGGCCAGGCGGGCCACCCGTCGCCCGGATACGGCCAGGCGGGCCACCCGTCGCCCGGGTACGGGCCGGCGGGTCGTCCGCCCGGCTACGGGCAGGCGAGCCACCTCCCGCCGGGATACGGCGAGCCGGGTCTTCCGCCCGGGTACGGCGAGCCGTACGTCGACCCCGCCGGCGGGCGGGTGCTGCGGTCGGTGCTGATCCTGGCCGGGATCGCCGGGGTGGTCACGGTGCTCGTGGGGATGATCCTCATGGTCTCCGCGCCCGAGCAGTACGGCCTCGCCGACCAGCGGACCACCCTGCCGCCGCGGGTGCAGCCCAGTGCGGCCGGGGCGGAGCAGTACTTCCAGGCGGCTCCCACCGTGCCGCCGCCGCAGCCGAGCCTGCCGGCGGCCCCGGCGCTGCAGCCCTCGACCCCGCTCCGCCTGGTCATCCCGAAGCTCGGCGTCGACGCACCGATCAAGTCCGTCGGGCTCGACAAGCAGGGGGCGATCGAGGTGCCGCCGGTGGGCAACCCCAACCTCGTCGGCTGGTACCGCTCGGGCCCCACTGCGGGGGAGGCGGGACCGGCGATCATGCTGGGGCACAAGGACACCCGGAGGGGGAGCGCGGTGTTCAGCCGCCTCCACGAGATCCGCAACGGGGACGTCATCGAGGTGCACCGCCAGGACGGCCTGGTCGCGGTGTTCACCGTGGGCGGGCTGGAGCAGGCGGAGAAGTCGGTCTTCCCGACGCAGCGGGTGTACGGCGAGTCGGCCGTGCCGCAGCTCCACCTGATCACCTGCGGCGGGACCTACGACCACGCGACCGGTCACTACACCGACAACGTGATCGCCTACGCGACGATGACGGGCACCCGCCGGACATGAGCGCGGACACCACCCCCGGGCCCGGGAGAACCGGAGCGGAGGAGACGGACCCGGCCGACGCGGGGGACCGGCCGGATTCCGGTGCCGCCGGACTGATGGCGCGCGCCGCCGGGCTCGCGCGGCGCATCGACGGGTTCGTGGGGCGCGTCGACGGGTCCCTGCGGCGGCGGGCGCACCCGCTGGGGCTGGGCGCGACGGTGGTGCTGGCCGCCTGCGCCTACGCCGTGCTCGGGCTGGTCAAGCTGGCCACCTTCCGGGCGAGCATCTTCGACCTGGTCATCTTCGACCAGGCCGTGCGCGGCTACGCGGGCCTCGGGCCGCCGACGGCGCCCGCGGTGGGCGTGAACTACGGCCTGGGCATGGACTTCCTCCAGCTCGCCGACCACTTCTCGCCGATCCTCGCCGTCCTGGCCCCGCTGTACTGGATCCACGACGGGCCGCAGACCCTGATCGTCGCGCAGGCCGTACTGCTCGCGCTGGCCGCGGTCCCCGTCTGGCACTACGCCGCACGCCGCCTCGGCCCGGTCCCCGCGCACCTGGTCGCGGTGGCCTACGCGGTGTCGTGGCCGGTCGCGCAGACCGCCGGGTTCGACTTCCACGAGGTGGCGTTCGTCCCGCTGCTGAGCGCGATCATGATCGAGCGCTTCGACGCGGGCCGCCGGGGCGTGGCGGTCCTGGCCGCGCTGGGCCTGCTGCTGGTCAAGGAGGACATGGGCCTGCTCGTCGCGGGCTTCGGCGTCTACCTGCTCGTCACACGGCGCAGGCTGGAGGGGACCGCGTTCGTCCTGCTCGCGCTCGCGGCGCTGGTGACGATCCGCGGTGTCCTGATGCCGCTGGCGGGGGCGGGCGAGGCGGGCTTCCACTGGGCCTACGGCCGGTGGGGGGCGACCGTGGGCGAGGCGGCGGCCGGGCTCGCGCGCGACCCGCTGGGGGCGCTGTGGCAGTTCGTCAGCCCGGAGATCAAGGTCGACACGCTGGCCTTCCTCTTCTGGCCGGTGCTGCTGACCGCGCTGTTCTCGCCGCTCACCCTGATGGCGGTCCCGATGATCGCCGAACGCTTCCTGGGCGACCGGCCGCAGTGGTGGGGACCGGACCACCACTACAACGCCTTCATCGTGGCGGCCCTGCTGTGCGCGGGCGTGGACGGTGCGGACCGGCTGGGGCGGCGCCTGCGGAACCGGCACGCGGGACGTGAGGCGGGGCGTTACTGGGCGGTCGGCGTCTGCGTGATCGCCATCACGCTGATCCCGCGCTTCGCGCTCGGCAACCTGGTCGAGTGGTCCTTCTACGAGGGCGATCCGCACGTCGCGGCGGCCCGGGAGGCGGTGTCCGCGGTGCCGGACGGGGTGGTCGTCGAGGCGGTGAACCACGTCGGACCCGCGCTCACCTCACGGACGACCGTGCTGCTCTGGGGGCCCGTGCCCCGCGACGCGCCGTGGATCGTGGCCGACGTGGACCGCTGGTCCTTCCCGTTCGGCGCCCACGAGCTCCAGCGGCAGCGGGTCGACGAGGCCCTGCGCAGCGGCTACCGCCCGGTCTTCGAGAGGGACGGCTACATCGTGCTGAACCGGCCGTCCTGACGAGGGAAGCGGGGATCCGGGGCGAGGAGGGGGCCGCCTCGAGCGGCCGGGCCGAGGTGACCGGCGGTCGCGGGCTCCGCATCCGGTCGCCGGGCCCCGCCGGGGCATCTGGTCGCCGGGGCTGAAACTTTCAGACGCCCCTCCGGAAGACCTCGCGACCCCCGTCCTGGAGAACGAATCTGACCTGACACGTTTCAATCCGATGGCCGTGACCAGGTGAACCGGCGCTCCTGTCGATTGACGCCCACATCCGCACGCTCTACCTTCTGAAGGCTAGGAAAGCGCATTCCACCGGGAGCGCGCGGATCGTCGAGATGATCCACGCGGACCGGACCGTACGTCCTCCCTGTTCCCGGCCATCCATGCCGTCGTGGCCCGGACGGGAGGCGCCGGAGAGGCCGACGGATCCCTGAGCCCATCCCCCCATGGTTCAGATCGGAGCTGGAAATGAAACGTTTTAAAGTAGCGCCGTCCCGTTCGCGCCGAAAGGCGGCCATGGTGGCCGTCCTGGCGGCGGGCACGGCGGTCGGCGGCTGGCAGGCGGTCCCCGCGGCCGCCGTGTCCGCCCCGGCCGCCGGGTCCTACACCCTGGTCAACGCCGCCAGCGGCCTGTGCCTGGACGTCTCCGGGCAGAGCACCGCCGACGGCGCGCAGCTCGTGCAGTCCGGCTGCGACGGTGCCACCGCCCAGACCTGGGAGCTGTCGGCCGTCTCCGGCGGCTGGCGGCTGACCGCCGCCCACAGCGGCAAGTGCGTCGGCATCAAGGACGACAGCACCTCGGCGGGCAAGGCCGCCGTCCAGCAGGCCTGCTCGACCGGTGCCTTCCAGAGCTGGAACCTGGAGGTCGTCAGCGGTTCGACCTACCGGGTCGTCAACCTCGGCAGCGCCAAGTGCCTCAACGTCAAGGACGGCTCCACCGCCGCCGGTGCCGCCGTCCAGCAGAACTCCTGCGACTCGGTGGTCAGCAAGCGCTGGACGCTCAAGCCCGCCACCAGCGCGAGCCCCTCGCCCACCGCGACCCCGACGGCCACGCCCACCCCCACCCCCACCCCGACCCCGACGGCGACGGTGATCCCGCAGGGCGCCAAGCAGGTCGAGGACCTCGACCGCGGCCTGATCAGCGTGCGCTCGGGCAGCGCCAACCTGGTCTCCTGGCGGCTGCTGGCCACCGACCCGGACGGCGTGGCCTTCAACCTCTACCGCGACGGCACCAAGGTCAACCCCACCCCCGTCACCGGCTCCACCAACCACCTGGACACCGGCGCCTCGGCCGACGCCTCCTACACCGTGCGGGCCGTGATCAACGGTGCCGAGCAGGCGGCCTCCGCGCCCGCGCTGCGCCTGGCGAACGGCTACCTGGACGTGCCGATCTCCCCGCCGTCCGGCGGCACCACCCCCGACGGCGTCGCCTACACCTACGCCGCCAACGACGCGAGCGCCGGTGACCTCGACGGCGACGGACAGTACGAGATCGTGTTGAAGTGGGACCCGTCCAACGCCAAGGACAACTCCCAGTCCGGCTACACCGGCAACGTGTTCCTCGACGCCTACCGGCTGGACGGCACCCGGCTGTGGCGCGTCGACCTGGGCCGCAACATCCGCGCAGGCGCGCACTACACCCAGTTCCAGGTCTACGACTACGACGGCGACGGCGACGCCGAGGTGGCGGCCAAGACCGCCGACGGCACCCGCGACGGCACCGGCGCGGTGATCGGCTCGTCCTCGGCCGATCACCGCAACTCCTCCGGCTACGTGCTGTCCGGCCCCGAGTACCTGACCATGTTCGACGGGCGGACCGGCAGGGCCGCCTCGACGGTCGACTACGTGCCGGCCCGCGGCACCGTCTCCTCCTGGGGCGACTCCTACGGCAACCGGGTCGACCGGTTCCTGGCCGGCACCGCCTACCTCGACGGGAAGCGCCCGTCACTGATCATGGCGCGCGGCTACTACACCCGCAGCGTGATCGCCGCCTGGGACTTCCGCAACGGCACCCTGACCCGCCGCTGGACGTTCGACACCAACAGCTCCACCAACTCCGGCAAGGGCTACGACGGCCAGGGCAACCACGCCCTGACCGTGGGCGACGTCGACGCAGACGGCCGCGACGAGATCGTCTACGGCGCGATGACCGTCGACGACAACGGCTCCGGGCTGTGGACCACCAAGCTGGGCCACGGCGACGCGGCGCACCTGGGCGACCTGAACCCCTCCCGGCCGGGACTGGAGTACTTCAAGGTGAGTGAGGACAAATCCAAGCCCGGCTCGTGGTTCGCCGACGCCCGCACCGGTCGGGTGCTGTGGTCCACCGCCTCCGGCACCGACAACGGCCGCGGAGTCTCCGCCGACATCTGGGCCGGCAGCCCCGGCGCCGAATCGTGGTCGGCCGCCGACACCACGCTGCGCAGCGCCACCGGCGCCGCCCTGGGCCGTGAACCGTCCTCGATCAACTTCCTGGCCTGGTGGGACGGCGACCCGGTCCGCGAGCTGGTCGACCAGACCCGCATCGACAAGTACGGCACCAGCGGCGACACCCGGCTGCTGACCGCCTCCGGCGTGCACTCCAACAACGGCACCAAGGCCACCCCGTCGCTGACGGCCGACCTGTTCGGCGACTGGCGCGAGGAGGTCGTCTGGCCCACCGGCGACAACCGGGCCCTGCGCGTCTACAGCACCCCGCACCTGACCGACCGGCGCATCCACACCCTGATGCACGACCCGCAGTACCGCACCGCGGTCGCCTGGCAGAACACCGCCTACAACCAGCCGCCGCACCCGGGCTTCTTCATCGGCGACGGCATGTCCACTCCGCCCCGGCCCGACGTCTACGTGCGCTGAACCCGCGCGGCGACCCGTTTCCGGATCCGTGCCCGGCCCGGGAATCCCGGCCGGGCACGGACGGAGGTTCTGAGGTAACCTCCTACTGACAGAATGATGCTCGGTTTCATCGGGACGGGACCCAGGAGGCACTGTGGCAGAGGCGTACATCGTGGGGGCGGTCCGTACCCCGGTCGGCAAGAAGAAGGGCGGGCTGTCCGCCGTCCACCCCACCGACCTGGCCGCGCACACCCTCAAGGCGCTGATCGACCGTACGGGCGTCGACCCGTCCGCGGTCGAGGACGTGATCATGGGCTGCGTGATGCAGTTCGGCCCGCAGAGCATGGACATCGCCCGTAACGCGTGGCTCTCGGCAGGCCTGCCGGAGAGCGTCCCCGGCGTCACCATCGACCGCCAGTGCGGCTCCTCCCAGCAGTCGATCCACTTCGCGGCACAGGGTGTGCTCTCCGGCACCCAGGACCTCGTGGTCGCCGCCGGGGTGGAGTCGATGAGCATCGTCCCCATGGGGGCGAGCATCACCGCCGCGCTGGAGAAGGGCATGCCCTTCCCGTTCGGCGACGGCTGGGTCGAGCGGTACGGCAAGCAGGAGATCTCCCAGTTCCGCGGCGCGGAGCTGATGTGCGAGAAGTGGGACCTGTCGCGCGAGGAGCTGGAGCGGTACGCCTACGAGAGCCACCAGCGGGCGGCCAAGGCCGTCGCGAACGGCTACTTCAGGGACCAGATCGCCCCGGTCGGCGGCGTCGAGGACGACGAGGGCCCCCGCCCCGACACCACCCTGGAGAAGATGGCGGGCCTGAAGACCCTGAAGGAGGGCGGCCGGATCACCGCGGCCACCTCCTCGCAGGTCTCCGACGGCTCCGGCGCGCTGCTGATCGCCTCCGAGCAGGCGGTCCGCGACCACGGCCTGACCCCGCGCGCCCGCATCGTCACCCTGACGCTCGCCGGAGACGACCCGGTCTACATGCTGACCGCGCCCATCCCCGCCACGCGCAAGGCGCTGAAGCGGTCGGGCCTGTCCATCGACGACATCGACGTCACCGAGATCAACGAGGCGTTCGCCCCGGTCCCGCTGGCCTGGCTCAAGGAGATCGGGGCCGACCCGGCCAAGGTCAACCCGAACGGCGGCGCGATCGCCCTGGGCCACCCGCTCGGCGGCACCGGCGCGATCCTGATGACCAAGCTGCTCCACGAGCTGGAGCGCACCGGCGGCCGGTACGGCCTGCAGACGATGTGCGAGGGCGGCGGCCAGGCCAACGTCACCATCGTCGAGCGCCTGTAGGGGCGGACGCGCCCGCGCCGTACGGCGCGGGCGGAGACGGACGGAAGAAGGCGCCGCGGTCCCCTAGTGGGAGGGACCGCGGCGCCCTCCCTTCAGCGGCCGCCCTTGCCGGGGATCCGGCGCGGCTGCTGGGTCGGCCTCACCGGCAGGTGCGGTCTGGGCATCTGCCGGGGCACTGGCGGCATGGAGGGCAGGGTCCGCTCGGGGAGCGGGGTGCGGGTCCGGGTCTTCCCGGAACGCTTGGCGGTCGCGCGAATTCGCATATGGACTCTCCTTCGAAGACGGTGACGACGCGGCGCCGTGAAGGGCCGTGCCGGAAACTCAGCTGCCGCGTCAGGACTACGGGGCCAGAGGGCTGAGTGCGGGCGGATCAGTCGGTGGCTGATCGATGCCGGCTTCTAGGAGAAAATCCACATGACGATGACGGTACGCGCCAGGATCGGGCCGGTGCAAGCCATTTAATTTCGGTTTGTTCCTATCGATTCCGGGCGCATGGCGCGGTGGCCGCCGGACCGGCAGCGGCACCGGCGTCACGGGGCGGCGGCGGGACGGCCGAGACCGACGGGCCGGCGTCCTCCGCCCGGCCGGGGTCAGCGCACGGGCCGGGCAGAGGACGGCCGAGGGTCAGTGGATCGGCCGGCGGAGGTTCTCGGCGGCCGAGGCGCCGGGTTCGGACGGGGAGATCCAGGGCCCGTCGACGGAGGCGTCCAGGATGCCCTCCTCCGCGAACGCGTAGCGGCCCCGCAGCAGGTGCTTCGCCAGCCGTACGTCACCGGAGTCGGTGTTGTCCCAGAGGCGGTCGAAGAGCGCCTCGGCGCGCAGCCGCGCCTGGCGGCAGAAGGTGTCGGCCAGCTCGGCGGGGCGCCGGCCCAGCTCGGCCTCCTCCTCGCGGGCCCGAACGCAGACCGCGGTCATCGCGAACAGCTCGGCGCCGATGTCCACGATCCGGCCCAGGAACCCCTGCCGGTGCTCCAGTCCGCCCTGCCAGCGGGACATGCCGTAGAAGGTGGAGCGGGCGAGCCTGCGGCCGGTCCGCTCGACGTAGCGCAGGTGCGTCGCCAGGGGGCCGAACTCGGCGTAGGCGCCGGGCCGGTTCCCCGCCCCCGCGACCAGGGTGGGCAGCCAGCGGGCGTAGAACCCGCCGGCGCGGGCCGCGGCGCGGGCGCGGTCGCGCGGTGCCGCGGCGGGGTCGACCAGCTCGCCCGCCACCGACAGGTGCGCGTCCACCGCCTCGCGGGCGATCAGCAGGTGCATGATCTCGGTGGATCCCTCGAAGATCCTGTTGATCCGCACATCCCGCAGGAGCTGCTCGGCCGGGACCCCGCGCTCGCCCCGGGCGGCCAGCGACTCCGCGGTCTCGTAGCCCCGCCCGCCGCGCAGCTGGACCAGCTCGTCGGCGACCTTCCAGGCCAGCTCCGAGGCGTACAGCTTGGCGAGCGCGGCCTCGATCCTGATGTCGTTGCTCTCGTCGTCGGCCAGCCGGCAGGTCAGGTCCATCACCGCCTCCAGGGCGTAGGCCGTGCCGGCGATGAAGGCGAGCTTGCCCGCCACCGCCTCGTGCTCGCCGATCGGACGCCCCCACTGGACGCGCTCGGCGGCCCACTCCCGGGCGATCTTCAGCGCCCACTTGGCGTTGCCCGCGCAGGCGGCCGGGAGCGAGAGCCGCCCGGTGTTCAGCGTGGTCAGGGCGATCTTCAGGCCCTGGCCCTCGCGCCCGATCAGGTTGGCGGCGGGGACGCGGACCCGGTGGAACCGGGTGACGCCGTTCTCGATGCCGCGCAGGCCCATGAAGGCGTTGCGCCGCTCGACGGTGATCCCGGGGCTGTCGGCCTCCACGACGAAGGCGGAGATCTTCGACCCGGTGCGGGCCATCACCACCAGCAGGTCCGCCACGACGCCGTTGGTGGTCCAGAGCTTCACACCGTCGATCACGTAGTCGTCGCCGTCCCGGACCGCGGTGGTCGCCAGTCGCGCGGGGTCGGAGCCGACGTCGGGCTCGGTCAGCAGGAAGGCGGAGATCTCGCCCTTGGCGCACCGGGGCAGGAAGGCGCGCTTCTGCTCCTCGCTGCCGAACAGCTTCAGCGGCTGCGGCACCCCGATCGACTGGTGCGCGGAGAGCAGCGTGCCCAGCGCCGGGCAGTACGAGCCGGTGAGCATCAGGGCGCGGCCGTAGTAGAGGTACGGCAGGCCCAGCCCGCCGTACTCCCGCTTGATGGTGATGCCGAAGGCGCCGAGTTCGGCCAGGCCCTTGACGACCTCGTCGGGCACCTGCGCGGTCCGCTCGATCAGCGCGGGGTCGACCTTGCCGTCCAGGAACCCGCGCAGGGCGCGCAGGAAGTCCTCACCCCGGCGGACCTCCGCCTCCGGCAGCGCCGGGGCGGGATGGACGAGGTCGAGGCGGAAGTCGCCCAGGAACAGCTGCCGGCCGAAGCTGGGCCGGGTCCACTCCTTCTCGCGGGCCTGCTCGGCCACCGCACGTGCCTTGGCGTAATCGGTCGTCATCGTGACCTCCTCGGACGCGGATGCCTCCGACGCTACGCCGGGGCGGCAGGCCCGAGAAGACACCGGCGGCCGGGGCGTCGCCCCGCGGGCGGCCCGGCGGCCGCGCTACTGCGGTACGCGGGCCACACAGAAGACGGTCTGCCCGAAGGGAGGCCGGACGAACCGCTCGATGAAGCGGGTGGCGGGGACGACGGTGCGGTCGTAGATCTTCACCAGCCGGGGGTCGGGGTAGCCGACGCCGCCGCGCCGCACGGCGGCCCACCACGCGATGCCGCCGAGGAAGTTGATCGGCTTGAGCACGTCGATGTCGAGGCCGGCCTTCGTGACCGTGCTGCGCAGGGTGGCGGGGGTGTAGCGGGTGACGTGGCCGACCTTGCGGTCGAAGTCGCCGTACAGCTGCATGTAGCCGGGGACCCAGATGACGATCCGGCCGCCGGGCAGGGTGACGGCGGCGAGCGAGCGCAGGGCCTCGACGTCCTCCTCGATGTGCTCCAGGACGTTCATCATGACGACGGTGTCGACCTTCTCCCCGATGGGGATCTCGGTCGGCAGGCCGAACTGCAGCACGTCGATGTCGTCGCGCCCGGTGAAGCGCTTCTTCAGCTGCTCCACGCAGTAGGGGTCGAAGTCGCTGACCACCAGCCGGTCCAGGCGGGGCAGGAACTGCTCGGCGAAGTGGCCGAGGCCGGAGCCGATCTCCAGCATGGAGCGGCCCACGTGCGGGGCGACCATGTCGAACTCGTACTGGCGATAGTTTCTGGCCTCGTCCCCACCGAGGTGGTTCTCCAGGGCCTCGTCGCCGGCCGCGGGTTGCACTACGCGGTCATACCCAGACATGCGGTTCCGTCCAGCTCGCAGAAGACCGCGGCGCGGCGGCCACGGCTACGGACAGGCAGAGTCTAGTAGCCGTTCCCCTCGACCGGCCCCCCAAACTCCCCGAAGAGGACATCCGGCGGCCCTGCGCGGGAGGTCGCGGGGGAGCGGGCGGGAGGGCGGTGAGCCCCCCTCGGCCGAACCGATCATCACGGTTATCCTTTTGCGTCATTTATGGGCATTTAGTGGTCATCGACATTTAAATGAAGTTAACAATAAGTATTTCGGCGCGCGGGAGAAGATTCAATCCCGCAATGGGGGGGTGATTTCCTCCGGGGGGGAAAATCCGCACCCCGAAACGGTTTCATGTCCGGCCCGTGACCTTGACCGGATGTTATTCCTGGTACGCGGAAGGAGCTGGAACCGATGGAATCCATCCCGTGGTGGCGTGGGAACCTCCCTGTGGAGACGAGCAGCTTCGTCGGCCGCGAGACCGAGGTGAGAGAGCTGGTGAAGCTCCTGGCCGAGGCGCCGCTGGTCACGGTCGCCGGTCCCGAGGGCGTCGGCAAGTCGCGGATCGCCGTCAAGGCGGCCGAGGAGTGCCGGGACGCCTACCTGGACGGCGTGTGGCTGGTCGAGCTCTCCGGTGAGCGCAACGGCGACCTGCTCGCCCACACCGTCGCGGCCGTCCTGGGCTTCCGCGAGGAGTCCACCCGCTCCCAGACGGAGGTGCTGGTGGAGTTCCTGGCGGGGAAACGGCTCCTGCTCCTGCTGGACACCTGCGAACACCTCCTGCCCGCCTGCCGCGACCTCCTCGGCCGGATCCTGGCCCGCGCGCCCGGCGTGCGGATCATCGCCACCTCCCGCCAGCCCCTCGGCGTGGAGGGGGAGACCCTCCTGTCCGTCGAACCGTTCCGCACACCCGACCCCGCGGGGCCGGGGGCGGGGCTGGAGGACGACGCGCTCCGGCTCTTCCTCGACCGGGCCGGGACCGCCGCGCCCGGCCTGACCCTGGACGAGGCGCGGCTGAAGGCCGCCGCCCGGATCTGCCGGCGGCTGGACGGCATCCCCCTCGCCGTCGAGCTGGCCGCCGGGCAGCTGCGGAGCATGCCGGTGGAGCGGTTCGCCGAGCGGCTGGACGGCCGGTTCGCCGCGCTCTCGGCCAACCGGGCCCTCGTCTCCCGGCACCAGACGCTGCGCACCGCGGTCGGCTGGACCCACGAGCTCTGCACCCCGGCCGAACGCCTGCTCTGGGCGCGCCTGTCGGTCTTCGCCGGGAACTTCGACGCCGAGGCGGCCGACTGGGTCTGCGGCGACGAGCACCTGGCCGGCGTGCCGGAGCTGCTGGCCGTCCTCGTGGACAAGTCGCTGCTCATCAGGGTCCCCGGCGGCTACCGCCAGCTCGACACGATCAGGGAGTACGGCAGGGAGCAGCTCGTCCGGCTCGGGGAGGAGGACCGGCTGGCCGAGCGGCACCGCTGCTACTACCTCGACCTGGCCCGCAGGGCCGACGCCGGCTGGTACGGCCCCGACCAGGAGGCGTGGGCCAGGCGGCTCAACTCCGCGATCACCAACTTCCGGGTCGTCCTCGACTCCGGCACCCCCACCGGGGCGGCGGCCTCCGGCCGGATCCCCGCCCCCGCCCCCGCCCCCGCCTCCGTCGAGCTCGCCGGAGCGCTCTGGATCCTCTGGTTCTGCCTGGGCCGCCTGCGCGAGGGCCGCTACTACATGCGGCGGGCGATCGAGGCCTCGTCCCCCACCGACCCCGGCCTGCCCAAACTCCTGTGGGCCGACGGCTGCGTGGCCATGGCCCAGGGCGATCTGGAGTCCGGCCGCCGCCGGGCCGAGACCGCACTGGCCGTGGCCCTGCAGTGGGGCGACTACGAGGCGGCGGGGCACGCGCGGCTCCGCCTGGCGGTCCGCTCGCTGTGCGTCGGGGCCCTCGAAGAGGTGGAGCCCGGCGTCAAGCTCGTCATCAAGTACTTCCGGAGGGCACAGATCATGACCGTGAGCGAACCGCTCGCCCTGGTGACCGCAGCCATGGCGGCCACGTGGCGCGGTGACTTCGCCAAGGCCATCACCGTGCTGCAGGAGGTGCAGCGCCTCTGCGACGACCACGGCGAACGCTGGGCCCGCGCCACCGGCGACTACGTGCTCTCCATCGCCCAGCTCGGCCTCGGCCGGCTGGAGGAGGCCGAGCTGGCCGCCCGCCAGTCGCTCGCCGCCAAGTGGCGCCTGCGGGACACCACCGGCGTGGCGCTCGCCCTCGACCAGCTGGCGGTCATCGCCGCCGTCCAGGGCGACGGCTACCGTACGGCCCGGCTCCAGGGGTCCGGCATGCGGTTGTGGGCCACGTTCGGGCTGCGGGGGTTCGGCTCGGAGAGCATGTCCGAGCCGCGGACCGTCGCCGAGCGCACCGCCCGCCAGCTGCTCGGCGACGACGCCTACGACACGGTCTTCGCCGAGGGCCACGACGACGACCCCGACTCCGCGGTGGCCTACGCGCTCGACTGAGTCGTACGCCCTCGACGTCATACGCCCCCCGACGGAGCCGGAGGACCCCGGGCCCCGCCGGTCCGGCCGGTCCGGCGGGGCCGGTTACGCGCCCTGCTGATCGCCGGGCGCGGCCAGCCAGGCGTCCACCTTCTGCAGCAGGTCCTTGCGCACCTGCTCGGGGGCGGCCGAGGCCCGGATCGACTGCCGGGCCAGCTCCGCCACCTCCGCGTCGCGGAAGCCGTACACCTGCCGGGCCAGCTCGTACTGGGGCAGCAGCCGCGAGCCGAACAGCAGGGGGTCGTCGGCGCCCAGCGCGATCGGCACCCCGGCGTCGAACAGCCGCCGCAGCGGCACGTCCTCGGCCCGCTCGGTCACCCCCAGCCCGACGTTCGACATCGGGCAGACCTCGCAGGTGATCTGCCGGTCGGCGAGCCGCTCCATCAGCCGCGGCGACTCCGTCGCCCGGATCCCGTGCCCCACCCGGTCGGCGCCCAGGTCGTCCACGCACTCGGCCACGCTCGCCGCGCCCAGCAGCTCCCCGCCGTGCGGTACGGCCAGCAGCCCGGCCCGCCGGGCGATCCGGAACGCCCCGTCGAAGTCGCGGGCCCGGCCCCGGCGCTCGTCGTTGGAGAGCCCGAACCCCACGACGCCCTGGTCGAGGTAGTGGGTGGCCAGGCGGGCGAGCGTCTTGGCGTCCAGCGGGTGCCGGGTCCGGTTGGCGGCCACCACGACCGCGATCCCGATCCCGGCGTGCCCGGCGGCCCGGTGCACGGCGTCGAGCATCAGCTCCATCGTCGCGGTGAGCCCGCCGAACCGGTGGGCGTACCCGGACGGGTCCACCTGGATCTCCAGCCAGGCCGAGCCCTCGGCCGCCTCGTCCTCGGCGGTCTCCCGCACCAGCCGGTAGATGTCCTCCGGACGCCGCAGGGCCGAGCGCGCGATGTCGTAGAGCCGCTGGAACCGGAACCAGCCCCGCTCGTCGGTGGCCCGCAGCTTCGGCGGCCAGTCCTGCACCAGCGCGTCCGGCAGGTGCAGCCCGTGCTCCCGCGCGAGCTCGATCAGGGTGGCGTGCCGCATGGAGCCGGTGAAGTGCAGGTGCAGGTGGGCCTTGGGCAGGGCGCTGAGCGGACGTGGCATTTCCATATGGTGCCGTACCGTCGCGGTCCGGCGGGCCGGACCCTCTCAACCCGCGGGCGTGTCCGTGCGTTGGGAGGGGCGAAAGGGGACCTCGCTGATGACGGAAGAAGACGAGGCGGCCTTCGACGAGTTCCTGGCCGCACGGAGTACGGCGCTGCTGCGCACCGCGATCCTGGTCTGCGGGGCGTCGGCGCACGACGCCGAGGACCTGGTGCAGCACGCGCTGGAGACGGTCCCGGACGGCTCCGGGGTCCTGCTGACCTCGGTCGCGCCGCCCGCCCCCGACGGCGACCGCGGACCCGGACACGACCGCGATAGCCCGCCGACTGATCCGGACGCCGCTCCGCGGCCGGGACTGGGGCCGGAGCCGCACGTCGGAGCGGGGGACCGCGACGGCGGGCGGTGACGGCGGACCGTGACGGATAGAAAAGATCACGGAATTTCCCGAATGCTTTCACCGGGCCCCGGCCCCGTGCGAGAGTTGGGGCGTCATGAGTGGTCGGGACGGTGCCGGAGACGCGGTGGGAGCGGACCTTTTCGTCGGCAGGCGCGCGGAGTGGGCCGAGATCCGCAGCCTCCTCGGAAGGCGGCGCCACCTCACCCTGACCGGTGCCGCCGGAGCGGGCAAGAGCACCCTCGCGCGGCGCCTGGCCGACTCGATGGAGCAGGGGTCCCCCGGATCCGTGTGCGTCCTGGACCTGTCCGAGGCGCCGGACGACCTCCCCGGCCTGACCGGCATGCTCGCCCGCGCGCTCGGCGTCCGCGTCCGCCCGGGAGCGTCCGCCTTCGACGCCGTGGCCGTGGAGCTGCTCTCCCGGCCGCGGACGCTCGTCCTGGACGACTGCGACCGCGTCGCGGGCACCGCCGGGGTCCTGGCGGACCGGCTGCTGCGCGAGGTCGGCGTGCTGCGCGTCCTGGCCACCAGCAGGCAGCGGCTCGGCTTCGCCGGCGAGCACACCTACCAGCTCGGCGGCCTGTCGGAGGACGAGGCCGTCGACCTGCTCACCGAACTGGCCGGCGACAGGCTCGGCGGGGCCGACCCGGCCGAGGTCTGCCGGCGGCTCGACAATCTCCCGCTGGCGATCGGGCTGGCCGCGGCGGCACCCGACCCCGCCGCGGCCGACCTCTTCGCGGCCCGCCCGGACACCCGGCGGCACGGCTCCATGGGCGCCGCGCTCGGCTGGAGCCACGACCGGTGCGGCCGGGAGGAGCGCCTGGTGTGGGCCCGCGTGTCGGTCTTCTCCGGAGGCTTCGACGCCGAGGCGGCCCAGCACGTGTGCGCCTACGGAGGTCTCACCGTCGAGCAGGTCCTCGGCGCGCTCCGCGGCCTGTCCGACAAGTCCGTCCTGCTGTGCGAGAAGGACGGCGGCGGCGTCCGCTACCGCCTGCCGAACACCGTCCGGGCGTTCGGCGCCGCGCTGCTGGAGGACCTCGGCGAGGCGGAGGAGGCCCGGCGCCGCCACCGCGACCACTTCCTGGACCTGTCGGCGCGCGCCACCGGGGGCTGGCGGAGCGACCAGCTCGGCTGGTACCACCGGGTCCTGCCCGACCTCGCCAACCTGCGCGAGGCGGTGGAGGACTGCTACGCCAGGCCCGAGGAGCGCCGCAAGGGCCTGGAACTGGTCGGCAACCTGTGGTTCCTGTGGGTCTGCTGCGGCCGGTCCGCGCTCGGGTACGAACTGCTCCGGCGCGGCCTGGACCTGGAGCGCCGGCCCTCCCCCGAGCGGCTCAAGGCGCTGTGGGTGCAGACCTGGATGTCGATCCAGCGCGGTGACGTCGAGGACGCGGAGCGCACCCTCGCCGAGTGCGCGACGAGCGACTGGGAGGGGGCCGTGGACCTGGTCCCCTACATCAGCCACTTCCAGTCGCACCTGGCCGTCGCCAGGGGCGACGTGGGCAAGGCCCTGTGGCTCATCAAGGACGCCCGGGAGCGCCACCGCTCGTCCGGCGACGTCTTCCCCGGGTTCCTGCCGACCTACATCGTCGTGGCCACCGGCATGATGCTCTCCGGCGAGTACGCGCGGGCGACGACCGTCCTGCGGGAGGGCCGCGAGCTCTGCGCCTCCTACCGCGACTACTGGACCCTCGCCCGCCTCGACCTGATCCTCGGGCTCGCCGAGCACATCCTCGACAACACCGCGGCGGCCACCGCGTCCGTCCGCGAGTCCCTCCGCGGCGCCCGGATGTTCGACGACGGCGTCTGCCTCACCGAGGGCCTGGAGGTGTTCGCGGTGATCGCCGAGGGCGACGCGCACGACACCCTCGCCCTGTTCCTCCTCGGCGCGGCGGCCACCGCCCGCGAGAACGCCGGGACGCCGTCGCTGCGCTCGCCCGTGCTGACCGAGCTGCTCCGCCGCTCCGAGGCGAGGCTGCTCGCCCGCAACGACAAGGAGGAGCACGACCGGCTCATCGGGACGGGGCGCTCGACGGACCTGCCGACCGCCGTGGAGCACGCCCTCCAGGGGCTCACCTTCTGACGGGCCCGCCGTCCGGTGCGGGGCCCGCCGCCCGGCGGAGGGAACCCGGCCGCGTGCCGCACCGCCGTACGGGGCGCCGCCCGCGGCCGTCGGCGACCGCCCGGGACCTCCGGGCCGGACCGTGCGGGTCCCGGCCCGGCGGCGGCCGGTACGGCTAGCGGGCCTCGCCCAGGAACTTCGCCACCCGGCCGACCCCCTCGGCCAGGTCCTCGTCGCCGAGCGCGTAGGACAGGCGGAAGTAGCCCGGGGTGCCGAAGGCCTCACCGGGGACGAGCGCGACCTCGGCCTCCTCCAGGATGATCTCGGCGAGCTCGGCGGAGGTCTGCGCCCGCCTCCCGCCGAACTCCCGGCCCAGCAGCCCCTTGACCGAGGGGTAGGCGTAGAAGGCGCCCTTGGGCTCGGGGCAGACCACGCCCGGGATCTCGTTGAGCATGCGGACCATCGTCCGGCGGCGGCGGTCGAAGGCCTCCCGCATCCGGGCCACCGCCGACAGGTCGCCGGTGACCGCGGCCAGGGCGGCGGCCTGGGCCACATTGGAGACGTTGGAGGTGGCGTGCGACTGCAGGTTGGCCGCCGCCTTGACGACGTCCTCGGGGCCGATCAGCCAGCCCACCCGCCAGCCGGTCATCGCGTAGGTCTTGGCGACGCCGTTCAGCACGACGACCCTGTCGCCCAGCTCGGGCACGGCGGTGGCGATGCTGGAGAAGGTCGCGTCGCCGTAGGTGAGGTGCTCGTAGATCTCGTCCGTGACGACCCACAGGTCGTGCTCGGCGGCCCAGCGGCCGATCGCCTCGACCTGCTCCGGGCTGTAGACCGCGCCGGTCGGGTTGGACGGGGAGACGAACAGCAGGGCCTTCGTGCGGTCGGTGCGGGCGGCCTCCAGCTGCTCCACACCCGCCAGGTAGCCGGTGGTCTCGTCGGTCACCACGTCGACCTGGACGCCGCCGGCCAGCTTGATCGCCTCGGGGTAGGTCGTCCAGTAGGGGGCCACGACCAGGACCTCGTCGCCCGGGTCGAGCAGCGTGGCGAACGCCTCGTAGACCGCCTGCTTGCCGCCGTTGGTGATCAGGACCTGGGACGCGCCGACCCGGTAGCCGGAGTCGCGGAGGGTCTTGTCGGCGACGGCCTGCTTGAGCTCGGGGAGCCCGCCGGCCGGCGTGTACTTGTGGAACCGGGGGGTGCGGCACGCCTCGACGGCGGCCTCGACGATGTAGTCCGGGGTCGGGAAGTCCGGCTCGCCGGCGCCGAAGCCGATGACCGGGCGGCCCGCCGCCTTCATCGCCTTGGCCTTGGCGTCCACGGCGAGCGTGGCGGACTCGGAGATCGCGGAGATGCGGGCGGAGATGCGAGGACGGGTCATACCTCCATGGTTACAGACCCGTCGCCTCGTTTCCGTCCTCCATCCATCATGCGGACGCGTCCGCGGCGGCTCCGCACAGGCGGGGAGAAGAACCCGTGACCGTCCCGTTACCCTCCCTGTGACCTGCGATGCGGGTTTCCGGTTCGACGTGGGGCCCATTCCCCCGTAGACTCCGGCGTGGTCTTTCCGCCGTATGCGTGTTCGGCGGTCAAGACCGGTGAGCCGCGGACAAACTTCGGGTCAACCGGGGTATGGTGGTTCATGTCTTAGGGCACTAGCGCAATTGGTAGCGCACCGGTCTCCAAAACCGGCGGTTGGGGGTTCGAGTCCCTCGTGCCCTGCGAGGAGCGGTCCGCGCATCAGGGCGTCTAGCGCGCCGCAGACATGCGTTGGATACGACGGATCAGGTGAGGACTGTGGCGATCGACACGCGCGGCGAAACCGCAGACAAGCCGAGCGGTGAGAAGAAGCCGAAGCGCACTTCTCCCGCCCTCTTCTATCGGCAGATCGTCGCCGAGCTGCGCAAGGTCATCTGGCCCACGCGCAAGGAACTCATTTCTTACACCATCATCGTCCTGGTCTTCGTTTTGATCATGGTCGGGATCGTGGCCGGGCTCGATGCGCTGTTCACCGAGGGCGTGCTGAGGATCTTCGGCGGCGCCTGAGCCGGCATCCGGCGGGTCGTCCCGCCGTGACCCCAGCCCCTCCGCAAGTCCAGTCAGCCCATCGACGAAAAGAGAAAGAGCCACCGTGTCCGAGTCTTCACAGTCGGCCGGCGAGTCCCGCGAAGAGTGGGAGGGCGAGCCGGAAGAGGCCGTCGACGCCGCGGAGGATTCGCTCGGCGAGTCCGAAGAGGTCGACGAGTCCGGAGCTCGCGACGAGTCCGGGGAGGCTCGTGACGAGTCCGCCGACGCCGACGCCGGAAGCGAGGCCGAAGAGGCCCCGGCCGGCGCCGTCGACGAGGACGGTGACGTCCTTCCCGACGTCGACCCGGTCGAGGAGTTCAAGCGCCACCTGCGCGGCCAGTACGGCGAGTGGTACGTCATCCACTCCTACGCCGGCTACGAGAACCGCGTGAAGGCCAACATCGAGACCCGCACGCAGTCCCTCAACATGGAGGACTTCATCTTCCAGGTCGAGGTGCCCACGCACCACGTGACCGAGGTGAAGAGCGGCAAGCGCCAGCTCGTCAAGGAGCGCGTGCTGCCCGGTTACGTGCTGGTCCGGATGGAGCTCACCGACGAGTCCTGGTCCGCGGTGCGCAACACGCCCGGAGTGACCGGCTTCGTCGGGCTCTCGAACAAGCCGAGCCCGCTGAGCATCGACGAGGTCGCCAAGCTGCTGGCCCCCGAGCCCAGCGAGGAGACCAAGAAGACGACCGCCAAGGCCACCACGGCGACCGTCGACTTCGAGGTGGGCGAGTCGGTCACCGTCATGGACGGCCCCTTCGCCACCCTGCCCGCGACGGTCAGCGAGATCAGCGCCGAGTCGCAGAAGCTCAAGGTGCTGGTTTCGATCTTCGGCCGCGAGACCCCGGTCGAGCTCTCGTTCAACCAGGTCTCGAAGATCTGACCCGTCACATAAACTAAGACGTTCGGCGGCCGCGCTTCGCGAAGCGCGGCCCGTCGGCACGCTCCCCGCATCTGCGTGGGAGCCGCATCACCCCGATTAGGACCCGGAGAGAACCATGCCTCCTAAGAAGAAGATCGCGGCACTGGTCAAGGTCCAGCTTCCCGCTGGCCAGGCCACGCCCGCTCCGCCGGTCGGTACCGCCCTCGGTCCGCACGGCGTCAACATCATGGACTTCGTGAAGCAGTACAACGCTGCCACCGAGGCCCAGCGCGGCAACATCATCCCCGTTGAGATCACCATCTTCGAGGACCGCAGCTTCACCTTCATCACGAAGACGCCCCCGGCGCCAGAGATGATCAAGAAGGCCGCCGGCGTGACGAAGGGCTCGGCCGTCCCGCAGAAGGACAAGGTCGGCAAGCTCACCCGTGAGCAGCTGCGCCAGATCGCCGAGACGAAGATGCAGGACCTCAACGCCAACGACATCGAGGCGGCGGAGAAGATCATCGCCGGCACCGCCCGGTCGATGGGCATCACGATCGCCGACTAGGCGTTCACCACCACCAACCTCGAAGCGAGTGGAGGGGCCAGGCGCTGGCCCGCACCACGGACACTCGGATCCACAGGAGTGAGCAAGTGAAGCGCAGCAAGGGCCACCGCAACGCAGCGGCCAAGTTCGACCGCGACAACCTGTACAGCCCGGCCGAGGCCGCGAAGCTGGCCAAGGAGACCAACGTCGCCAAGTTCGACGCGACCGTCGAGGTCGCCCTGCGGCTGGGTGTCGACCCCCGCAAGGCGGACCAGATGGTGCGCGGCACCGTCAACCTCCCGCACGGCACCGGTAAGACCGCCCGGGTCCTGGTCTTCGCGACCGGTGACCGTGCCGAGGAGGCCCGTGCCGCGGGCGCCGACATCGTGGGCGCCGACGAACTGATCGACGAGGTCGCCAAGGGCCGCCTCGACTTCGACGCGGTCGTCGCCACCCCCGACCTCATGGGCAAGGTCGGCCGTCTGGGCCGCGTCCTCGGCCCGCGCGGTCTGATGCCGAACCCCAAGACCGGCACCGTCACCCCGGCGGTCGGCAAGGCCGTCACCGACATCAAGGGCGGCAAGATCGAGTTCCGTGTCGACCGGCACGCGAACCTGCACTTCATCATCGGCAAGGTGTCGTTCGGTGAGCGTCAGCTCATCGAGAACTACGCCGCCGCCCTCGACGAGGTGCTGCGTCTCAAGCCGTCGGCGGCCAAGGGCCGCTACCTCAAGAAGATCACCTTCTCCACGTCCATGGGCCCCGGCATCCCGGTCGACCCGAACGTGACGCGCGGCATGACCGCCGACCTCGACGCCTGATCTATCAGACGTCCGTCGTAGAGGGCCTCGACCGAATGGCCATTCGGTCGAGGCCCTTCTTCGTTCTTGTGGCCGAAGCGGTCCGGCTCCCCGGCGCATAGTCTCGTAGACAAGTCCGATGGGGGATTACGAAGGGGTGTGAGGACGGATGCGCCGATTGGCTTCCGCGCTGGCGCTGGGAACGGCCGCGCTGATCGGAGTCGCGGGATGCGGTGCGCAGGGCACCGCATCCCTTGGAAACGTGAAACTGGCGGCGGCCGAGGCGGTTCAGCAGAGCGCCCAGAAGGCCGAGGAGGTCACCTCCTACTCCGCCGACCTGGTGTTCGACGCCAAGGACGGCGAGCGCGGCGCCGGCAAGGTCCAGGGCCGCATGGTCTACCAGAGCAAGCCCCAGCTCGCGACGGACATCACGCTGGACGTGATCTCCTTCGGCGAGCAGAACGTGCCCGGCGGGGCGCGGGCCATCCTGCTCGGTGACACGGTCTACGTGAAGTCGGACCTGCTGACCCGGTTCACCGGCGGTGCCAAGCCGTGGGTGAAGGTGTCGACCGCCGACCTGGACGCCGGCGACCAGGCCGAGGTCCGCGGACTCATGGACCAGGCCCAGCAGTTCGACCTGCCCGGCACGGTCAAGCTGCTGACGGCATCCAAGGACGTCAAGGCCGTCGGCACGGAGACGGTCGGCGGTGTGGAGACGACCCACTACAGCGGCACCTTCCCGGTGGCCGAGGCCGCGAAGGCGCTCGACCCGGCCGACCGCGAGCAGCTGCAGGGCCGGTTCGCCGAGGCGAAGAACGTGAAGTTCGACCTGTGGGCCGACGCGCAGAGCCTGCCCCGGAAGGTCACGCTGAGCGGCGCCGAGCAGGGCGCCTCGTTCACCATGGCGGCGCACTTCCAGGGCTTCAACGAGCCGGTGACGATCGCGGCCCCGCCCGCCGACCAGGTGGGCGACCTGCCGAAGGACCTCGGCGAGCAGCCGCGGGAGGGCTCGGGCGGCAACTGAGCCCCGCGTACGGCCCGCGCCCCGGAACTGTCCGGACGGGGCGCGGGCCGTACGCGTGTCCGGAGCCGTTCCGGAGCCGTTCCGGAGCGGGCGGGGGTCCGGCCGGTTCCGCGATTTGGCATCCCTGCCCGGGACGCGTAAGCTGTCCAACGCCGAAGACCGCCGGTCGTCGTCGGGCCTCATGGCCTGGCGGCCCAAGGATCCACATCAGTGGACGGCCTGCGCAGGTGTGATGTGAGTTTTCATCTGGATTGATTTCCTTATGTGAGCCCCGTGCGCCTGCGCCGGGGCTTGTTCTCATTTATGGGCCTTTGCCGGCGGCACATCTGGAAGGAGGCCCATGGCGAAGGCGGAAAAGGCAACGGCTGTAGCCGAGCTGAAGAGCAGCTTCGAAGGCTCCAGCGCTGCCGTTCTGACCGAGTACCGCGGTCTCACCGTCGCCCAGCTCAAGCAGCTGCGCGTTTCTCTCGGTGAGAATGCGAATTTCGCCGTGGTGAAGAACACGCTGACCAAGATCGCGGCCAACGAGGCCGGGATCAGCCAGCTCGACGACCTGCTCGCGGGCCCGTCGGCGATCGCGTTCGTCAAGGGCGACGTGGTCGAGGCTGCCAAGAGTCTGCGTGACTTCGCCAAGGCCAATCCCCTCCTGGTCATCAAGGGCGGTGTCGTCGACGGTAAGGCGATGACCTCGGCCGAGATCAGCAAGCTTGCCGACCTTGAGTCGCGCGAGGTCCTCCTCGCGAAGCTGGCCGGCGCTCTGAAGGCGAAGCAGGGCCACGCGGCCGCTGTCTTCAACGCGCTGCCCACCAACATGGCTCAGCTGGCCGAGGCTCTGCGCGCGAAGCGCGCGGAGGCCGGCGAGTAGGTCCGCGCACGCGGCCCCAGGGGATTAGCGCATACGCACCGCGGTCCCAATTCTCATCAGTTAGATCCATACGGAGGAAATCATGGCGAAGCTCAGCACCGACGAGCTGCTCGACGCTTTCAAGGAGATGACCCTCCTCGAGCTGTCCGACTTCGTGAAGCTCTTCGAGGAGACCTTCGACGTCAAGGCTGCCGCCCCGGTCGCCGTTGCCGCCGCCCCCGCCGCCGGTGGTGGCGCCGCCGCTGAGGAGGCCGAGGAGCAGGACGAGTTCGACGTCGTCCTCGAGGCCGCCGGCGACAAGAAGATCCAGGTCATCAAGGAGATCCGCGCCCTGACGAGCCTGGGCCTCAAGGAGGCCAAGGACCTGGTCGACGGCGCTCCGAAGCCGGTCTTCGAGAACAAGGTCAACAAGGAGCAGGCGGAGAAGGCCAAGGCCGCCCTCGAGGCCGCCGGCGCCACCGTCAGCGTCAAGTAATTCGCTTCACCGTAAGAGGGCGGGTCCACCAGGTGCCGGTGGACCCGCCCTTTTTCGCGTCCGCGGTGGCGGCGCCGCGCGTCGCGGTCCGGGCGCCGGAGTCTCTCGCGGGCTGCGCGTCCCGGGTCCGGAGCCGGCGGGAGTCCCTCGCGGGCTGCGCGTCCCCGGTCCGGTTCCAGGAGTCCCCTCGGGGGCCGGGCGGCGACGACTTTCCCCTCTTGTTGTTGGACTGATGGTCTGATAGCCATGCCGTAACGGATGGTGGGCGGCCGGCGGGTCCGGCCGGTGGGCGGCCCGCCGCCGGAGTGGGCGGACCGGTCTTCTGGAGGACGGCGCGTGGGCGTGGAAGTCGTGGTCGAGGGCCTGACGAAGTCGTTCGGCAGGCAGGTGATCTGGGAGGACGTCACGCTGACGCTCCCCGCCGGTGAGATCTCGGTGCTGCTCGGGCCGTCCGGCACCGGCAAGTCCGTCTTCCTCAAGTCCCTGGTCGGCCTCCTGCGGCCCGAACGCGGGCACATCTGGATCGACGGGCACGATCTGGCCAACTGCAGCGAGAGCAAGCTGTACGAGCTCCGCAGGCTGTTCGGCGTGCTGTTCCAGGACGGGGCGCTGTTCGGCTCGCTCAACCTCTACGACAACGTCGCCTTCCCGCTGCGCGAGCACACCCGCAAGGGCGAGACCGAGATCCGCCGCATCGTGATGGAGAAGATGGATCTCGTCGGCCTGGTCGGCGCCGAGGGAAAGCTCCCGGGAGAGATCTCCGGCGGCATGCGCAAGCGCGCGGGCCTGGCGCGGGCGCTGGTGCTCGACCCCGAGATCATCCTGTTCGACGAGCCCGACTCGGGCCTGGACCCGGTCCGCACGGCCTACCTGAACCAGCTGATCGTGGACCTCAACGCGGAGACCGAGGCGACCTTCCTCATCGTCACGCACGACATCAACACCGCCCGGACGGTTCCCGACGGCATCGGCCTGCTGTTCCGGCGAGAGCTGATCATGTTCGGGCCGCGGGAGATGCTGCTCTCCAGCGACGAGCCGGTGGTGCGGCAGTTCCTCAACGCCCGCAGACACGGCCCGATCGGCATGTCGGAGGAGAAGGACGTCTCCGAGCTGGAGGCCGAGGCGCAGCTGGGGCAGGACCCCGGGGTCCTGCCGCCGATCCCGCCGCAGCTCATGCCGAGCGGGAACCGGACGCGCCGCACCCAGCGCCCCCCGGGCGCGTGGCTGGCGGCCAACGGCGTCATCCCGCCGCCGAACTCGTTCGTGGACGAGCGCGGGCGCAACTGGCTGGAGGAGTACCCGCGGCTCGTCGCGGCCCGTGCCCGCGGGGAGGGATGACGCCGGCCTCCCGGGAGCGGGCGCCGTCCCCCGGCCGTCCGCGCGGGGTACGGTCACCCGCCGCGGAGCGGTGTCCCCGGCGGGGCGGTGACGGCCGCGCCGCGCGGGCGAGGTTCGGAAAGGTCCGATGAGGATCCGCCCGCCGGGTTATGATCCGGCGATCGGGGACCTTTCGGTCGGGTACGGCGGGGCCGTACGCGACCTCGGTCCACCGCCCGGCCGCGTGACGGGAGACGAGCATGGCAGTGGGGGCCGGCAGGTCATCTCGCCCGCTGAGGGTCGCCGGGCTCGTGCTCGGCGTGCTGATCGCCATGCTGCTGGCGGCGGCCCTGTGGATCGGCGGGCAGCTGCGGGACGCGCAGGCGGCGGCGGACGACCGGGAGGCGGCGCTGCGCGCCGCGGGGACGCACGCGATGAACCTGCTCTCGGTGGGCTACCGGACCGTCGACGCCGACGTCGCACGCATCCTGGACACCTCCACCGGACCGGCCAGGGCCGAGTACACCAGGACCGCCGAGGCGCTGCGGAAGACCACGACGGAGGAGAAGGTGGTGCAGACCGGCGCCCTGCGCGCGGTGGGGCTGGTCTCGCTGAGCGGGGACACCGCCCGGGTGATGGTGGTCGGGGACGCCGTGATCGAGTGGGACGGGAGCAAGAACGCTCCACAGGAGCGGTTCTACCGCTGGACCATGGAAGTCACCAGGGCCGGAGGGAAGTGGCTCGTGTCGAAGGCGGAGCTGGTCCCGTGACGCGGGTTTCCCTGGTGGCCGGCGGGGTACTGACCGCCGTGGCGCTGGTGCTCGCGGGGGCGGTCGGCGTCATGCTGGTCGATCTGAGCCGGCTCCGCGCGGAGGAGGAGGCCGGCAGGGAGGCGCTCGCGGCGGTCCGGTCGGTGGCCTCGGACATGCTGTCCTACGACCACCGAACGATCGAGCAGGATCTGGCGAGGGCCGCGGGTTACGCCACGGGAGAGCTCACCGAGCACTACAGGAGGCTCTCCACGACCCTGGTGCCGACGGCCAGGCGTCAGCAGGCGGTGCAGTCGGTGGCGCTCTCGGGCGCGGCGGTGGAGTCGGCCGGGGGCGACCGGGTCGAGGTGCTGCTGTTCATGAACGTGAACACGGTGAAGACCCCGGCGGGGGAGAAGACGCCACGCCGGCAGGTCAGTCAGAGCCGGGCCCGCTTCGTGATGGTGAAGCAGGGCTCCAGGTGGCTGGTCGCGGAGCTGTCCACGCTGCTCGGAGATCCTCCGCCGCCGTGATCTCCCCGTCCGGGCATGGCGCGTTACCCAATTGTTGGTAAATCCTGTGTTTGAGAAACCTGCGGTCAGGGGTACACCCACCACGGCAGCGTCGATCGTCGGTCGGTTATCGGCCGGAGGTCGAGCCGCCGGGCGTCCGGGCGTTAACCTCTCCGGGGCGCGGGCATCGTCTGGAAGCCGACGGTGTGCCCAGCCGCCCGGTGGGGAGAACTCCCAGCGTCCCGGCGGTTCCACGGCTGGAAGGCGGGATCCCGGGCTTGACGTTTCGGCTCCGACGAGCGATGCTGCGACCAACGTGGAGCATGCAGCGAGACTGAAGTGGACAGGCGTGTGCCGTTCGGCTACACTGCCCCTTTGCGCTGCCCTTTGACGACCCGCTTCTTTTGGTGCTCTGATGCATGGTCGTCTGGCGTGCGTGTAGTCAGTCCGCCGCGAGCCCTCGGAAGGACATCTGTTGGCAGCCTCGCGCAACGCCTCCGCCGTACCCGCTGGTCCCCGTCGTGTGTCTTTTGCACGGATTCAGGAGCCGCTCGAAGTTCCTGACCTTCTCGCCCTGCAGACCGAGTCCTTCGACTGGCTGCTCGGCAACGAGAAGTGGAAGGGGCGGGTCGAGGCGGCTCGCCAGGCCGGGCGCAAGGACGTTCCGGCCCAGTCGGGTCTCGAAGAGATCTTCGAGGAGATCAGTCCCATCGAGGACTTCTCCGGAACCATGTCCCTGTCGTTCCGGGACCACCGGTTCGAGCCGCCAAAGTACTCAGTCGATGAGTGCAAAGACAAGGACATGACCTACTCCGCCCCGATGTTCGTCACGGCGGAGTTCATCAATAACACCACTGGTGAGATCAAGAGCCAGACCGTGTTCATGGGCGATTTCCCGCTCATGACCGGGAAGGGTACCTTCATCATCAACGGCACCGAGCGTGTCGTGGTCTCCCAGCTGGTCCGGTCCCCGGGCGTCTACTTCGATCGCAGCATCGACAAGACCTCCGACAAGGACCTGTACGGCTGCAGGGTGATCCCCTCCCGGGGCGCCTGGCTCGAGTTCGAGATCGACAAGCGCGACAGCGTCGGCGTCCGCATCGATCGCAAGCGCAAGCAGGCCGTCACGGTCCTGCTCAAGGCGCTGGGCTGGACGAACGAGCAGATCCTCGAGCGCTTCGGTCAGTACGAGTCGATGCGCGCCACCCTGGAGAAGGACCACACGGCCGGCCAGGACGACGCCCTGCTCGACATCTACCGCAAGCTGCGTCCGGGCGAGCCGCCGACCAGGGAGTCGGCGCAGACCCTGCTCGAGAACCTGTACTTCAACCCCAAGCGCTACGACCTGGCCAAGGTCGGCCGCTACAAGATCAACAAGAAGCTCGGGGCCGACAGCGACATCACGCAGGGGACGCTGACCGAAGAGGACATCGTCGCCACCATCGAGTACATCGTCAAGCTGCACGCGGGCGAGGTCTCGATGAACGGCGCCTCCGGCCGGGAGGTCGTCGTCGAGACCGACGACATCGACCACTTCGGCAACCGCCGCCTGCGCACCGTCGGGGAGCTCATCCAGAACCAGGTCCGCCTGGGCCTGGCCCGTATGGAGCGCGTCGTCCGCGAGCGGATGACCACCCAGGACGTCGAGGCGATCACGCCGCAGACCCTGATCAACATCCGCCCCGTGGTGGCGTCGATCAAGGAGTTCTTCGGCACCTCCCAGCTGTCGCAGTTCATGGACCAGACCAACCCCCTGGCCGGGCTGACGCACAAGCGCCGCCTGTCCGCGCTGGGCCCCGGCGGTCTGTCCCGTGAGCGCGCGGGCTTCGAGGTCCGTGACGTGCACCCCTCGCACTACGGCCGCATGTGCCCGATCGAGACGCCGGAAGGACCGAACATCGGTCTGATCGGCTCGCTGGCCTCCTTCGGCCGGGTCAACTCCTTCGGGTTCGTGGAGACGCCGTACCGGAAGGTCGTCGACGGGCGGGTCACCGACCAGGTCGACTACCTCACCGCCGACGAGGAGGACCGGTACGTCATCGCCCAGGCGAACACGCCGATCGGTTCCGACGGCAGTTTCCTGGAGGACCGCGTGCTCGTCCGCCGCAAGGGCGGCGAGTTCGAGTCCCTGCGGGCCAACGAGGTCGACTACATGGACGTCTCGGCGCGCCAGATGGTGTCCGTGGCGACCGCGATGATCCCCTTCCTCGAGCACGACGACGCCAACCGCGCGCTCATGGGCTCCAACATGCAGCGCCAGTCGGTGCCGCTGCTCAAGAGCGAGGCTCCGCTGGTCGGCACCGGCATGGAGTACCGCGCCGCCACCGACGCCGGCGACGTCATCACCGCCGACAAGGCCGGTGTGGTGGAGGAGGTCTCCGCCGACTACGTCACCGTCATGAACGACGACGGCACCCGCACGACCTACCGGGTCGCCAAGTTCAAGCGTTCCAACCAGGGCACCTGCTTCAACCAGAAGCCGATCGTGGCCGAGGGTGACCGCATCGAGGTCAACCAGGTCATCGCCGACGGTCCGTGCACGGACGACGGCGAGATGGCGCTCGGCAAGAACCTCCTCGTGGCGTTCATGCCGTGGGAGGGCCACAACTACGAAGACGCGATCATCCTGTCCCAGCGCCTGGTCCAGGACGACGTCCTCTCCTCGATCCACATCGAGGAGCACGAGGTCGACGCGCGCGACACCAAGCTGGGCCCCGAGGAGATCACCCGGGACATCCCGAACGTCTCCGAGGAGGTCCTGGCCGACCTCGACGAGCGCGGCATCATCCGCATCGGCGCCGAGGTCGTCCCCGGCGACATCCTCGTCGGCAAGGTCACGCCCAAGGGCGAGACCGAGCTGACCCCCGAGGAGCGCCTGCTCCGCGCGATCTTCGGTGAGAAGGCGCGCGAGGTCCGTGACACCTCCCTCAAGGTGCCCCACGGCGAGCAGGGCAAGGTCATCGGCGTCCGCGTGTTCAGCCGCGAGGAGGGCGACGAGCTCCCCCCCGGCGTCAACGAGCTGGTCCGCGTCTACGTGGCCCAGAAGCGCAAGATCACCGACGGTGACAAGCTCGCCGGCCGCCACGGCAACAAGGGCGTCATCTCCAAGATCCTGCCGGTCGAGGACATGCCGTTCCTCGAGGACGGCACGCCGGTCGACATCATCCTCAACCCGCTGGGCGTGCCCGGCCGAATGAACGTCGGCCAGGTCCTGGAGACCCACCTCGGGTGGATCGCCGCCAGGGGATGGGACATCTCGGGCATCGAGGAGGCGTGGGCCGAGCGGCTGCGCGACAAGGGCTTCGGCCAGGTCGCCCCGCGCACCAACGTCGCCACCCCGGTGTTCGACGGCGCCAGCGAGGAGGAGATCGTCGGCCTGCTCGACAGCACCCTGGTCAACAGGGACGGCGGGCGGATGGTCGGCGAGAACGGAAAGGCCCGGCTGTTCGACGGCCGGTCCGGCGAGCCGTTCCCGCACCCGATCTCGGTCGGCTACATCTACATCCTGAAGCTGCTCCACCTGGTCGACGACAAGATCCACGCGCGGTCGACCGGTCCTTACTCCATGATCACGCAGCAGCCGCTGGGCGGTAAGGCCCAGTTCGGCGGCCAGCGGTTCGGCGAGATGGAGGTGTGGGCGCTGGAGGCGTACGGCGCCGCCTACGCCCTCCAGGAGCTGCTGACGATCAAGTCCGACGACGTCCTCGGCCGGGTGAAGGTCTACGAGGCCATCGTCAAGGGCGAGAACATCCCCGAACCGGGCATCCCCGAGTCGTTCAAGGTCCTCATCAAGGAAATGCAGTCGCTGTGCCTGAACGTCGAGGTGCTCTCCAGCGATGGCATGTCCATCGAGATGCGGGACACCGACGAGGACGTCTTCCGCGCGGCGGAAGAGCTCGGCATCGACCTGTCCCGGCGCGAGCCGAGCAGTGTCGAAGAGGTCTGATCTAGAAGCTGAGGAGGGGAATACAAGTGCTGGACGTCAACTTCTTCGACGAGCTTCGGATCGGCCTCGCGACGGCCGACGACATTCGCCAGTGGTCGCACGGTGAGGTCAAGAAGCCCGAGACGATCAACTACCGGACGCTCAAGCCCGAGAAGGACGGACTCTTCTGCGAGAAGATCTTCGGCCCGACCCGGGACTGGGAGTGCTACTGCGGTAAGTACAAGCGCGTCCGTTTCAAGGGCATCATCTGTGAGCGCTGCGGCGTCGAGGTGACCCGTGCCAAGGTGCGGCGTGAGCGGATGGGCCACATCGAGCTGGCCGCGCCCGTCACGCACATCTGGTACTTCAAGGGCGTCCCGTCCCGGCTGGGATACCTGCTCGACCTGGCCCCGAAGGACCTCGAGAAGGTCATCTACTTCGCGGCCTACATGATCACGCACGTCGACAAGGACCTGCGTGAGCGCGACCTGCCGTCGCTCGAGGCGAAGATCTCCGTCGAGCGCCAGCACGTCGAGCAGCGCCGGGACGCGGACGTCGAGGCCCGGCAGAAGAAGCTCGAGTCCGACCTGGCCGAGCTGGAGGCCGCCGGCGCCAAGGGCGACCAGCGCCGCAAGGTCCGCGAGGGCGCCGAGCGCGAGATGCGCCAGCTCCGCGACCGGGCCCAGCGCGAGCTGGACCGGCTGGACGAGGTCTGGAGCCGCTTCAAGAACCTCAAGGTCCAGGACCTCGAGGGCGACGAACTGCTCTACCGCGAGATGCGCGACCGCTTCGGCCGCTACTTCCGCGGCGGCATGGGCGCGCAGGCCATCCAGGAGCGCCTGTCCAACTTCGACCTCGAGGCCGAGGCCGAGAACCTCCGCGAGACGATCCGCAGCGGCAAGGGCCAGAAGAAGGCCCGCGCGCTCAAGCGTCTCAAGGTCGTCTCCGCGTTCCTGAACACCCGCAACTCGCCCAACGGCATGGTCCTCGACTGCATCCCGGTCATCCCGCCGGACCTGCGCCCGATGGTGCAGCTCGACGGCGGCCGGTTCGCGACCTCGGACCTGAACGACCTGTACCGCCGGGTGATCAACCGGAACAACCGCCTCAAGCGCCTTCTCGACCTCGGCGCGCCCGAGATCATCGTGAACAACGAGAAGCGGATGCTCCAGGAGGCCGTCGACGCGCTGTTCGACAACGGCCGCCGCGGCCGTCCGGTCACCGGACCCGGCAACCGGCCCCTGAAGTCCCTGAGCGACATGCTCAAGGGCAAGCAGGGCCGCTTCCGCCAGAACCTCCTGGGCAAGCGAGTCGACTACTCCGGCCGTTCGGTCATCGTCGTCGGCCCGCAGCTGAAGCTGCACCAGTGCGGTCTGCCCAAGCAGATGGCGCTGGAGCTGTTCAAGCCGTTCGTGATGAAGCGCCTGGTCGACCTGAACCACGCGCAGAACATCAAGTCGGCCAAGCGCATGGTGGAGCGGGCCCGCCCGGTCGTGTGGGACGTCCTCGAAGAGGTCATCACCGAGCACCCCGTGCTGCTCAACCGCGCGCCCACCCTGCACCGCCTGGGCATCCAGGCCTTCGAGCCGCAGCTGGTCGAGGGCAAGGCCATCCAGATCCACCCGCTCGTCTGCACCGCGTTCAACGCGGACTTCGACGGCGACCAGATGGCCGTGCACCTGCCGCTGTCGGCCGAGGCCCAGGCCGAGGCCCGCATCCTGATGCTGTCCACCAACAACATCCTGAAGCCGGCCGACGGCAAGCCGGTGACCATGCCCACCCAGGACATGATCATTGGTCTCTACTCCCTGACCACGATCAAGGACGACGACGAGAACGCCGTCGGCGCGGGACGGGTCTTCGGCTCGGTCTCCGAGGCGCTCATGGCCTTCGACCGGCGCGAGCTGGACATCCAGGCCAAGATCCAGATCAGGATGAAGGGCGACGTCCCGCCGCCTCGCGGCTGGGCGGCTCCCGAGGGCTGGGAGGCGGGCGACTCCTACCGCCTGGAGACCACGCTGGGCCGGTGCCTGTTCAACCAGACGCTGCCGGCGAACTACCCGTACGTGAACTTCCAGGTCGGCAAGAAGCAGCTCTCGGTCATCGTCAACGAGCTGGCGGAGAAGTACCCGAAGGTCGAGGTCGCGGCCGCGCTGGACGCGCTCAAGGACGCGGGCTTCTACTGGGCCACCCGCGCCGGTGTGACGATCTCCATCGAGGACGTCATCGCGCCGCCGAACAAGGCCGAGATCATGGAGTCGTACGAGCGCCGGGCCGACAAGGTCCAGCGGGAGTACGAACGCGGTCTCATCACGGACGAGGAGCGCCGTCAGGAGCTCATCGAGATCTGGACGCACGCGACCAGTGACGTGACCGACGACATGCAGAAGGCGTTCCCGAAGACCAACCCGGTCTGGATGATGGTCCAGTCGGGCGCCCGAGGAAACCTGATGCAGGTCCGCCAGATCTCCGGCATCCGCGGCCTGGTGTCCAACACCAAGGGTGAGACGATCCCGCGGCCGATCAAGGCCTCGTTCCGCGAGGGCCTGTCGGTGCTGGAGTACTTCATCTCCACCCACGGACAGCGGAAGGGTCTGGCGGACACCGCGCTGCGGACCGCCGACTCGGGTTACCTGACCCGTCGTCTGGTGGACGTCGCGCAGGACGTCATCATCCGCGAGATCGACTGCGGCACCGACCGCGCGGTCCCGCTGCACGTCGGTGAGCGCGACGCCTCCGGCAACCTCGTCAAGGCGGAGAACGCCGAGAGCAACGTGCACGGCCGCATCCTGGCCGAGGACGTCGAGGTGGACGGCAAGGTCATCGTGCCGGCGGGCGTCGACATCAACGACAGCCACGTGACCGCGCTGGTCGAGGCCGGTGTGGAGACCGTCAGGACCCGCAGCGCCCTCGTCTGCGAGGCCAAGATCGGTGTCTGCGCCACCTGCTACGGCCGTTCGCTCGCGACCGGCAAGCTGGTGGACGTCGGCGAGGCGGTCGGCATCATCGCCGCCCAGTCGATCGGTGAGCCGGGCACGCAGCTGACGATGCGGACCTTCCACACCGGTGGTGTGGCGGGTGCGGACATCACCCACGGTCTGCCCCGTGTGCAGGAGCTCTTCGAGGCGCGCATCCCCAAGGGCGTCGCTCCGATCAGCGAGGCCGAGGGCCGGGTCCGCATCGACGAGACCGACAAGACCCGGAAGATCGTGATCACCCCGGACGACGGTTCGGACGAGATCGCCTACCCGGTGTCGATGCGGTCGCGGCTGCTGGTCTCCGACGGTCAGCGGGTCTCGGTCGGCCAGCAGCTGATCGCCGGTGCCGTCAACCCCAACGAGGTGCTGCGCATCCTCGGCCCGCGGGCCGTGCAGCTGCACCTGGTGGCGGAGGTCCAGCAGGTCTACCGCTCGCAGGGTGTGTCGATCCACGACAAGCACATCGAGATCATCGTGCGCCAGATGCTCAAGCGCGTGAACGTGCTGGAGTCCGGTGACACGGACATGCTCCCCGGTGAGCTCGTCGAGCGGCCGCGCTTCGAGCGGATGAACCGCGAGTGCGTGGCGGAGAGCGGCACGCCGGCCTCCGGCCGTCCGGTCCTCATGGGCATCACCAAGGCCTCGCTCGCCACCGAGTCCTGGCTGTCGGCGGCGTCCTTCCAGGAGACCACCCGGGTGCTCACCGACGCGGCGATCCACGCCAAGTCGGACTCGCTCCTCGGTCTCAAGGAGAACGTCATCATCGGAAAGCTCATCCCGGCCGGTACCGGCATGCCGCAGTACCGCAACATCCGGGTGGAGCCCACCGAGGAGGCCAAGGCCGCGATGTACACCGTCGGCGGTTACGACGGCTCGGCCGCGGACTACACCTTCGGCTCGGGCTCGGGTGAGGCCGTGCCGCTGGAGGAGTACGACTTCGGCCAGTACAACCGCTGACCTCTCGGTCACGGGCAGGTCCTGAGCGGCGCCCGGGTCCCTTCGGGGACCCGGGCGCCGCGTCCGTTGGTACGGCTTGACCTGATCTTTGCGGCGAAAGCTGTACGTTATGAGGAGAACGGCCGGAGAGGTCGTCCACAACGGGTAAACTCATGTGGGGACCCGACAGCGATCGGCCGGAAACCGGTCGCGGGAGCCATGACACGGATTCGGACGCTTGCGACAGCGCCCGGCAGGTGCAGCGGTTTTGACGTGTTGCGCTTGACTGGGTAGTCTCTATCTTCGTGCCCGTGGCTTCATGGGCCCTCACGCGTGCGCGTCGGCAGGTTTCCCACGGGGAGTCGACGGAGGCGCCGTGTGGTCTCCTCCACTGGGCCGGCCTAGCTCGGGAGTGGCGCGACAAGAGCGCGACACGCCCGACCGCGTGGGTCGGAGTGGACGGAAAACCAGCAGGTCATGACACCGGCAGTACCTGCGAAATGAACGACCATTCGAATTACCGGCAAGCACGAACGGAGACGCGGTGCCTACGATTCAGCAGCTGGTCCGCAAGGGCCGCCAGGACAAGGTCACCAAGACCAAGACCCCGGCGCTCAAGGCCAGCCCCCAGCGACGCGGCACCTGCATGCGCGTTTACACCACGACCCCGAAGAAGCCGAACTCGGCGCTCCGCAAGGTCGCGCGTGTCCGGCTCACCAACGGCATCGAGGTCACGGCCTACATCCCGGGTGTCGGCCACAACCTCCAGGAGCACAGCATCGTGCTCGTCCGCGGTGGTCGTGTGAAGGACCTGCCGGGTGTTCGCTACAAGATCATCCGTGGTTCGCTCGACACCCAGGGTGTCCGCAACCGCAAGCAGGCCCGTAGCCGTTACGGCGCGAAGAAGGAGAAGTAAGAATGCCTCGCAAGGGTTCTCCTGGCCGTCGTCAGCTCATGGCTGACCCGGTCCACAACTCGCCGCTGGTCACCGCGCTCATCAACAAGGTGCTCCTGGACGGCAAGCGCTCCATCGCGCAGTCGATCGTCTACGGCGCCCTGGAGGGGTGCAGGGAGAAGACGGGCAACGACCCGGTCGTCACCCTGAAGCGTGCGCTGGACAACGTCAAGCCCACCCTCGAGGTCCGCAGCCGCCGTGTCGGTGGCGCGACCTACCAGGTCCCGGTCGAGGTGCGCGCCGCGCGCAGCACCACCCTGGCCCTGCGTTGGCTGGTGCAGTACTCCCGCGCCCGCCGCGAGAAGACCATGACCGAGCGCCTCATGAACGAGCTCCTCGACGCCAGCAACGGCCTCGGTGCGAGCGTCAAGAAGCGCGAGGACACCCACAAGATGGCCGAGTCCAACAAGGCCTTCGCCCACTACCGCTGGTAACAGCGGGTTCGACGAGACGACGAGGACGCGAGAGAAGTGGCCACCACGACCGCTCTTGACCTGGCCAAGGTCCGCAACATCGGGATCATGGCCCACATCGACGCGGGCAAGACCACGACGACCGAGCGCATCCTGTTCTACACCGGTATCACGTACAAGATCGGTGAAGTCCACGAGGGCGCAGCCACCATGGACTGGATGGAGCAGGAGCAGGAGCGTGGTATCACCATCACCTCCGCTGCCACCACCTGCGAATGGCTCGGCCACACGATCAACATCATCGACACTCCGGGTCACGTGGACTTCACCATCGAGGTGGAGCGCTCGCTGCGCGTCCTCGACGGTGCCGTCGCCGTGTTCGACGGTGTGGCGGGTGTCGAGCCCCAGTCCGAGACGGTGTGGCGTCAGGCCGACGGCTACGGCGTGCCGCGCATCTGCTTCGTCAACAAGATGGACCGGGTCGGCGCGGAGTTCCACCGCTGTGTCGACATGATGGTCAACCGCCTGAACGCCACGCCCGCCGTCATCCAGCTTCCCTGGGGCGTCGAGGCCGGCTTCAAGGGCGTCATCGACCTGGTGAAGATGAAGGGCCTGCTCTGGAGCGCCGAGGCGGCCAAGGGCGAGATGTACGAGGTCGTGGACATCCCGGCGGATCACGCCGAGGCTGCCCGCGAGTGGCGTGACAAGCTCGTCGAGACCGTCGCCGAGAACGACGACGAGCTGATGGAGCTCTTCCTCGAGGGCGTCGAGCCCACCGAGGAGCAGCTGGTCGCGGCCATCCGCCGCGCCACGCTGGCCAGCGCCATCAACCCGGTCCTGACCGGCACCGCGTTCAAGAACAAGGGCATCCAGCCCCTGCTCGACGCGATCGTCGCCTACCTCCCCGCGCCGACCGACATCCCGGCCTTCAAGGGCCACGCGGCCGGCAACGAGGAGGAGCTCGTCGAGCGTCACGCGGACGTCAACGAGCCGTTCTCCGCACTGGCCTTCAAGATCATGAGCGACCCGCACCTGGGCCGGCTCACCTACATCCGCATCTACTCGGGCACGCTCGAGACCGGCACCGCTGTGGTCAACTCGGTGAAGGGCAAGAAGGAGCGGATCGGCAAGATCTACCAGATGCACGCGAACAAGCGCGAGGAGCGCCCGTCCGCGCACGCCGGTCAGATCGTCGCCGTGATGGGCCTGAAGGACACCACCACCGGTGACACCCTGTGCGACCCGGCCCACCCGGTCGTCCTGGAGTCGATGACGTTCCCGGCCCCGGTCATCAACGTCGCGATCGAGCCCAAGACGAAGAGCGACCAGGAGAAGCTCAGCACCGCCATCCAGCGGCTGGCCGAGGAGGACCCGTCCTTCCAGGTCCGCCGGGACGAGGAGACCGGTCAGACGGTCATCTGGGGCATGGGCGAGCTTCACCTGGAGATCCTCGTCGACCGGATGCGTCGCGAGTTCAAGGTCGAGGCCAACGTCGGCCGGCCGCAGGTGGCCTACCGGGAGACCATCCGCCGCAAGGTGGAGAAGGTCGACTACGTCCACAAGAAGCAGACCGGTGGTTCCGGCCAGTTCGCCAAGGTCATCATCGACATTGAGCCGCTGGGCGAGGGCAACGACGGGTACGAGTTCGAGAACAAGGTCTCCGGTGGCCGCATCCCGCGGGAGTACATCCCCTCGGTCGACGCGGGTGCCCAGGAGGCCGCCGAGTTCGGTGTTCTCGCCGGTTACCCCATGGTCGGGGTGAAGGTCACCCTGCAGGACGGTGCCTACCACGAGGTGGACTCGTCCGAAATGGCCTTCAAGATCGCTGGCTCGATGGCCTTCAAGGAGGCCGCGCGCAAGGCGGACGCCGTAATCCTGGAGCCGGTGATGGCCGTCGAGGTCATCAGCCCCGAGGACTACATGGGTGACGTCATCGGCGACCTCAACGGTCGCCGCGGGCAGATCCGGGCGATGGACGAGCGCGCAGGCGCCCGTGTCGTCCAGGCGATCGTGCCGCTCTCTGAGATGTTCGGCTACGTGGGCGACCTCCGTAGCAAGACGCAGGGACGTGCGAGCTTCAGCATGCAGTTCGACTCCTACGCGGAAGTGCCCCAGCACATCGCCAAGGAGATCGTCGCGAAGGTCCGGGGCGAGTAGTTGCCTGCCAGGCCGGTCTCCGAAGGAGGCCGGCCTCCCCGAACCCGAGTGAAAAGACGAAAGTCAAGTCAGAATCTCTAAGGAGACAGACCAGTGGCCAAGGCCAAGTTCGAGCGGACCAAGCCGCACGTAAACATCGGCACCATTGGGCACATCGACCACGGCAAGACCACTCTGACCGCGGCGATCACCAAGGTGCTCCACGAGCGTTTCCCTGAGCTCAACGAGGCGACCCCGTTCGACAAGATCGACAAGGCGCCCGAGGAGAAGGCTCGTGGTATCACGATCTCCATCGCCCACGTCGAGTACCAGACCGAGAAGCGCCACTACGCCCACGTGGACTGCCCCGGTCACGCCGACTACGTCAAGAACATGATCACCGGTGCGGCCCAGATGGACGGCGCGATCCTCGTGGTCGCCGCCACCGACGGTCCGATGCCGCAGACGAAGGAGCACGTCCTCCTGGCCCGCCAGGTCGGCGTCCCCTACATCGTCGTGGCCCTCAACAAGGCCGACATGGTCGACGACGAGGAGATCCTGGAGCTCGTCGAGCTCGAGGTCCGCGAGCTGCTCTCGGCTCAGGAGTTCCCGGGCGACGACCTGCCGGTCGTGCGCGTCTCCGCTCTGAAGGCCCTCGAGGGCGACCAGAAGTGGGGCGACAGCATCATCGAGCTGATGACCGCCGTCGACGAGAACGTGCCCGAGCCGACCCGTGACGTCGACAAGCCGTTCCTGATGCCGATCGAGGACGTCTTCTCGATCACCGGCCGCGGCACCGTCGTGACCGGCCGTATCGAGCGCGGCATCGTCAAGGTCAACGAGACCGTCGACATCATCGGCATCAAGCAGGAGAAGACCACCACCACGGTCACCGGCGTCGAGATGTTCCGCAAGCTGCTCGACGAGGGCCAGGCCGGTGACAACGTCGGTCTGCTCCTGCGCGGCATCAAGCGTGAGGACGTCGAGCGCGGCCAGTGCATCATCAAGCCGGGCACGACCACCCCGCACACCGAGTTCGAGGCCCAGGTCTACATCCTGGCCAAGGACGAGGGCGGCCGCCACACGCCGTTCTTCAACAACTACCGTCCGCAGTTCTACTTCCGTACGACTGACGTGACCGGTGTCGTGAACCTCCCCGAGGGCACCGAGATGGTCATGCCCGGTGACAACACCGAGATGACCGTCCAGCTCATCCAGCCGATCGCGATGGAGGAAGGCCTCAAGTTCGCGATCCGTGAGGGTGGCCGCACCGTCGGTGCGGGCAACGTCACCAAGATCCTCAAGTAGTACGACCACGGGGCGGCGGCCGGCTCTCGCGAGAACGAGCCGGTCGCCGCGCCGCGCGGGGCTCCCGTGGCCCCGCACGCAACCCACGAACCGTGATCTCGCAGCTGCTTCGGCCGGATGTGACCGAAGCGACTGCCAGATCACGGAAGAAAGCGCAGATCTCGAACGTCTGCTACGTGGGGACAGGAGACGGGCCGGACCGCCGGAAGGCGCGACGGGCCCGGATCCGCATATAGCGGCCGCCGGCCGCATGTAACTTTTTCAGACGACAGCGAAGGACACCGAGGCCATTATGGCGGGACAGAAGATCCGCATTCGGCTCAAGGCCTATGACCACGAGGTCATCGACGTTTCGGCCAAGAAGATCGTCGAGACGGTGACGCGGACTGGCGCTAAGGTCGCGGGCCCGGTTCCGCTGCCGACGGAGAAGAACGTGTACTGCGTCATCCGCTCGCCGCACAAGTACAAGGACAGCCGCGAGCACTTCGAGATGCGCACGCACAAGCGGCTGATTGACATCATCGACCCGACGCCGAAGACGGTCGACTCGCTCATGCGACTCGACCTCCCCGCCGGCGTTGACATCTCGATCAAGCTCTGAGGGAACGCACTGACATGGCTAAGCAGATCAAGGGCGTCCTGGGCAAGAAGCTCGGCATGACCCAGGTCTTCGACGCGGACAACCGCATGGTCCCGGTGACCGTGGTCGAGGCCGGTCCGTGCGTCGTGACCCGCGTCCGCACCCCCGAGAAGGACGGCTACTCCGCCGTCCAGCTCGGCTTCGGACAGGTCGACCCGCGGAAGGTCAACAAGCCGCTCGGCGACTACCTGCGCAAGCACGACATCACCCCGCGCCGTTACTTCACGGAGATCCGTACGGACGACGCGGCCGACTACACCATCGGCCAGGAGATCTCGGCCGACGCCTTCGAGGCCGGCCAGTTCGTCGACGTGACGGGCAAGAGCAAGGGCAAGGGCTTCGCCGGTGTCATGAAGCGCCACGGCTTCGGCGGTCTGGGCGCCTCGCACGGTACCCAGCGCAAGCACCGCTCGCCGGGCTCCATCGGTGGCTGCGCCACCCCGGGCCGCGTCTTCAAGGGCCTGCGCATGGCCGGTCGGATGGGCAACGTCCGCACCACCGTCCAGAGCCTGAAGGTCCACGCCGTGGACGCTGAGAAGGGCCTCATCCTCATCAAGGGTGCGGTTCCCGGCGCCAACGGCAGCCTGGTCCTCATCCGCACCGCTGCCAAGAAGGGGGCTGCCAAGTGAGCACCATTGACGTCCTCGACGCCAGCGGCACGAAGGCCGGCTCGGTCGACCTGCCCGAGGACATCTTCGGGGCCAAGGTCAACGTCCCGCTGATCCACCAGGTGGTCGTGGCCCAGCTCGCCGCTCGCCGGCAGGGCACCCACAAGGCCAAGACCCGCGGTGAGGTCAGCGGTGGCGGCAAGAAGCCGTACCGCCAGAAGGGCACCGGCCGCGCCCGCCAGGGTTCGACCCGCGCCCCGCAGTTCACCGGCGGCGGCACCGTCCACGGCCCGGTCCCGCGCGACTACTCGCAGCGGACCCCCAAGAAGATGAAGGCCGCCGCGCTGCGCGGCGCCCTCTCCGACAGGGCGAACGGCGGCCGCGTCCACGTGGTCAGCGGCCTGGTCTCCAGCGAGACCCCCAAGACCAAGGCGGCCCTCGAGTCGCTGCGGAAGATCACGCAGGCTCGTAGCGTCCTGGTCGTCGTCGACGAGGGCGACGAGCTCACCTGGATGAGCCTGCGCAACGCCCCGGAGGTCCACCTGCTGGACGCCGGGCAGCTCAACACGTACGACGTGCTCTGCTACGACGACGTCGTTTTCACTCAGGCGGCGTACGACCAGGTCGTCACGCGGCTGAGCAAGAGCGGGAAGGAAGACGCCTGATGGAGAAGATCGCCGACCCGCGCGACATCATCATCAAGCCGGTTGTCTCCGAGAAGAGCTACGGCCTGATCGACGAGCACAACAAGTACACGTTCCTGGTGCGGAAGACGGCCAACAAGACGCAGGTCAAGATCGCCATTGAGCAGATCTTCGGCGTCAAGGTGGCGAGCGTCAACACCATCAACCGCCAGGGCAAGCGCAAGCGGACCAAGTTCGGCTACGGTCAGCGCCCGAGCACCAAGCGTGCGATCGTGAGCCTGGCCGAGGGCGACCGGATCGACATCTTCGGTCAGGGCTGAACCGCTCGCCAGTAAGTGACGCGCCGAGCGCCCCCGCCGGGAGGCGGGGGCATTCGGCCGGATCAACCGACAAAGGATGAACGAAAAAGATGGGCATCCGTAAGTACAAGCCGACGACCCCGGGTCGCCGCGGCTCGAGTGTCTCGGACTTCGCCGAGATCACCCGCAGCACGCCCGAGAAGTCGCTGCTCGCCCCGCTGCACAGCAAGGGCGGCCGCAACGTCCACGGCCGGGTCACCACCCGCCACCAGGGCGGCGGTCACAAGCGCGCCTACCGGATCATCGACTTCCGGCGCCACGACAAGGACGGGATCCCGGCCAAGGTCGCTCACATCGAGTACGACCCGAACCGCACCTCCCGGATCGCGCTGCTGCACTACGCCGACGGGGAGAAGCGCTACATCCTCTGCCCGACCGGCCTCAAGCAGGGCGACAAGATCGAGAACGGCCCTGCGGCCGACATCAAGCCGGGTAACTGCCTCCCGCTGCGCAACATCCCGACCGGTACCTTCATCCACGCGGTGGAGCTCCGTCCGGGTGGCGGCGCCAAGCTGGGCCGGTCCGCCGGTGCGCAGATCCAGCTGCTCGCCAAGGAGGGCCAGTACGCCACGCTGCGTATGCCCTCCGGCGAAATGCGCCAGGTCGACGTGCGCTGCCGGGCCTCCATCGGCCAGGTCGGCAACGCCGAGCAGGGCAACATCAACTGGGGTAAGGCCGGCCGTATGCGGTGGAAGGGCAAGCGCCCCACCGTCCGCGGTGTCGCGATGAACCCGGTCGACCACCCGCACGGTGGTGGTGAGGGCAAGACGTCCGGCGGTCGTCACCCGGTCAACCCCAAGGGCAAGCCCGAGGGACGGACCCGTGCGGCGAACAAGGCCAGCGACCGCCTGATCATCCGTCGTCGGACCAAGCGGAAGAAGCGGTAGGAGCAGCCGAAATGCCACGTAGCCTTAAGAAGGGTCCCTTCGTGGACGACCACCTTCAGAAGAAGGTGGACGCTCAGAACGAGAAGGGCACCAAGAACGTCATCAAGACGTGGTCGCGGCGCTCCATGATCGTGCCCGACATGATCGGTCACACGATCGCCGTCCACGACGGCCGCAAGCACGTCCCGGTGTTCGTCACCGAGGCGATGATCGGTCACAAGCTCGGTGAGTTCGCGCCCACGCGGACCTTCCGCAGCCACGTCAAGGAAGACCGCCGCAGCCGGCGATAAGCGCCTGGGGAGAGGAAGCCGAGCCGGGAACGGCCGGGGGGCGAGAGCCGTACCGGTCGGGGCAAGGCGAGGCGGACTCGCCCCATACGAAGCAGAAGGTAAGAGGAGTAAGCGATGGAAGCCAGGGCTCAGGTGCGATTCGCGCGCCACACGCCCATGAAGGCCCGCCGCGTGGTGGACCTCATTCGCGGGCTGCCCGCTTCGGAGGCGCAGGCCGTGCTGCAGTTCGCTCCCCAGTCGGCGAGCGAGACCGTGTACAAGGTGCTGTCCAGCGCCATTGCGAACGCGGAGCACAACTTCAACCTCGACCGTGACACGCTCGTCGTGAGCCGTGCCTGGGTCGACGAGGGCCCCACCCTGAAGCGGTTCCGTCCCCGCGCCCAGGGTCGTGCCTATCGGATCAACAAGCGGACCAGCCACATCACCGTGATCGTGGAGTCCCGCGAGCCGAAGGGGAGGACCCGCTAGTGGGTCAGAAGGTCAACCCGCACGGGTTCCGCCTCGGCATCACGACCGACTTCAAGAGCCGGTGGTACGCCGACAAGCTCTACAAGTCGTACGTGGCCGAGGACGTGGCGATCCGCCGCATGCTGAAGAAGGGCATGGAGCGGGCCGGCATTTCCAAGGTCGAGATCGAGCGGACCACCGACCGGGTTCAGGTCGACATCCACACCGCCCGCCCGGGCATCGTCATCGGCCGCCGCGGCGCCGAGGCGGACCGGATCCGGGGCGACCTCGAGAAGCTGACCAAGAAGCAGGTCCAGCTGAACATCCTCGAGGTCAAGAACCCTGAGATCGACGCCCAGCTCGTCGCCCAGGGCGTGGCCGAGCAGCTGTCCAGCCGTGTCTCGTTCCGGCGGGCCATGCGCAAGGCCATGCAGTCGGCCATGAAGAGCGGCGCCAAGGGCATCCGGGTGCAGTGCTCCGGTCGTCTGGGCGGCGCCGAGATGTCCCGCTCGGAGTTCTACCGCGAGGGCCGCGTGCCCCTGCACACGCTCCGCGCGGACATCGACTACGGCCTGTACGAGGCCCGTACCACCTTCGGCCGCATCGGCGTGAAGGTATGGATCTACAAGGGTGAGGCTCCGACCAGCCGCGCCGAGCGTGAGGCGGCTGCCGCCGGCGCCCGTGCGGGCCAGCGTCGCGAGCGTGACGACCGTCGTGGCGGCGGCGCCGGTGGCGACCGTCCCCGTCGTGGCGGCGGCGCCGGTGGCGACCGTCCCCGTCGTGGCGGCGGCCGCGGCGACCGTGCACCCAGGACCGAGGCGGCTTCGCAGGCCGCCCCCGAGACCGGCCCGGCTGCGCAGCCGGGTGCTGAAGGGAGCTGACCATGCTGATCCCGCGCAGGGTCAAGCACCGCAAGCAGCACCGGCCCGACCGCAGCGGCGCCGCCAAGGGCGGCACGCGCGTCGTGTTCGGCGAGTACGGCATTCAGGCGCTTGAGCACTCCTACGTGACCAACCGCCAGATCGAGTCGGCTCGTATCGCGATGACCCGCCACATCAAGCGTGGCGGCAAGGTCTGGATCAACATCTACCCGGACCGTCCGCTCACCAAGAAGCCGGCCGAGACCCGCATGGGTTCCGGTAAGGGTTCGCCGGAGTGGTGGATCGCCAACGTCAAGCCCGGTCGCGTCATGTTCGAGCTCTCCGGTGTCGCCGAGCCGGTGGCCCGTGAGGCGCTGAAGCGGGCGATCCACAAGCTCCCGATGAAGTGCAAGGTCGTTAAGCGTGAAGTGGGTGAGGCGTGATGGCTAAGGGCCTGACCGCCGGTGAGCTGCGGGTGGAGGACCAGGACACCCTGGTCCAGAAGCTGAAGGAAGCCAAGGAGGAGCTGTTCAACCTCCGCTTCCAGGCCGCGACCGGCCAGTTGGAGAGCCACGGGCGGCTGCGCGCCGTCCGCCGCGAGATCGCCCGTATCTACACCGTGATGCGCGAGCGGGAGCTCGGCATTGTGACGGTTGAGAAGGAGTCGAGCGATGGCTGAAGCAACTGAGAGCACGACCGAGGCGCGGAACTACCGCAAGACCCGCGAGGGTCTGGTCGTCAGCGACAAGATGGACAAGACTGTCGTCGTCGCCGTCGAGGACCGCGTCAAGCACCGCCTGTACGGCAAGGTCATCCGCAGGACGACCAAGTACAAGGCGCACGACGAGGCCAACAGCTGCGGCGTCGGCGACCGCGTCCTCCTGATGGAGACCCGGCCGCTGTCGGCCAGCAAGCGCTGGCGGGTCGTCGAGATCCTCGAGAAGGCCAAGTAGCAACGCGCCTCGTGGGGGGTGGCAGGTCCACCCCCCACGACGGCGTCCAAGGGTGTGGGGCCAGCCCCCGCACCGCCTGCGGCGGCGGTCGCCGGCCAGGGAGACCGGGCCTCGGACGGGCCGGTGCGTCACACGACGGACCGGCTGCGGTGCGGGGTGCGGCGGATCTGGGCGGACGGACTGTCGCCGGGGGAAAAAGACCACAGTAGGTTCCGCAAGGCTCGCCCGCCTGAGGCGAGAACCGGCGAGACAAACAGGAGTAGACGTGATCCAGCAGGAGTCGCGACTCAAGGTCGCCGACAACACGGGTGCGAAGGAAGTCCTCTGCATCCGGGTGCTCGGCGGCTCGGGTCGGCGCTACGCCGGTATCGGCGACATCATCGTCGCCACTGTCAAGGACGCCATTCCCGGCGGCACCGTGAAGAAGGGCGACGTGGTCAAGGCCGTCGTCGTCCGCACTGTCAAGGAGCGCCGCCGGCCCGACGGCTCCTACATCCGCTTCGACGAGAACGCCGCCGTCATCATCAAGGACAGCGGTGACCCTCGCGGCACGCGTATCTTCGGTCCCGTCGGCCGCGAGCTGCGTGACAAGAAGTTCATGCGCATCATCTCGCTCGCGCCGGAGGTGTTGTAAATGTCGAAGCTGCATGTGAAGAAGGGTGACCTGGTCCAGGTCATCGCCGGCAAGGACAAGGGTGCCAAGGGTCGTGTGATCGCCGCCCTCCCGCGCGAGGACCGCGTGGTGGTCGAAGGCGTCAACATGATCAAGAAGCACGCCAAGGAGAGCCTGCAGGGCCCGCGCGGCGCCAAGACCGGCGGCGTGCAGACCATGGAGGCTCCCATCCACGTGAGCAACGTCAAGAAGCTCAAGGATGACGAGAAGCCCGCCAAGAAGGCCGACAAGAAGGCCGACGAGTCGGGTGAGGACAACTGATGACTGCCACCTCTGAAGAGCGCACGCTCCCTCGCCTCAAGCAGCGTTACCGCGAGGAGATCGCCGCGAAGCTGCAGGAGGAGTTCGGGTTCGAGAACGTCATGCTGATCCCCACGATCACCAAGATCAAGGTGAACATGGGTGTCGGTGAGGCGGCCCGCGACTCCAAGCTGATCGAGGGCGCCGTCCGCGACCTCACGGTCATCACCGGTCAGAAGCCGGCCGTCGTGCGGGCCCGCAAGTCCATCGCCCAGTTCAAGCTGCGCGAGGGCATGCCGATCGGTGCGCACGTCACGCTGCGCGGCGACCGCATGTGGGAGTTCCTGGACCGTCTGCTGTCCCTGGCGCTTCCCCGTATCCGCGACTTCCGCGGCCTGTCGCCGAAGCAGTTCGACGGCAACGGCAACTACACCTTCGGTCTCACCGAGCAGGTCATGTTCCACGAGATCGACCAGGACAAGGTCGACCGGCAGCGTGGCATGGACATCACGGTCGTGACCACCGCCAAGACCGACGACCAGGGCCGGGCGCTGCTGAAGCACCTCGGCTTCCCCTTCAAGGAGGCCTGATCATGGCGAAGACGTCGCTCAAGGTCAAGGCTGCTCGCAAGGCCAAGTTCGAGGTCCGGGCCTACACCCGGTGCTCGCGCTGTGGCCGTCCCCGCGCCGTGTACAGGAAGTTCGGCCTGTGCCGCATCTGCTTCCGTGAGATGGCGCACCGGGGCGAGCTGCCCGGCATCACCAAGTCGAGCTGGTAGCCGCGTGCGGTCCCCGCGATCCGTCGCGGGGCCGCGCGGCGCCGGCCGTACCAGAGAAGTCATATTCACCGGGCGCTGTTCGAAGAAAGCGCCCATGACCGCACCGTAGGTCCCCTGGGGAAACCGCGGTGAGGAAGGCCACCGGCCATGACGATGACCGACCCGATCGCAGACATGCTGACGCGTCTGCGAAACGCGAACTCGGCGTACCACGACACCGTGGCCATGCCGTACTCGAAGATCAAGGCGCACATCGCCGAGATCCTCCAGCAGGAGGGTTACATCCAGGCCTGGAGCGTCGAGGACGCCAAGGTCGGAAAGAACCTCGTGGTGGAGCTCAAGTTCGGGCCGAACCGTGAGCGTTCGCTCGCGGGCCTGCGCCGGGTTTCCAAGCCCGGCCTGCGGGTCTATGCAAAGAAGGACAACCTGCCTCGAGTCCTGGGCGGACTGGGCGTCGCGATCATCTCGACGTCCGGTGGCCTCATGACCGACAAGCAGGCCGGCAAGCGTGGTGTGGGCGGGGAAGTCCTCGCCTACGTTTGGTAGAAGGGAGGCATACAGCATGTCGAGAATCGGACGGCTGCCCATCCCTGTACCGAGCGGCGTCGACGTCACCATCGACGGTCGGGATGTCACGGTCAAGGGCCCCAAGGGCACGCTCTCGCACACGGTGGCGGAGCCGATCGAGGTCGCTCGGGCGGAGGACGGCACTGTCGCCGTCACGCGTCCCAGCGACGAGAACAAGGTCCGTGCGCTCCACGGTCTGTCCCGCACGCTGATCGCCAACATGGTGACGGGCGTGACCCAGGGATTCTCCAAGACCCTGGAGATCGTGGGCGTCGGTTACCGCGTCCAGGCCAAGGGCCCGACTCAGCTCGAGTTCGCCCTCGGTTTCAGTCACCCGGTGATCGTGGACGCCCCCGAGGGCGTCACCTTCCGCGTCGAGAAGCCGACGCTGTTCCACGTGGACGGCATCGACAAGCAGAAGGTCGGCGAGATCGCCGCGAACATCCGCAAGCTGCGCAAGCCCGACCCGTACAAGGGCAAGGGCGTGCGCTACCAGGGTGAAGTTATCCGCCGCAAGGTCGGAAAGGCTGGTAAGTAGGCATGGCTGGCAAGACTGCGTTCGGCAAGCACACGGCCGCCCGCGCCGTCTCGCGGGCCCGCCGCCACGGCCGAGTCCGCAAGAAGGTGGTCGGCACGGCCGCGCGTCCGCGCCTGGTCGTCAACCGCTCCACCCGACACCTGTTCGTGCAGATCGTCGACGACACCCAGGGCCACACGCTGGTGAGCGCCTCCACCATGGAGAGCTCGCTGCGCGCGGCCGAGGGCGCCAAGACCGACAAGGCGAAGCAGGTCGGCGAGCTCATCGCTCAGCGGGCCAAGGCTGCCGGTATCTCCGCGGTCGTGTTCGACCGCGGTGGCAACCGCTACGCAGGCCGCCTCGCGGCCCTCGCGGACAGCGCACGCGAAGGCGGGCTGGAGTTCTGATGACTCCGTCCCGAGGATCGCACCTGATGGCCCGTATGACGAATGAGAAGAGGAACCACTGATGGCCGGAGCTCCGCGTCGCGGTGGCGCCGCCGGTGGCGAGCGGCGTGACGGTCGTCGTGACGACCGCCGCGGTGGCAGCGCTGACAAGGGCGTCTCGTACATCGAGCGCGTCGTGAAGATCAACCGAGTGGCCAAGGTCGTGAAGGGTGGTCGTCGCTTCAGCTTCACCGCCCTGGTTATCGTCGGTGACGGTAACGGCATGGTCGGTGTCGGTTACGGCAAGGCCAAGGAAGTCCCCGCGGCCATCGCCAAGGGCGTCGAAGAGGCGAAGAAGCACTTCTTCCGGGTGCCCCGCATCCAGGGCACCATCCCGCACATCGTGCAGGGTGAAGAGGCCGCCGGCGTCGTCTTCCTGCGTCCGGCCTCGCCGGGTACCGGTGTCATCGCCGGTGGTCCGGTGCGCGCCGTGCTGGAGTGCGCCGGTATCCACGACGTCCTGTCCAAGTCGCTCGGCTCGGACAACCCGATCAACATCGTGCACGCCACGGTGGCCGCTCTGAAGGGCCTCAGCCGCCCCGAGGAGATCGCGGCCCGTCGCGGCCTGCCGATCGAGGACGTCGCTCCCAAGGCGATGCTCAAGGCTCGCGCCGAGGGCATCGCAGAGGCCGCGGCGGCGAAGGCGGTGAGCTAGTCGATGGCACGCCTGAAGATCACTCAGGTCCGCTCGAAGATCGGCGGCAAGCAGAACCAGCGCGACTCGCTGCGCTCGCTGGGTCTGAAGCGCATCGGCGACGTCGTCGTCAAGGAGGACCGCCCGGAGATCCGCGGCATGGTCTCCGTGGTGACGCACCTGGTCACCGTGGAAGAGGTCGACTGACATGGCAGAGAACACTCCGCTCCGCATCCACCACCTGCGGCCGGCTCCGGGCGCCAACAAGTCGAAGGTCCGCAAGGGCCGCGGCGAGGCGTCCAAGGGCAAGACCGCCGGTCGTGGCACCAAGGGCACGCGGTCCCGGAACACGGTCCCCCTCGGCTTCGAGGGCGGCCAGGTCCCGCTCCAGCGCCGTCTGCCCAAGTACAAGGGCTTCTCCAACGCCCTGTTCAAGACGACCTACCAGGTCGTCAACCTGGACCGGCTCGGCGAGCTGTTCCCCGAGGGTGGCGACGTCACCGTCGAGGCCATGGTCGCCCGGGGTGCGGTCCGCAAGAACCAGCTCGTGAAGGTTCTGGGAACCGGCGAGATCTCCGTGGCGTTGAACGTGCAGGCGCACGCCTTCTCCGCCAGCGCCAAGGAGAAGATCGCCGCTGCCGGGGGCTCCGCCTCCGAGCTGTAGGCATCAATCACGTGGCGCGGGGGCCCTTCTGGGCCTCCGCGCCCGCGGTGCGTTAGAGTTCGCTGGACAATGAGTGTCAACTCATTTCCACGGACTCGTTGACTTGAGATACCAAGATGGATCACCCCCGCACCATCGCTGACCGACCTCGCCTTTCAGGCGCGCAGGAGGGACCGTGCTGACCGCGTTTACCCGAGCGTTCCGTACGCCGGACCTGCGCAAGAAGTTGCTCTTCACACTGGGCATCATCGCGCTGTTCCGTCTCGGCTCGGTTCTTCCGACTCCGGGTGTTCACACCGAAAACATCGCCCTGTGCCTCAAGGAGGCGCAGGCCGGCGATGCGGGCAATATCTACGGGATGGTGCAGCTGTTCAGCGGCGGCGCGCTGCTGAAGCTCTCCGTTTTCGCGCTCGGCATCATGCCGTACATCACCGCGAGCATCATCCTCCAGCTCCTGGTCGTGGTCATCCCCCGCCTCGAAGCCCTCAAGAAGGAGGGGCAGGCGGGCCAGACCAAGATCACTCAATATACGCGTTACCTGACGATCGGCCTGTCTATCCTGCAGTCCACCGCCTTCATCGCGCTCGCGCGCAGCGGCCGGCTGTTCCCCGGCTGCCGCCAGGAGGTCCTGCTCGACAAGGACAGCGTCTTCACCATCGTGACGATGGTCCTGGTGATGACCGCGGGCACCGCCGTGATCATGTGGCTGGGCGAGCTCGTGACCGACCGCGGTGTCGGCAACGGCATGTCCATCCTGATCTTCACCCAGGTCATCGCGGTCTTCCCGTCCGAGCTGCTGAACATCGGCCGCCAGAAGGGCGCGTTCGTCTTCGCCGTGGTCATGGTCGTCGGCATCGCGATGATCGCCCTGGTCGTCATGGTCGAGCAGGCCCAGCGCCGGGTCCCGGTGCAGTACGCCAAGCGCATGGTCGGACGCCGGATGTACGGCGGGACCTCCACGTACATCCCGCTGAAGGTGAACCAGGCCGGCATCATCCCGGTCATCTTCGCCTCCTCGCTGCTCTATCTGCCGCAGCTGGTCACGACCCTGTTCAGCGGCACGGAAGAGCCGAACGCGGTCGTGCAGTGGATCCAGCAGAACCTGACCACCGGCGACACCCCGGCCTACATGGTCACGTTCTTCCTCCTGATCGTCTTCTTCACCTACTTCTACGTGTCCATCACCTTCAACCCCGTTGAAGTGGCCGACAACATGAAGAAGTACGGTGGTTTCATCCCGGGTATCCGCCCGGGACGCCCGACGGCCGAGTACCTGAACTACGTGCTCTCGCGACTCACGGCTCCGGGATCGCTCTATCTGGGCTTGATCTCCATGGTGCCGATCGTCGCGCTGGCGCTGGTCGGAGCGAGCCAGAACTTCCCGTTCGGAGGCACGAGCATTCTGATCATGGTGGGTGTCGGTCTTGACACCGTGAAGCAGATCGAGAGCCAGCTGCAGCAGCGCAACTACGAAGGCTTCCTGAAGTAGTGCGCCTCGTCCTGGTGGGGCCCCCCGGAGCGGGTAAGGGGACTCAGGCCCAGTTCATCGCATCGAACCTGTCAATCCCGAAGATCTCGACAGGGGATATCTTCCGTGCCAACGTCTCGGGCGGTACGGAGCTCGGCAAGCTTGCCAAGGAGTACATGGACCGCGGCGACCTCGTGCCCGACGAGGTGACCATCGCCATGGTCCGCGACCGCCTCTCCGAGGACGACGCGCGGGACGGCTTCCTGCTCGACGGCTTCCCCAGGAACGTGCCCCAGGCCGAGATCCTGAAGAAGATGCTCGCGGAGTTCGGGGTCGCGCTGGACGTCGTCCTGGAGCTCGTGGTCGACGAGGAGGAGGTGGTCCGCCGTCTTGCGGGCCGCCGGACCTGCGGCCAGTGCGGCCGCATCTGGCACGTCGACTTCGACGACAAGAAGGACGACATCTGCGACGCCTGCGGCGGCAGCCTCTACCAGAGGGATGACGACAAGGAGGAGACCGTCCGGCGCCGGCTGGAGGTCTACCAGGAGCAGACCGCTCCGCTGGTCTCGTTCTACGCCGACGAGAAGATCCTCGTCGGGGTGGAGGCGGCCGGCCCGGTGGAAGAGGTCACCCGTCGCGCGATGGAGGCCCTGGCGCCCTACGTCGACTAGCGGTTCTCATCCGGCACGCCACCCGCGGGAAGCGCCCCGCAGGTGGCGTGCTGTCGTTAGGAGAGGCTTCTAGGGCACAATCGGGGGAATTGAGCTCCCGAATCGCCCGTTTAATCACCCCAGGGGGTGCATACGTGTTCAAGAAGAACCGGCACGGGATTCAGATCAAGACGCCGGAGCAGCTGGAGAAGATGCGTGCCGCGGGCCTGGTGGTCGGGCGGACGCTGCAGCTGCTCAAGGAGAGCGTCCAGCCGGGCATGACGCCGCTGGACCTCGACGCGATCGCGGAGAAGGCGATCCGGGACGAGGGTGCGATCCCCTCCTTCAAGGGCTACCAGGGCTTTCCGGCGACGATCTGCGCGTCGGTCAACGACGAGGTCGTCCACGGCATCCCCGGAGACCGCCGGAAGCTGCGCGAGGGCGACATCATCTCGATCGACTGCGGAGCCATCCTGGACGGCTGGCACGGCGACTCGGCCGTCACGGTCCCGGTCGGCGAGGTGGACCCCGCGCTGACCGAGCTGATGCGGGTCACCGAGGAGTCCATGTGGCAGGGGATCGCCGCCCTGAAGCCGGGCGGTCACCTGTCCGACGTGGGGCACGCGGTGGAGAAGTACGTCCGCTCCCAGGGCCGCTACGGCATCCCGCAGGAGTACGGCGGGCACGGGATCGGCACCGAGATGCACATGGACCCCTGGGTCGCCAACCACGGCAAGCCCGGCAAGGGGCCCAGGCTGGAGGTGGGCATGTGCTTCGCGGTGGAGCCGATGGTCAACCTGGGCACCGCGCGGACCAAGGTGCTGGCCGACGACTGGACCGTCGTCACCGTCGACGGCAAGCCCTCCGCGCACTTCGAGCACAGCGTCGCGGTGACACATAATGGACCATGGGTGCTGACCGCGCTCGACGGGGGCGAAGAGCGGTTCGCCGGCGTACAGGCAGAGAGTGCGGGCTAGCGGCGACGCGGCCCGCCGTGGCGAGCGGATGTGAGCGATGATGGCGGCTGGTCCGCAGATGCGGGCGTCGGACGACGACAGGGACAGGGTCGCCTCGGTGCTCCGTGAGCACTACGCGCAGGGTCGCCTCACCGTCGAGGAGTTCGACGAGCGACTCGAGCAGCTCTACGCGAGCAGGACGTACGGCGAGCTCGCGACCCTCACCTCCGACCTGCCCGACGTCGACCTGCGCGCCATGCGGGAGGTCGCCCCGTGCCCGCCGGCGAAGGAGGAGACGGTGAAGGGACGCCTGCTGGCCATGTGGGGTCCCTGGGCCTTCGCGGTCAGCGTCAACTGGGGCATCTGGTTCGCCATCGGCATGGGGGACGACTTTGACTTCCCCTATCCCTGGCCGCTGTGGGTGATGGGCCCCTGGGGTGCGATCCTGCTGGTCGCGACCGTCCTGATGAAGTTCGGCGACGGCCGGAAGCCGTAATAGTGCACGCTCGGCGGTGAGTGTGCATTCCTCCGCAGAAGGGCGGGCCGAAGCTTCCTAACGTGAGCGGTGTCCGAACGACGGACCCCTTCACAGGAGGAAGACATGAGCAAGGCCCGCACCCTTCTCGCCGCCACCGCCCTCACCGGCGCCCTCGCCGCCGGTCTGGCCGCGGCTCCGGCCCAGGCCTCGACCGCCGGCACGGCCACCGCCGCCTCCCAGGAGGCGCAGGGGTCGAAGCACTTCTTCGGCCCCTACCACTCGAAGTTCGGCGGTGGCGAGGGCTTCGGCAAGCGCTCCTACTTCAAGGGCTACTGGATCAAGCAGGGCGGCCGCTACTGGTTCCACGGGGACCTGTTCGACCGTGACCGCGACCGCGAGTACAGCTACGTCTGGTTCAGGTGGCACGACAAGTTCGGGACCCACACCAAGTACTACAAGACGTTCGGCGGCAGGCACTTCACCAAGTTCGGCGGCTTCAAGAAGAGCAACGGCTTCGACGACTTCAAGATCCGCGTCTGCGAAGGCGACAACCGCTTCGACGACTGCGGCGGCTGGGGTGACGCCTTCTAGGCGCGGCCGGGAAGGCCGATCGACACGGGCCCGCCGGTGACACGGTCACCGGCGGGCTTTCCGCTCGGCTGGGGGGTATGCTGTCTGGTGGTTGTGTCAAGCACCGGCCGGCGGTTTCGCATTTCATCGCCCGGTGCCGTACACTCCTTCTTCGGTTCACTATGACCATTGCGCCTCAGCGGTGTCGCTACCGCCGCCTCTCCTGGAAGCGCATGGTCGCGGCTGCTTAGTGTTCCGAAGCCTCAGACGACCGATCAGTGAAACGCGAGGGACATGGCCAAGAAAGACGGCGCCATCGAGATCGAGGGCACTGTGGTTGAGTCGCTCCCGAACGCAATGTTCCGGGTCCAGCTCGACAACGGCCATAAGGTCCTGGCCCACATCAGCGGGCGGATGCGCATGCACTACATCCGAATCCTTCCCGACGACCGGGTTGTCGTCGAACTGAGCCCCTACGACCTCAGTCGTGGGCGGATCGTCTACCGATACAAGTAAGCGTCTGAGGGACGAATAAGGACTATGAAGGTCAAGCCGAGCGTCAAGAAGATCTGCGACAAGTGCAAGGTGATCCGCCGGCACGGTCGTGTCATGGTGATCTGCGACAACCTGCGCCACAAGCAGCGTCAGGGCTAGTCGCGGCAGAAGGTCTCACGGAGTCCGCTCGCAAGAGGCGGACTCGATCCATGTGGGGCCCATCGGGCGAAGGCGGCCGCGCCGGTCCGGCGAGGTGAGCGGAGACGCTCCCCGCGGCGGAGAGGCGAGGCGGGCCCAGCCCGGAAGAACGGTAATCGCGTTTCACACCTGCGCAGGCGGCCGACGAGGCCGTACCCCGCAGGAGACCCCCGGTCGGAGGCCGGGGCCCTCACCCCGGGCATGGGGAGGGGAAGTGAAGCGTAGGACCTCCGCCACAAAGAAGGAGAATGCCCGACCATGGCTCGCCTGGTTGGCGTCGACCTCCCCCGCGACAAGCGGCTGGAGATCGCTCTCACCTACATTTTCGGAATCGGCCGCACTCGCGCGCTCGAGACCCTGAAGGCCACCGGCGTCAGCGGCGACCTCCGGGTGCACCAGCTCACCGACGAAGAGCTCGTGCCGCTGCGTGACTACATCGAGGCGAATTTCAAGATCGAGGGTGACCTCCGTCGCGAGATTCAGGCCGACATCCGCCGCAAGATCGAGATTCAGTCCTACCAGGGCATCCGGCACCGTCGCGGTCTTCCCGTGCACGGTCAGCGCACGCAGACCAACGCGCGCACCCGCAAGGGCAAGAAGAAGACCGTCGCCGGCAAGAAGAAGCCCGGTAAGAAGTAGTCCGCGCAGCCGCGGGACCGAAGACCTCAGGAGTGAAGGCAAACAATGCCTCCTAAGAGCCGCCAGGGTGCACCGAAGAAGGTGCGCCGCAAGGAAAAGAAGAACGTCGCTCACGGGCACGCCCACATCAAGAGCACGTTCAACAACACGATCGTTTCGATCACCGACCCGAGCGGGAACGTGATCTCCTGGGCCAGTGCCGGCCACGTCGGGTTCAAGGGCTCTCGCAAGTCCACCCCGTTCGCCGCGCAGATGGCCGCCGAGAACGCCGCTCGCCGCGCCATGGAGCACGGCATGCGCAAGGTCGACGTCTTCGTCAAGGGCCCGGGTTCCGGCCGCGAGACCGCCATCCGCTCGCTGCAGGCGACCGGCCTGGAGGTGGGCTCCATCCAGGACGTCACCCCCGTGCCGCACAACGGCTGCCGCCCGCCCAAGCGCCGTCGCGTCTGAGCCCCAGGAGAAGATAGAAAATGGCTCGTTACACGGGTGCGGACTGCAAGCTCTGCCGTCGGGAGAAGGTCAAGCTCTTCCTCAAGGGCAAGAAGTGCGAGTCCGCGAAGTGCCCCATCGAGATCCGTCCTTACCCGCCGGGTGAGCACGGCCGCGGCCGTCCCAAGGAGTCTGAGTACCAGCTCCAGCTTCGTGAGAAGCAGAAGACCCGCCGCATCTACGGCGTCCTCGAGAAGCAGTTCCGCAACTACTACGAGGAAGCCAACCGCAAGGGCGGCAAGACCGGCGAGAACCTCCTCCAGATCCTGGAGAGCCGTCTCGACAACGTGGTCTACCGCGCCGGTTTCGCCGAGTCCCGCGACGCCGCCCGCCAGCAGGTCCGCCACGGACACATCCTGGTGAACGGCAAGAAGGTCGACATCCCGTCGTACCGCGTCCGCGAGCACGACATCGTCGAGGTCCGCGAGCGCTCGCGCAACCTGCTGCCCTACGAGGTGGCGCGCGCCACCGCCGGCGACAAGACGTTCCCGGCGTGGCTGGGCGTCGCCCCGGAGGCCATGCGCATCCTGATCCACCAGCTCCCGGTCCGTCAGCAGATCGACACCCAGGTCCAGGAGCAGCTGATCGTCGAGCTCTACTCCAAGTAGCGGCTCTTCGCGGGTGCCGTGCGGCTTGCCGTACGGCACCTATGCTGTTGTTATCGAGCGGCGTCAAATAGCGGGCGCCGCACGTCAAGGGGAGAACCCACATGCTGATCGCTCAGCGCCCGACCCTCCTCGAGGAGACCATCGAGGAGACCCGCTCCCGGTTCGTCATCGAGCCGCTGGAGCCGGGCTTCGGCTACACCATCGGCAACTCGCTGCGGCGCACGCTGCTGTCGTCCATCCCGGGCGCGGCCGTGACCAGCATCCGCATCGAGGGCGTGCTGCACGAGTTCTCGACCGTCCCGGGGGTCAAGGAGGATGTCACCGACATCATCCTGAACCTCAAGGAGCTGGTCGTCTCCTCCGAGCACGACGAGCCCGTGGTCATGTACCTGCGCAAGCAGGGCCCCGGCGACGTCACCGCCGCCGACATCGCGCCCCCGGCCGGTGTCGAGGTGCACAACCCCGAGCTGCGCATCGCCACGCTGAACGGCAAGGCGAAGCTGGAGATGGAGCTGACCGTCGAGCGCGGTCGCGGCTACGTCTCCGCGGCGCAGAACAAGCAGCCGGGCCAGGAGATCGGGCGCATCCCGATCGACTCGATCTACTCGCCGGTGCTCAAGGTCACCTACAAGGTCGAGGCGACCCGTGTCGAGCAGCGCACCGACTTCGACCGTCTGATCCTGGACGTCGAGACCAAGGCCGCGATGAAGCCCCGCGACGCGGTGGCCTCCGCCGGCAAGACCCTGGTCGAGCTGTTCGGCCTCGCCCGCGAGCTGAACGTCGAGGCCGAGGGCATCGACATCGGCCCGTCGCCGACGGACGCGGCCCTGGCCGCGGACCTGGCGCTGCCGATCGAGGAGCTGAACCTCACGGTCCGCTCCTACAACTGCCTCAAGCGCGAGGGCATCCACACCGTGGGCGAGCTCGTCGCGCGCAGCGAGCAGGACCTGCTGGACATCCGCAACTTCGGTGCGAAGTCCATCGAGGAGGTCAAGCAGAAGCTGCACGAGATGTCGCTCGCGCTGAAGGACTCCCCGCCCGGGTTCGACCCGACCGCGGTGGCCGGCGGCGGTTACGACGACGACGACAGCGCGTACGTCGAGACCGAGCAGTACTGATTCCGCGGGGACTCCGTCCCCGTGACCCCCGGAGGGCGTGGCCCCTCCGGGACTGATCGCCACACGGGAGCCGCGAGCGGTTCCCGTGGCCCGACCCCGGTACCTGATACGGCCGGGGCGGGTTCACTCTCAAGGAGAACGAAATGCCCAGGCCCACCAAGGGTGCCCGTCTCGGCGGCAGCCCGGCCCACGAGAAGCTGATCCTGGCGAACCTCGCCACCCAGCTGTTCCAGCACGGCCGGATCAAGACCACCGAGGCGAAGGCGAAGCGCCTGCGCCCGCTGGCGGAGAAGCTGATCACCAAGGCGAAGAAGGGCGACATGCACAACCGTCGCCAGGTGCTGACGGTCGTCCGCGACAAGGGCGTCGTCCACCACCTCTTCACCGAGATCGCCCCGACCTTCGCCGAGCGTCCCGGTGGCTACACCCGGATCACCAAGGTCGGCCTCCGCAAGGGCGACGCCGCCCCGATGGCGGTCATCGAGCTGGTGTCCGAGCCGCTGAACACGGTCCGCGTCGCCAAGGCTCCGGCCGCCGCCGAGGCCCCCGCCGCGGAGAAGGCCGAGGAGACCACCGAGGCTCCGGCCGAGGAGACCGCCGAGGCCCCCGCCGCGGAGAAGAACGACGAGGCGACCGAGGCTCCGGCCGAGGAGACCGAGGACAAGAAGGACAACGCCTGATCTCTCAGGCTGGGTGAACGGGTCCGGCATCCCCGCATCGGGGATACCGGGCCCGTTCCCGTTCTCCGGGAGGAACAACGTGGTACGGCTGCGCCTGGATCTCGCCTACGACGGCACGGAGTTCTCCGGCTGGGCCCGGCAGCCCGGCAGGCGGACGGTCCAGGGGGAGATCGAGGAGGCGCTCGCCAGGGTCCTGCGGCTCGGTGAGCCTCCCGCGCTGACCGTGGCGGGCCGGACCGACGCCGGGGTGCACGCGCGGGGGCAGGTGGCGCACCTGGACGTGGCGGAGGACGCGCTCGCGGCGGTGGAGGGGAACGCGAGGGCGCGCGGGCGGTCCGCGGGAGCAGCCGGGGGCGCCGCGGGGGAGGCCGGGGACGGAGGGCCGCGGGAGCGGTTCGAGGAGCGGCTCACGGCCCTGCGCAGGAGGCTGGCCGGAGTGCTTCCCCAGGACGTCAGGGTCCATCGCGTCACGGTGGCCCCTGAGGGCTTCGACGCGCGTTTCTCCGCGCTGTCCCGCCGGTACGCCTACCGGGTGTGCGACGCGCCCGGGGGCGTGGACCCGCTCCGGCGCAGGGAGGTCGTCTGGTACGCCCGCCCGCTCGACCTGGACCGGCTCAACGCCGCCGCCGCGCGGCTGCTCGGCGAGCACGACTTCGCGGCGTTCTGCAAGAAGCGCGAGGGCGCCACGACGATCAGGGAGCTGCAGCGGCTGGACTGGGTCCGGGAGGGCGGCCGGGACGGGCTCCTGGTCGCGACGGTGGTCGCCGACGCCTTCTGCCACTCCATGGTGCGGGCGCTCGTGGGATCGCTGCTGGCGGTCGGCGAGGGGCGTCTCGGGGTGGAGTGGCCGGGACAGGTGCTGGCGAGAGCCGTACGGGATTCCGGGGTGCACGTCGCGCCGGCGCACGGGCTCTGCCTGGAGGAGGTGCGCTATCCCGGGGCGGAGGAACTGGCTCTGCGGGCCGCGCTGACCCGCCGGGTGCGCGTGCCGAAGGCTGAGCCGGCCCCGCCGGGCGTCGAGGGCTGAGCCGGCCCTGCCGCGCGTGGAGGGCTGAGCCGGCCCTGCCGCGCGTGGAGGGCTGAGCCGGCGGCGGGAGTGCTGGGGCCGTGATGAGCCGGCGGACGCGGGGCCGGGACGGCTCCGCCGGATACGTGGGCCGGGGAGCACCGGGACGGCCTCGATGCGGGCGCTCCCGGCGGCGTCCGCCCCGCCCTCCGGAGCGCGGGGCGGACGCCGTCAGCGGGTCAGGCGGCGCTCGACGACCTTGGAGGTCTGGTCGCGGAAGGCCCCGCTGAGCTTGCCGAGGCTCTTCTCCTTCGCGGTGGGGGTGTGGCCGTCGGCGAAGGTGGCGTAGCTGAACACGATGTAGCGGCCCCACACCAGCCCCGCGGCGTAGCCGCCCGCGATGTGCATGCGCTCGGCCCCGCTGCCGGAGGCGCCCCGCAGGCCGCGGAACCACAGGTTCTTCTCGAGGTTCTTGGCCTGGTCGACCTTGACGGCCGACTCACGGGTGGGCAGGACGGCGACGCCCGTGGTGACGGCGTACTTCTTCTTGCGGTCGACGTAGGTGGCCCGCAGCACGCGGCGGCAGTCGCCGTCCTCGAGCGCCGTGGCGAACGCGCCCGCCGCCGCCTTGTCGCAGTCCTGGGTCAGGTGGGTCTTGACCCGGGTGAAGGTGGTCCCGGAAACGGTCACCTTCCTGGCGAAGGCGTCGGCGAGGGTCATCTTGCCCGGGTCGGTCAGCTCGGAGTTGAGCAGCGTGGTGTCGATCAGCTCTTCGGTCGGGATGTTCTCGGGGCTCTCCGCGGTCGGATCTCCGGTCTCCGGTACGGCGGTCGGCCGGACGGGCTGCGGATCGGCCGCGTTGAACGACCGGTAGGCGAAGAAGGCGCCGGTGCCGATGCCGCCGACCACGACCGCGACCGCGGCGGCCACCAGGACGATCCGGCCCCGGCCGGGGGTCGCGGGAGCGGCGGCGGGAGGCGCCGGGGGCCCGGACGCGATCGCCGAGGGCGGCTCGAACGGGCCGCGCTCCACGGCCGGGCCCGCGGGCGCGGGGAGTTCCCCGCCGGGAGGAGCCGGCGGCGGGAACGGTGGGGCGACGACCGGGAAACCGCCCGGAGGGGTCGGCTGGTCGGCCGGGGACGGGACCGGTCCCGGAGCCGGGAGCGTCACGGGCGGGTTCACCGGAGGCTCGGCCGCGGGCGGCTGAGGCGCGGGGGGCGCGGAGCGTTCGGCCGTGGACGGCCGAGGTGCGGATGCGGGTGGCGCGGCGTTCCCGGCCGTGACCTCCTGGGGTGCGGTCGGTGCGGTCGGTGCGGTCGGTACGGCGTGCTCGGCTGCGGGCGGTCCAGGATGCCCGGAATGCCCGGTCGGCTCCGGACCGGAGAGGGCCATCGGGGTGAGGTCGCCGGGAGCGGGGACGGAGCCGCCGAGGGCCGGGGGTGGGCCGATGGGAGCGGGCGGGGGGAGGTCCGGCCGGTCGGCCCCGGCGGGACCGGCCTCCCGCGGGTCCGCAACCGGGAGAAGGGGCTCCTGCGGATCGGGCGCGGCGGGAGCGGGGAGGCGGATGTCGACGGTGTTCTCCGGGTTCTCGATGGCGGGGGAGCCGAGGTGGGGCGGCCGGCCGATGAGGCCGCCGGCCTCACCGGGACGGGCCCCCTCGTCGGAGTCGGGCCAGGACAGCTCCTCGACGGGCTCCCCCGTGGCCGCGGGCCACGGAGGGGGTACGGGGGCGTCCGCGGCGGGTGAGGGCCACACCTGTATACCGGCGGCGGCGGCGGTGAAGGCCGGCGGCGGCTGCCACGCCGGGGCGGAGGGTCCGCCGGGGGGAGGGGCGAGGACGTCTTCCTCCCCGGTCGGGGCGAGCCAGTCGTAGGAGGTCCCGCCGTCGTCGGGAGCCGCCCACGGCCGGCCGGCCGCGGGCTCGGGCTCGGGCTCCGGCCGCGCCGGAGGGACATGGGACTGCTCGCCTTCGGCGAGATCGGTCCGCGGCACGCGCGATGAAGGCTGGCCGAAGCTCGGCGGCGGCGTCGCCGGTACGACCGAACCGTCGGTTTCGCGCTCGTGCTCGGATCCGGATTCCTGGCCACGCATACCTGGCAGCGTAGCGACAGCCGGAGATCGGCATGTGAGTATGTGCGTTCCTGGCCGGATCGCCCGCCGGTTTCGTGCCTGAAAAGTCCCTTATGGGGTGTTGCTCAGGGGCGCTTCCCGGTCAGCGAACGGGACTCCAGCGCGGGGGTGACGGTCGCGTCGGCGACTCCGAACGCGGCCGCGTTGAGCTTCTTGGCCTCGGCCTTGCTCGGCAGGTGGCCGTCCTTGTACTGGAACCAGACCAGTACGGCGTAGTGGCCGTGGCGCCATCCTCCGACGAAGGCCTCCCCGGTGCCGAGGAGCTTGGTGACCTTGTCCTTGCCGGGCAGCACCTTGAGGTACTGCTGGGGCTCCTTCCCCCTGGTGGCCTTGACGACCTTCGCCGCGGCCGAGGAGGTGTCGAGGTTGGCCACCCCCAGGGTGCCGATGATCTTCCCCGAGGCGTCGCGGAAGCTGGCGCGGACGAGCTGGTTGCACCTGCCCGCGGTGAGGGCCTTCTGCAGGCCGGAGCCGACGACGGCGTCCTTGCACTTCTTGTCGTTCCTGCGGGCGGTCATCAGGTAGGTCTGACCCTTGTGCCGGGCCTTCCGGCTCTTGAAGAGCTCGTCCAGCGCAAGCTTGGCCGGGTCGGTCTTGCGGGACTCGGCGAAGCCGAACGTGCCTCCGGGGTTGGCGGGGATCACCGGCTTGGTCGCGGCGGGCGCCGGGGCGTCCGCCACGCCGGCCAGGGAGTCGTCGCCGGAGCTGGCGAAGACGGCCAGCCCGATGCCGCCCGCGATGAGCATGCCGATCACGCCGACCGCGACGAAGGTGGGCAGGAGCGCGCGGGGGCCTTCCTCGTAGGGGCTCCACGCCTGCTTCTGCTTCTTGGGGCGTCGCCCGGGCTCCGTGGGCTCGGGCGTCTCGCGTGCGAAGGCCGCGGGTCCGGGCCCCTCCTGCTCGGCCGCCGTCTGCTCGGTAGGCGTCTGCCCGGCCGCCGTCTGCCCGGCCGGTGCCTGCCATCCGGGCGCCGGTCGCGGGGGCTCCTGGGGCGTGGAGCCGAACCCGGCCGGAGACTGCGGCCCCGGGCCCTGCACGGGCGGGCCGAACCAGCTCTCGCCCTGTCCGCCCGGCCGTCCGCCGCCCTGTCCGCCCGGCTGCCCGCCGGTCTGGTCGTCCCACGCGGGCGGCGACTGCGGCCCGCCGGTCTGGAAGGGCGGCTGCTGCCCGCCGGGCTGGACGTACGGCTGGCGGCGCGGTGAATCCCCGGGAAAACCCATGCGCTGAGATTAACTCCGTATCAGGGCGGATCAGTTCACGAATACCCGAAGTCCTGTGTCCACCAGGGACCGCCGAGCCCTTCCACGACCCCGACGCCGGTGGCCGTCAGCGCGCAGTTGAGGATGTTGTGCCGGTGGCCGGGGTTCGCCATCCAGCCGCGCACCGCCTCCTCCGCGGAGGTGTAACCGCGGCCGATGTTCTCGGCCCCCCCGGCGTGGTAGCCGGCGGCCTCCATGCGGTCCCAGGGGGAGCCGCCGCCGCCCGGGGAGTCGTGCGAGAAGGCGTCGCTCAGCGCCATCTCCGAGGAGTGCGCCCGCGCCGACCGGACCAGTCGCCTGTCGATGCGCAGGGGGGCGCAGCCGGCCCGGCGGCGCTCGATGTTGGTGAGGCGGACGACCTCGCTCTCCATCGCGCTCAGCGCCTGGTTCACGCCGTGGCCGCCGTCCCCCCGCAGGACGTACTGGGGGTCGTCGTTCGCGGAGCCCTCGATGACGTTGCGCGGGCCGCCGGAGGCCCGCGGGACGGGACGCCGCTGCCGGGACGCCGCAGGGGAGGGAGAGGGGGAGGGGCGCGCGACCCGGCGGAGCGGGACCCGCTCGTCGAGGGCGCCGCCCGGTCCGGTCGCGAGGGCGGGCGAGGGGTCGGCGGGACCCGCCTCGTTCAGGTAGACGTGGCCGGGGGCCTCCTCGTCGCGGCTTCCCCGGCCGAGGACGAACCCGATGAGCAGGACCGCGGCGAGGCAGGCGAACAACCCGGCGCGGCGCAAGGCGGCCCGCTGGGTATGCCCGGGGTAAGGGGACTGCCACATACTGCTATCAACGATAGAGATGTTGAGATAGTTGAAGAAGGGAATGCCGGGAACGAGTTGCAAACGTTCGGCCGGGTGCCGTCCGGCATCGGGCGGGCGGCCGCGCCGCATCCCTCCCGCACGGTAGACTCCTGGCGAAGACCGGTCTGGGGCGGTGTCGTTTTGACCCTCCCTCCTCCAGGCCTGTATTCTGCTAATTCGTTGTGTGCGAATCGGTCTCCTCTGCAGACCGATACGCGGCGCGTCCGGCGTCATCTCCTCGCATCTAGGGAGACGGAAGGTCCGGGCTGTCGTGCGCCCGCACCTACCGACCATGTTGCTGTCGCTTCCGACAGCGCCGAGATGCGATCAAAGAAGGCATACGACCGTGCGCACGTACACACCCAAGCCTGCTGAAGTCGAGCGTCAGTGGTATGTCATCGACGCCACCGACATCGTGCTCGGCCGGCTGGCCAGCCACGTCGCGACCCTGCTTCGCGGTAAGCACAAGCCGATCTTCGCGAACCACGTCGACACCGGTGACTTCGTCATCGTCATCAACGCCGACAAGATCGCGCTGACCGGCAACAAGCTCGAGCAGAAGAAGGCTTACCGTCACTCGGGCTACCCCGGCGGTCTGCGTTCCGTGACCTACGCCGAGCTCATGGACAAGCGTCCCGACCGCGCCGTTGAGAAGGCCGTGAAGGGCATGCTGCCCAAGAACGCCCTCGGCCGGAAGATGATCAAGAAGCTCAAGGTCTACGCCGGCTCCGAGCACCCGCACCAGGCCCAGCAGCCGGTGCCGTTCGAGCTCACCCAGATCGCCCAGTAGTCGTACGAGCTGCGCATCAGCAGCAGCGTCGGCCGTCGGCCGGCGCCGAGTAGGAAAGTTTGAGGAGAACCGTGGCTGAGCCCACCGGTGTCGAGACGCCCGTCGAGGGCGAGCTGGACGACTACAACGCGGAGGAGTTCCCCTCCGAGTACACCAGCGAGTCCTCCGCCGCCGCCGGCGGCGAGGCCGTGCGCAAGCCCATCACCGTGGGCAACTCGTACGGCACCGGCCGCCGCAAGGAGGCCGTCGCCCGCGTGCGCATCGTGCCGGGCACCGGCAAGTGGACGATCAACGGTCGCCCGCTTGACGCCTACTTCCCGAACAAGGTCCACCAGCAGATCGTCAACGAGCCCTTCGTGACGCTCGGCGCCGAGGACCAGTTCGACGTCATCGCCCGCATCGACGGCGGCGGCGTCACCGGCCAGGCCGGCGCCCTGCGCATGGGCCTGTCCCGTGCGCTGGCCGTCCTGGACGTCGAGGTCAACCGCGCGCCGCTGAAGAAGGCCGGCTTCCTGACCCGTGACGCCCGCGCCACCGAGCGCAAGAAGTACGGTCTCAAGAAGGCCCGTAAGGCCCCCCAGTACAGCAAGCGTTAAGTTGGGGCGCCTTTTCGGCACCGACGGGGTACGTGGGGTCGCGGGTCGCGACCTCACGGCCGAGCTCGCCATGGACCTGTCCGTGGCCGCAGCTCATGTCCTCGGCGACGCCGGGGCGTTCAGCGCCGCCGACGGGCGGTCCGGTGCCTCACCGGGCCGCCCGATCGCCGTCGTGGGCCGGGATCCCCGAGCCTCAGGAGAATTCCTGGAGGCAGCGGTGGTCGCCGGCCTCGCGTCGTCCGGCGTGGACGTCCTCCGGCTCGGCGTGCTGCCCACCCCGGCGGTCGCATACCTGACCACGGCTCTCGGAGCCGACATGGGCGTGATGATCTCCGCCTCCCACAACCCCGCCCCGGACAACGGGATCAAGTTCCTCGCCCGCGGCGGCTTCAAGCTGCCCGACGCGGTGGAGAACGAGATCGAGCAGCGCCTCGGCGAGAAATGGGACCGTCCCGTCGGCGCCGGGGTCGGCCGCGTGCGCGAGGCGTACGGCGAGGCCGACCGCTACGTGTCCCACGTGCTGTCCACCCTGCCCGGCCGGCTCGACGGCCTGAGCGTCGTCCTCGACTGCGCCCACGGCGCCGCCCACGTGGTGGCCCCCGAGGCGCTGATCCGGGCCGGGGCGAAGGTCGAGACCATCGGGGCCCGGCCCGACGGGCTGAACATCAACGCCGGGGTCGGCTCCACCCACCTGGACAAGCTCCGGCAGATCGTGGTCTCCCGGGGCGCGGACGTCGGGATCGCCTACGACGGCGACGCCGACCGCTGCCTGGCGGTGGCGCACACCGGCGAGGTGATCGACGGCGACCAGATCATGGCCGTGCTGGCCGTGGCCATGCACGCCGAAGGCCGGCTGGCGGGTGACACCGTCGTCGCCACGGTCATGTCCAACCTGGGGTTCAAGCTGGCGATGCGGAACGCCGGGATCGACGTGATCGAGACCGCGGTGGGCGACCGCTACGTCCTGGAGGCCATGCGTGAGGGCGGTCACAACCTCGGCGGTGAGCAGTCCGGACATGTGATCATGCTCGACCACGCCACCACCGGCGACGGCCTGCTGACCTCGCTGCACCTGCTGTCGGCCGTGGTCCGCGAGGGCAGGCCGCTGGCGGAGCTGGCCTCGGTGATGACCCGGCTCCCGCAGGTGCTGGTCAACGTCAAGGGCGTGGACCGCGCGAAGGCCTCGGTGCCGGAGCTGGCCGCGGCCGTGGCCGAGGCGGAGAGGGAACTCGGCGAGACCGGCCGGGTGCTGATCCGGCCGAGCGGCACCGAGCCGATGATCCGCGTCATGGTCGAGGCGGCTTCGGCGGAGCAGGCCGAGCAACTGGCGGGCCGTCTGGCGGACGTCGTCCGCACGGCCTGCGTGTGACCCCGGTGAGCAGGACCGGTGCCCTTCGCGGGGGCCGGTCCCGCTCCGGTGGAAGGGCCCCGGAACGCTCCCGGAAGACGGAACCGCGTTGACGCGCCGACCGTGAATTCGACATATTTGCCGACATGGTCTCTCTACGTCCCCTCGCGGGAGTGGTCCTTGCCTCCGCGCTTCTGACCGGTTTCACCGCAGCACCGGCCAGCGCCGCGCCCTCCACCGCGACCGCAACGGTCTCCTGGTCCGAGGCGGCCGGGACGGCGACGGCGGCGGCACGGCCCCGCAACGGCAGGATCCTCTACGACCGCATCAGCGGCGGCCAGGGCACCCTGAAGGTCAAGAACGGCACGTCGCGGGACGCGGTCGTCACCCTCGTCCGGGGGAGGAGCAAGGCGATCAGCGTCTACGTCCGGGCCCGGTCGACCGCGAAGGTCAACGACGTCCGTGACGGCACCTACCGGATCTTCTTCACCAGCGGCTACCGGTTCAGCGTCTCCAAGGGCAGGTTCGCCCGGGGCGCCTCCTACCAGAAGTTCAACGACCGGCTGAGGTTCACCACGACCTCCACCAGCGCCACCATCTGGACGCTGACCCTCAACCCGGTCAGGGGCGGCAACGCCCGCACCAGCGGCGTCAACCCGAAGGACTTCCCGGCGTAACCGCCCCCGTCCCCCGTACGGCCCGCACGTGCTCCGCGCGGGCCGTACCCGCCTCCTGCGGCCCGCACGTGTTCCGTGCGGGCCGTACCCGTTCACGATCCGGCGCTTCGCCCTCGCGGGCGAACGCGCGGGGATCCTCGACCGGATGCGGGTGCCGCTAAGGGGCCGCGGACCGGCTTCCCCCGAGGGCGGACGACAGCGGGAACACCGCCACGACCTCGAAGCCGCCGTCCGGCCGGGGGCCGTGACCGATCGTCCCCCGGTACAGCTTGACGCGCTCGGCCATGCCGACCAGGCCGTGCCCGCGGGGCGCGCCGGGCCGGGCGGGCGGGCGGCCGTCGTCGGTGACGCGCACCGTCAGCTCGTCCGCGCCGTAGGCCAGGGTCACCTCGGCCCGTGCGGGGCCGGCGTGCTTGAGCACGTTGGTGAGGCACTCCTGGACGATCCGGTAGACGCACAGATCCAGTCCCGGCGGCAGGGGCCGCGCCGTGCCGGTGATCCGTACGTCCACCGGCACGCCGGCGGTCCTCAGCCGCTCGGCGAGCGGGCCCAGCCGCCCGACCCCGGGTGCGGAGGCGTACTTCTCCTCGTCGCGGTCACCGCCGTCACCGCTGCCGCTGTCACCGCTGCCGCCGTCGACGCGGAGCAGGGACAGCAGGCGGCGCAGTTCCTCCATGGCCTCACGTCCGGTGTCGGCGATCGTGGTCAGCGCCTCCCGGGCCGTCCGGGGATCGGAGTCCACGACGTAGGAACCGAGGCCGGCCTGCACCGACATCACCGAGATGTGGTGGGCCACGATGTCGTGCAGCTCGCGGGCGATCCGCACCCGCTCCCGGGTGACCGCCCGCCGTTCGCGGTCCTCCTGCTCCTGCCGGAGCTGCTCGGTCAGCTCGGCCAGGCGCCGGTTGCGATCGGCGAGCCTGCGGTTGCCCAGTCCGAACGCGCAGGTGGCCACCGAGAAGGCCAGCCCCTGGGCGGCGTTGAGCAGCACCGCGCCGTCCGCGGCCATGACCCCGGCCCACCACCACAGTGCCGTCGCCAGGCCCGCTCCGGCGAGCACGGCCGGCAGCGGGCGCTGGACGACGACGGCGTAGAGGGCGAACAGGCAGGAGAAGTTGTCCGCGCTGGGCCGGTAGCCCAGCGCGTGGTGGACCGCGGCGGCGGCGGCGCAGGCGAGCAGCACGGTCAGCGGGGCCCGCCTGCGCACGGCGACGGGCAGATTGGCCGCGCAGGTCAGCGCGGCCGAGACCGCGTCCGGCTCCCGCCACCCGCCGCTGCGGTCGTTCGCCTCCCACAGCAGCGTGAACGCGGTGAGTGCGACGGCGAGCACCGCGTCCACCGTGTGAGGGCTCGTCCTGCCCGCGCGGCCCGCCAGTGCCGCCATCGTCGCCCGCATCTGCGCATGCTAACCAAACCGGGCCGATCGCTCCTCGGACGACGAACCGCCCGAGGGGGTGCGGAGCTCACTCGTCGCCGGTGAGCGAGAAGCTCCGCAGGCGCTGTCCCGCCCAGACGACGGCTCCGACCGTGACGAGCAGCAGGGCCGCCGCGGCGAAGCCGAGCGTGATCTCGGTGGTGAGGAAGGCCGACGACGACACCTGGTCGGCCACCGTCTGGGACCACTGCTGGATGGAGAACCGGCGGGCGCCGGGGACGAAGTTGCCCACCACGCCCTCCCAGATCACCGCGTAGGCGATGCCGATCGTGACCGCGTGCCGGGTGACCGTGCCCAGCAGCATGAACACCGCCGCGTAGGCGACGCCCCCGATCAGGGCGCCCAGGGCGAAGCCCGACGCCACCCCGGACTCCAGGCCGATCAGCAGGTAGGCGGCGGCGAAGGTCGGCACGGCGGCGAAGACCGCGACGACCGAGGCGGCGACCAGGAACTTGGTCTGCGCGATCACCGGCCGGGAGATCGGCTTGGCCAGCAGGTGGACGACCGTCCCGTCGTCGATCTCGGGGGCGATCACACCGGTGCCCGCGATCAGGCCCAGCAGCGGCAGCATGGTGCCGACGGCGAAGGTCTGCAGGAGCATGACCGCGGCCCGCTCTCCGCCGGCGTCGACCACGCGCAGCAGGACGGCCAGGGCGAGCAGCACCGCGGGGAGCAGGACGAGCAGCCAGACCCGGCGGCGGCCGAGCAGCGCCCGGTAGGAGATCTCGGCGATGACACCGTTCATGTCAGCTGCTCCTGTTGATCAGGTAGGAGAAGACGCTCTCCAGGTCTTCGTCGGCCGGGGAGATCTGCCAGATCCGCACGTCCGCGTCCCGCGCCAGGCGGGGCAGCAGCCGGGTGAAACGCCGGAAGTCCACCGCGTGGACCTCCAGGCCGGCCTCGGTGAGGGAGACGGACCCGGCGGAGGCGTCGGCGATCAGGACCGAGGCCAGGCGGCGGTCGTCGCTGGAGCGGACCCGGAACAGGTGCGGCCGGTCGGTCATCCGGCGGCGGATCTCGCGGAAGTCGCCGGAGGCGGCGTGCCGGCCGGCGACCAGGACCTCGATGTGCTGGGCGACGCGCTCCACCTCCTCCAGGATGTGCGAGCTGAACAGGACGGTCCTGCCCTCCGCGCCCATGGAGCGGACCAGGTCCATCAGGTGCATGCGCTGGCGCGGGTCCATGCCGTTGAACGGCTCGTCCAGCAGGAGCACCTCGGGGTCGTGCACCAGCGCGGCGGCGACCTTGACCCGCTGGCGCATGCCCTTGGAGTAGGTCTCGATCCTGCGGTCGGCGGCGGCCTCCATCTCGACCAGCGCCAGCGCCTTGCCCGCGGCGCCCTCCGGGTCGGGCAGGCGGTGGAGCCTGGCGCTGGAGAGCACGAACTGCCTGCCGGTGAGGAAGCCGTAGACGGCCTCGCGCTCGGGCACCAGGCCGATCGAGCGGTAGACGTCGTGGTTGCGCCAGATCGTGGTGCCGTCGAGGGTCACGGTCCCGCCCGAGGGGGCGAGGAAGCCGGCCATCATGTGCAGCAGGGTGGACTTGCCCGCGCCGTTGGGGCCGAGCAGGCCGGTGACGCCGGGGCCGATGGTCATGGTGACGTCGTTGACCGCCACCACGTTGCCGTACCAGCGGGAGACCTGGGCCAGTTCGATGTTCATCGCGAGGCCGCCTTCCGGTAGCGGATGACCAGGGCGGTCACCGAGAGTGCGATCAGCCCGAGCATGATCGTGATCGCGGCCGCCACGCCGATCCCGGTCGGGTAGGAACCGGGCGCGGAGGGCTCGGCGCCGAAGATCCCGACCTGGACGGCCGCGTCCACGAGGAAGAACGGGTTGATCAGCCAGGCCCAGGCGGCGGCGTCGTAGTCGTTGACCGACTCCATCACCGCGGCGACGACGGTCGAGACTCCGGAGGCGAGCAGGTAGAGCGCGATGACCGCGGCGACGCCGAGGCCGCGCCGGGGGGTGAACGAGGCGACCGCCACCCCGACGCAGGCCAGCAGCACCGCGTAGCCGACCGCGCCCGCCATGCTCGTCAGGTAGCCGCCGGTGTCCGGAGGACCGGGCAGGTCCACGACCAGTTCGCCGATGAACAGCGTGGTCAGCGGTACGGCCAGCAGCAGGAACATCGCGGCCGCCATCGCCGCCAGCTTCGCCCCGACGTAGTCCCAGAGCGTCACCGGGCGCGACAGGTAGAGCGGCAGCACGCGGAAGCGCAGGTCGGGCGCGACGGTGTACGGCGCCTGCGCGGCGAGGAAGATCGCGAGCACGGCCTGCATCATGACCGCGTACTCGGTGTAGCCGGCCATCTTCTGCTTGGCCACGGCCATGACCGCGATGGAGACCACGGCCGGCAGCATCATGACGCCTGCCAGCAGGAAGGGGATGATCTTCGCGCGGGCCGGGCGGCCGAGGCCGAAGACCCCGCGCAGGGTGTGCACCGCCAGCGCCGCGGTGGCGGGTCCGCGGCCGGTGCGCGGGCCGTCGTAGTGGCGGTACCCGATGTCGTGGATGACGCCGGCGGGGGCGCCGCCGAGGATCGGGGTCCCGGGTGAGAGGTCAGACATCGGCGGGCTCCCTGAAGACGTCCTCGATGCGCTGGCGGCCCTGTTCCATGCGGATGAGGCTGAGGTCCAGGTCGCAGACGGCATCGCGGACCGTGTCGTAGGTCTCCGGGGCGCGCACCTCGACGAGGAGCGTGCGGCCCGCGGCGGTGACGGTCTCACCCAGTCCGGCCAGGCGCGCGGCGAGCACGTCCCGGCCCTCCTCGACCTCGACCGTGACGGTCTGCGTGGCCTGGGTGAACTCGGAGATGGCGGAGGAGCGCAGCAGCGTGCCGCCGTCGATCACGATGACGTGGTCGCAGATCCGCTCCAGCTCGCCGAGGAGGTGGGAGGTGACCAGCACGCTGATCCCGAACTCGGTGCCGATCCGGCGGATCAGGGCGAGCATCTCGTCGCGGCCCTGCGGGTCGAGCCCGTTGGTGGGCTCGTCCAGGAAGACCAGCTTCGGGTCGTGCACGAGGGCCTGGGCCAGCTTGACCCGCTGCTTCATGCCGGTGGAGTAGCCGCCCATCGCGCGGTAGCGCTCCTCGTACAGCCCCACGTGGCGCAGCACGTCGGCGGCGCGCTCACGGGCGGCGGTGCGCGGCAGCCCGGACATCCGGGCCAGGTGCACGGTGAACTCGGTGGCGGACAGGTCGGGGGGCAGGCAGTCGTGCTCGGGCATGTAGCCCACGACCCGGCGGATCTCGGCGCCCTGCGCCGTCACGTCCATGCCGAGCACCTGCGCGGTCCCCTCGGAGGGTTCGAGCAGGCCCAGCAGGATCTTGATGAGCGTGGACTTGCCCGCGCCGTTGGCGCCGACCAGTCCGGTCACTCCGGGACCCACGGTGACGGTGAGCCGGTCGAGCGCCGTCACCCGGGGGAATCGCCTGCTGAGCCCCTCGGTGGCGAGGATAGTCATGATCGGACACTATCCGCCGGGGGCCGCCGCCGCCTCGGCCGTCCGGACGACCCGACCCTCGTCCGTAAGGTCGGGGAGAACCCTGACCCCGGACAGGGGTCAGACGCGGCGCAGCCGTACCCGGCTGATCGAGTGGTCGGCGCCCTTGCGGAGCACGAGGCCGGCGCGGCCCCGGGTGGGGGCGATGTTCTCGACGAGGTTGCGCTCGTTGATGTCGCGCCAGATGTCCCTGGCGAACGCGGTGGCCTCCGCGTCCGACATCTCGGCCAGGTGCCGGAAGTAGGACTTGGGGTCCTCGAAGGCGGTGCGGCGGAGTTTGTGGAAGCGGTCCACGTACCAGTCGCGGATGTGCTCGACCTTGGCGTCCACGTAGATCGAGAAGTCGAAGTAGTCGTTGACCGCCAGCGCGGTCGGCGGGGCGGGCTGCAGGACGTTGAGGCCCTCGACGATGAGGATGTCCGGCCGTCGCACGGTCTGCACGGCGCCCGGCACGATGTCGTACTCCAGGTGGCTGTAGACCGGCGCGGTCACCTCGGGCAGCCCCGCCTTGACGTCGGCCACGAACCTGACCAGGGCCCGCCGGTCGTAGCTCTCCGGGAAGCCCTTGCGGTGCATGATGTCCCGCTCGGCGAGGACCCTGTTCGGGTACAGGAAGCTGTCGGTGGTGATCAGCTCGACCCGCGGGTGCTCCGGCCAGCGGGCCAGCAGGGTGTGCAGGAGCCGGACGGTGGTGGACTTGCCGACCGCGACGCTCCCGGCGATGCCGAGGATGTACGGCGCGGGCTCCCGGCCGGCGCCGAGGAAGGTGTTGACCGCGGCGTTGCGCTGCCTGGCCCCGGTGAAGTGCAGGTTGAGCAGCCGGGTCAGCGGCAGGTAGACGTCGGTCACCTCGGCCAGGTCGATCGGGTCGTCGACGCCCCGGAGCTCCTCCAGCTCGTCCTCGGTGAGCGTGAGGGGAGTGTTCTTGCGGAGCTCGCTCCACTGCTCCCGGCTCAGTTCCACGTACGGCACGGCCGCGTCCCACCCAACTGCCATGGTCCGCAAGCCTACTGACCGGCCGGACACGCCCCGCCGCCGGGCTCCGCCGGGTTTCCGGGCCGCGCCCGGTCGCGCCCGGCCGATTGTCGACATGTGCCCTATGACCGGCCGATGACTCGGGATTAACGTGGCGTGAACCCTCCGGACCCAGGGAGCCGCGCCATGGACCGTCGTCGTTTCCTCGCCGGATCGGCAGCCCTCACCGCGGTCGGGGCGGCCGGCCCGTTCGCCGGGGTCGCCCGGGCGGGGCGGAACGGGGAGCTCCGCCCCGGGAGCGGGTACGGGCCGCCGGTCCCGGTCCCCGACGAGCGGGACGGCGCGGTCCGGCTGCACCTGCCCGAGGGGTTCCGGTACCGCTCGTTCAACCCGGCCGGCGAGGCGTTCACCGACGGCACGGCCACCCCCGGCAGGCACGACGGCATGGCCGCGTTCCGGGGGCCGCGCGGGACCGCGATCCTGGTCCGCAACCACGAGGTCAACGGTCCCGTCGGGGCGTTCGGCGACCCGGCGAAGGCCTACGACCCGGCGGCCGGCGGGGGTACGGCGACGCTCCAGGTCACCCGCGACGGCCGGGTGCTCCGGTCCGGGCCCAGCCTGACCGGGACCCAGATGAACTGCTCCGGCGGGCCGATGCCCTGGGGCGCCTGGGTGAGCTGCGAGGAGACCGTGAACGGGCCGGACGTCGGCGACGACTTCACCGGCCAGGACAACGGCAGGCTTCAGCGCAGGCACGGCTACATCTTCGAGGTGCCGCTCGACGGCCGGGCGGGCGGGCCGATCAGGAGCGCCGGGCGGTTCGCGCACGAGTCGGCCGCGTTCGACCCGGCGAGCGGGGCGGTCTACCTCACCGAGGACAACTTCGCCTTCGCCTCGGGCTTCTACCGCTACCTGCCGCCGAGGCATCCGCTGCGCGCCGGGCGGATCCTGGACGGCGGCCGGCTCCAGATGCTCGCCGTACGGGGCGAGCCGGGCAAGGACCTCTCGCTCGGGCAGCCCGCCGGGGCCTGCTACCGGACCTCCTGGGTGGACATCGAGGACCCCGACCCGGAGTTCACCGGCAGGCCGAGCAACGACACCGCGATCCAGGCCGTCGGGAACCAGGGGCGGGCCCGGGGCGCGGCGCTGTTCTCCCGGCTGGAGGGGGCGGTCCACCACCACGGCACGATCTACTTCGTCTCCACCCAGGGCGGCGCGACCGCCTCCGGCGACAGCCCGCCCGGCGGGTTCGGCAAGGGACGGGGGCAGGTCTGGGCGTACGAGACGTGGAGCGGCCTGCTGCGGCTGGTCTACGAGTCCCCCGGTTCGGTCGTCCTCGACCTCCCCGACAACGTCACCACCAGCCCGCGGGGCACCCTGGTGCTGTGCGAGGACGGGGGCGGCGACAACTACCTGCGCGGTCTGACCCGGCGCGGCGAGATCTTCGACTTCGCCCGGCTGGCCCCCGTCGCGGGCGACGCCGGAGCCGAGTTCGCCGGCTCCACCTTCGGCCCCGGCGGCCACACCCTCTACGTCAACGTGCAGTCCTCCCAGGGCGTCAGCTTCGCGATCTGGGGCCCCTGGCGGCGCGGCGGCTTCTAGCGTCCGGCACCGCCGCGCCGGGACAGGGACGACGGCGTTTCAGCGTCCAGGTGTGAGGAAGCGGTGCGGACCGTCCGCAGGGGAGGCGGCGGCCCGGTTCCGGAGGCGGGCCGCCGTACCGCTCCCGGGCGGCCGTACCGCTCCCGGGCGGGCGAGGAGTGACCAAGGGCCCTGGCGGGACGGGACCGCCTCCTCTGCCGGGCGGGGGCTCCGGAGGGGCATCCTGGGGTCACAGGCCAGGACCGGAGGATCACACGATGTGCAACTACTGCGGCTGCCGGGACTTCCCGCTGATCGGCAGGCTCTCCCAGGAGCACTGGGAGATCGGGGAGACCGCCGGGGCGCTGCGCCGCGCGATCGGCGAGAGCCGGTACGGCGACGCCGGGGCGCTCCTGGACGAGCTGCTCGCGCAGCTGCTCCCGCACACCGCGACCGAGGAGAGCGGGCTCTTCGCCGAGCTGCGCGAGGAGGGGTCGCTGGCGGAGGAGGTCGACCGGCTCTGCGCCGAGCACGACGAGATCCACGGGGTGTTCGGCGGGATCGACCGGGCGGATCCGGACTGGCCCGCCGTGCTGGAGGCGATCGGGAAGCTGCACCGCCATATCGACCACGAGGAGCACGGGCTGTTCCCCGCGTCGATCATCATGCTGCCGATCTCGGCCTGGGACCGCATCACCCCGGAGCAGCCCGTCGCCGGATGAGGCGCTCCGGGGCCCCGGCCTCCGGGAGGCGCACGGTCCCCGCCCCCGCGGACCGTGCGCCTCCCGGGGTCCGGGTTCCGGACAGCAGCGCGCCGGACCGGTCGTCGGCCGGGCACGCGGTGGCCGGCGGCCCGGGGACGGGGGAAACGGCGGGGGAACCTCCCGGCGGCCGGTTAGCCTGGGCGGGTGATCGTGGGGATCGGCGTGGACGTCGTGGACGTGGCCAGGTTCGGGGCGACGCTGGAGCGGACGCCCGCGCTGCGGGCGCGGCTGTTCACCGAGCGGGAGCGCGATCTGCGGCTGGAGTCCCTGGCCGCGCGGTTCGCGGCCAAGGAGGCCGTCGCCAAGGCGCTGGGGGCCCCGCCCGGGCTGCTCCACGTGGAGGCCGAGGTGGTGACCGCCGAGCACGGCCGTCCGGAGCTGCGGGTGACCGGCCGGGCCGCCGAGGTCGCCGCGATCCTGGGCGTGGTCCGCTGGCACGTCTCGCTGACCCACGACGGCGGTGTCGCCGTCGCCTACGTGATCGCGGAGGGCGGGGCCCCGTAGATTGGGCGGAATGCGGACGGCATACACCTCTGACCAGATCAGGGCGGCCGAGGCGGCGCTGATGGCGACGCTGCCCGAGGGCACGCTGATGGAACGCGCGGCCGCCGGGCTGGCGGCGGCCTGCGCCCGGATGCTCGGCGGCACGGCCGGCCGGGTGTACGGCTCGCGCGTCGTGCTCCTGGTGGGCGGCGGCGACAACGGCGGTGACGCCCTGTACGCCGGGGCCCGGCTGGCGGCCCGCGGCGCGCGGGTGGACGCGGTCCTGGCCGGGTCGCGGGCGCACGCGGCCGGGCTGGCGGCCCTGCGCCGGGCCGGCGGCTGGGTGCTCGAACTCCGGAGCGGTCCCGCGGCGGACCCCGGGGCCGCCTCCTCGGGCGGCGGGGTCGTCCCGCCGGGCGCCGGAGCGGGCTCGCCGGACGGCCGGTTCGAGCGGGTCCGGGCGCTGGCCGGGGCGGCGGACCTGGTCGTGGACGGGCTGGTCGGCATCGGCGGGACGGGGGCGCTGCGGGAGCCGTACGCGACGCTGGCGCGGATCACCGCCGGCGCCGCCTGCGCCGTCGTCGCGGTGGACGTGCCGAGCGGGGTGGACGCGGACGACGGGCGGGTCGAGGGGGAGGCGGTCCGGGCGGACGTCACGGTCGCCTTCGGGGCGCTCAAGGCCGGGCTGCTGGTCGATCCGGGCGCGGGGTACGCGGGCCGGGTGGAGCCGGTCGACATCGGGCTGGGGCCGTACCTGCCGGACGCCGATGTGGCCGCGCTGACCGGTGGGGACGTCGCGCGGCTGCTGCCGAGGCCGGACGCGCGGTCCGACAAGTACCGCCGGGGGGTCGTCGGGATCGTGGCCGGGAGCCGCCGCTACACCGGCGCGGCGGTGCTGTGCGTGGGGGGCGCGGTCCGCGGCGGGGCCGGCATGGTGCGGTACGCGGGCGCGGCCGAGCCGGTGGCCGGGGTGCGGGCCCGCTGGCCGGAGGCCGTGGTCACCGAACTGGCTCCGGGCGAGGGGGCCGGCGGGGTGGGCCGGGTGCAGGCGTGGGTGCTCGGGCCCGGCCTCGGCACGGACTCCGGCGCCTTCGCGGTGGCCCGATCGGTGCTGGCGGGCGATCTCCCGGTGCTGGTGGACGCCGACGGCCTGACGCTCCTCGCCGAGGACCGGTCGCTGCTCCGGCGCGACGCCCCGACGTTGCTCACCCCGCACGCGGGCGAACTGTCCCGGCTGCTGGGCGTGGACCGGGCGCGGATCGAGGAGCGGCGGCTGGAGCACGTACGGCGGGCCGCCGCGGAGCTGGGCGCGACCGTGCTGCTGAAGGGGTCGACCACGCTGGTCGCGCAGGAGGGACGGCCGGTCCGGGTCAACCCGACCGGCAGCCCCTGGCTGGCCACCGGCGGCACCGGCGACGTGCTGGCCGGGCTCGCGGGCGCCCTGCTGGCGGCGGGGCTGGACTGCTACGACGCGGCCTCGTGCGCGGCGTACCTGCACGGCGTCGCCGGGCAGGACGGGCCGCTGGCCGCCGGGGACGTCGCCGAGGCGCTTCCGGGCGCGGTGAGGCGGGTGGTGAACGGGCTCCGGCACGAGGACCGAGCTGCCAAACTGGAGGGATGAGCTTCCCGATGACCCCTGCCGAGGCGCGGGTGGACCTCTCGGCGATCCGGGCGAACGCCGCGCTGCTGCGGAGCAGGGCGTCCGGGGCCCGGGTCATGGCCACGGTCAAGGCGGACGGCTACGGGCACGGCATGGCGGCCTGCGCGCGGGCGGCCCTGGAGGGCGGCGCCGACCGGCTCGGCACCGCCTACGTCCGGGAGGCTCTGGCGCTGCGGGCCGAGGGCGTCACCGCGCCGGTCCTGTCGTGGCTCATCCCACCGGGGGAGCCGCTGGAGGAGGCCGTCGCCCGGGACGTGGAGCTGGCCGCGGGCGCGCCGTGGCTGGTGGACGAGATCGCGGCGGCGGCGGGCCGGGCCGGGCGCCCGGCCCGGGTGCACCTGAAGGCCGACACCGGCAACGGGCGCGGCGGCGCGACCGCCGCGGACTGGCCCGCGCTGCTGGACCGGGCGCTGGCCCGGCAGGCGGAGGGGACGGTGGAGATCACCGGTCTGTGGTCGCACCTCGCCTGCGCCGACATCCCGGGCCACCCGTCCGTCGCGGCCCAGCTCGACGCCTTCGACGAGGCGCTGGCCGTGGCGGAGAAGGCGGGGGCGGGGGGTTCGCACGTGATCCGGCACATCGCCAACTCCGCGGCGGCGCTGGCGGTCCCGCGCGCCCGCTACGACATGGTCCGGCCGGGCATCGCGCTCTACGGCCTGAGCCCGATCCCGGAGCTGGGGGATTTCGGACTCCGCCCGGCGATGACGCTGGTGGCGCGGTTCGCACTGGTCAAGCGGGTGCCGGAGGGTTCCGGCGTGTCCTATGGGCACCTTTATGTCACAGATTGTGAAACCACGCTTGGTCTTGTCCCCCTCGGGTATGCGGACGGCATCCCTCGGCACGCCACCAACCGGGCGGAGGTGCTCGCGGGAGGCCGCCGGCGGCGGATCGCCGGTCGGGTCTGCATGGACCAGTTCGTGATCGACGTGGGAGACGACCCGGTGACGGAGGGAGACGAGGTGGTCCTGTTCGGCGACGGTTCCCGGGGTGAGCCGACCGCGCAGGAATGGGCGGATTCCCTCGGCACGATCACGTATGAGATCGTGACCGGGATCGGTTCACGCGTACCGCGCGTTTACCGGTAAAGGGGGTGCGCGATGGCTACCACGACACGACGCAGGGTCGGGATCGCGAGTGCGGTCTTCGGTGCGGCGTCCGCCGGAGTGGCGGCGGCCGCCTTCGCCAAGCGGTACGCCGTGGGCAGGATCAGACTCCGCCCCGACCTTGAGGCGAGCGAGCCGCTGGGCGAGCTGCGGGGCAGGCCCGTCACGATCACGACCTCCGACGGCGTCTTCCTGCACGCCGAGGTCGACGGGCCCGAGGACGCCCCGCTGACCGTGGTGCTCTGCCACGGTTACACGCTCAACCTGGACTCCTGGCACTACCAGCGCCGCGACCTGCGCGACTCCTACCGCCTGGTGCTGTGGGACCAGCGCTCCCACGGGCGCTCGCAGCGCACCCGGGTCGACGACTCCACGATCGACCGGCTGGGCGAGGACCTGTACGAGGTCGTCCAGGAGCTGGCCCCGGGGCCGTGCGTGCTCGTCGGACACTCCATGGGCGGCATGACGATCATGGCGCTCGCCGACCGGCATCCCGAGCTGTTCGGCGAGCGGATCAAGGGCGTGTCGCTCATCTCCACCTCCGCCGGCAAGCTGGCCGAGGTCTCGCTGGGCCTGCCCGCGCTGCTCTCCAAGGCGGTGCACATGATCACTCCGAGCACGGTGGCGCTGCTCGGCCGCCGGGGCTCGCTGGTGGACAAGGGCCGCCAGGCCGGCAGTGACGTGGCCTTCCTGGTCCTGCGCCATCTGGGCTTCGGCGACTCCGAGAACGTCAGTCCCACCGTGGTCGACTTCGTCGAGTCGATGATCCGCTCGACCCCCTTCGAGGTGATCGCGGACTTCTACCCGGCGCTGATGTCGCACGACAAACTGAGCGCGCTGGGCGTCCTGGACGGCGTGCCGACCTCCATCGTGGTGGGCGACGGCGACTGGCTGACGCCGGTGGAGCACAGCAAGGCGATGGCCGCGGCCCTGCCGCGCGCGTGGTACACCGAGGTGCCGGACAGCTCGCACCTGGTGCAGCTGGAGCGGCCGGGTGCGGTCAACGACGCGCTGCGCGACCTGCTGAAGCGGGTGGCGGCGGACGCCGAGGACGCCGCGGAGCAGTAGCCCTCCGGTCCGGGCGGACCGGCCCGCCGGGGAGCGGCCGGACGCGGAGGGGCAGCGGCTCGGTACGGATAGAGGTTCGGCACGGGCAGAGGCTCGGTACGGGCAGAGGTTCGGTACGGATAAAGGCTCGGCACGGGCAGAGGCTCGGCACGGATAAAGGCTCGGCACGGGCAGAGGCGCGACATGAGCAGCGGCTCGGCACGGGCGGAGGCGCGACATGAGCGGAGGGGAGTGAGCGGTGAGGATCGTGGCGACCGCCGAGGAGATGCGGGAGCTGGGCGCGGAGCTGGCCGGGCTGCTGCGGCCGGGGGACCTGGCGGTGCTCTCCGGCCCGCTGGGCGCGGGCAAGACGACCCTGGTCCAGGGCATCGGCGAAGGGCTCAAGGTGCGCGGCCCGATCACCTCGCCGACCTTCGTGATCGCCCGGGTGCACCCCTCGCTGGTGGACGGCCCCGCCCTCGTGCACGTGGACGCCTACCGGCTCGGCGGCGACCTGGAGGTCGACGACCTGGACCTGGACGCCTCGCTGGAGGACTCGGTCACGCTCGTCGAGTGGGGCGAGGGCCTGGTCGAGGGGCTCGTCGAGGACCGGCTGGAGATCCGGATCGACCGGGGGGAGGCGGACGACGAGCGCACGGTACGGCTCCGCGGGATCGGTGCCCGCTGGGAGACGGTTCCCTCCCACTTGGTATAGATCATCATCACTGATGATCGACTCTGGCGCTCTTGCCCATGTTTAATGGGGAACAGGCGGGAAGTCGTGTCAGCCGAGGGTCGTCGGCCGGACTGCGGAGTGGAGTGCGACGGTGCCAAGGGTCAAGCGTGTCGCTGTTCTCGGGGCCATCGCCCTGATCGGGATGACCGGTTGCACGGCCGAGCCGGAGACGGAGAACGCCGCGGCGACCTCCTCGCCCGCCGTCACCGCGACGGGGGCCGGCCGGGTCGACATCGAGATCCAGCTCCAGCCCGCCCGGGCCGAGGCGGGTGACAAGGTCTGGGTGCTGGCGAACTGCCCGATCCCCCAGGGCGGTCCCGAGCACCGCGGCACCGCCTCCTCGGAGATCTTCCGCACCCCCGTCACGCTCGACCCCATCCTGGTGACGCCCACCCCCGCCCCCGAGGGCACCGCGACGCCCACGCCTCGCCCCTGGGTCCGCGGGCAGGCCACGATCGCCGACGGCGTCGAGCCCGGCGTCTACGACGTCAACGCCCGGTGCGAGGGGACCAACGACACCGGTACGGCCGACCTGCGGATCGTGGCGGACAGCACGCCCAGCGCCAAGCCGACCACGACCCGCAAGCCCGTCAGCACCAAGGCCCCGCACACCGGCGGCGGCGGCACCGCGGCCGGCGGACCGGACGACTCGGGCATGCCGATGGGGACCACCGGTCTGCTGCTGGCGGCGGCCCTGGCGGGCGGCGTCGGCTTCGCGGTCGTGCGGCGCCGCCGTTCGTAGGTCCCGATGGCCGATTCCCCCCGCTGGTCACGGATCATCGTGGCCGGAGTCCTCACCGGCGCCGTCATGGTCGCGTTCGGCAAGGGCGGCACCGAGGACGACGAGCCCGTCCGGGCCAAGGTGGTGCCCAGCCGTCTGGAGATCCCGTCGCTCGGCGTCAAGGCGCCGCTGATGAAGCTCGGCGTGACCGACGGAGAGGTTGAGCTGCCGCCGTATGAGAAGCCGGACGTCGCCGGCTGGGTCACCGGCACCGCGGTCCCCGGCGACGAGGGGCCCGCGGTCATCCTCGGGCACGTCGACACCAAGGACGCCCCCGCCGTCTTCTACAAGCTCAAGAACATGCGCGAGGGCCAGGTCATCAAGGTCGCGCGGAGCGACGGCCGGACCGCCCAGTACCGCGTCGACTCCATCGAGCAGGTCTCCAAGGACGACTTCCCCGCGGACAAGGTCTACGTGGAGGACGGCCTGCGCCTGATCACCTGCGGCGGGCGGTTCGACTGGGACCGGAACGAGTACGCCGACAACGTGATCGTCTACGCCACCCTGGTGAAGCCCGCCGACCCCGGGACCTGACGCCGGAGGGCGACGGCCTTCCGCCGGAGGACCTGCGCACGGGCCTGCGCACGGGCCTGCGCACGGACCTCTGCACGGGCCTGCGCGCGGACCTCTGCACGGGCCTGCGCGCGGACCGCGCCGGGCCCGCACCCGGTCCGGCAGCGGGCCCGCGTCCGGGCTTCGGTGCGGGCCGCGCCGTACGACGGGCTAGGCTTGACGACCGTGCTGGTCCTGGCCTTTGACACCGCGACCCCCGCCGTCACCGCAGCGCTGCACGACGGCACGAGGGTCCTCTCCGAGTCGACCACCGTGGACGCGCGCCGCCACGGCGAGCTGCTCGTGCCCGCGATCGAACGCGTCATGGCGGAGGCCGGAGCCTCACTCGCCGACGTCACGACGATCGTGGCGGGCTCCGGCCCCGGTCCCTACACCGGCCTGCGGGTCGGCCTGGTGACCGCCCAGGCCCTGGCCACCGCCCTGGGGGTGCCCGCGTACGGCGTGTGCACGCTCGACGCCCTCGCCTACGGCAGCGGCCTGTCCGAGCCGTTCCTGGTCGCCACCGACGCCCGGCGCAGGGAGGTCTTCTGGGGCCACTACGCCGACGCGCGGACCCGGCTGTCCGGGCCCGCGGTGGACAAGCCCCAGGACCTGCCCGGCGATCTGCCGGTCGTCGGCGCCGGCGCGCGGATGTACGCCGAGGTCGTCGGCGCCTCACGGCTGGCGGACGCGCCCGAGTACCCCGGTGCGGGGGCGCTGGCCGCGCTGGCCGCCGCGCAGCTGGGGCAGCCGGATCTGGCGGAGGTCGTGGCGGCCGGCACGCACCCGGTGCTGAGCCCGCCCCGTCCGATCTACCTGCGCCGTCCCGACGCCCAGGTGCCCTCCGCGCCGAAGAAGGTCACCAGGTGAGCGAGGGGCCCGGCACGGGTGCGGCCCCCGGCGGGGACACCGGGAGCGGCGAGGAGACCGGGGGCGCCGGGGGCGCCGGGGGCGCCGGGGGCGCGGTGCTCCGGCGGATGACCGCAGACGACCTGCCGGCGGTGATGGAGCTCGAACGGGAGACCTTCCCCGCCGACGCGTGGAGCGAGGGCATGCTCCGCGGCGAGCTGGCCGACCAGCCGCGGACCCGGCACTACGTGGTGGCCCTGACGGGCGACAGGATCGTCGGCTACGCGGGCCTGGCCGCCGCGGGGGACCAGGCCGACGTGCAGACCATCGCCGTCTCCGCGGGCCACCGCAGGGCCGGGATCGGCGGCGCCATGCTGGCCGAGCTGCTGGCGGAGGCCGTACGGCGGGGCGCCCGCTCGGTCTTCCTGGAGGTCCGCGCCGACAACCCGGAGGCCCAGGCGGTCTACGACCGGTTCGGTTTCGAGCGGATCGGCCTGCGCCGGGGCTACTACTCCGACGGCACCGACGCGATCATGATGAAGAAGGATCTCAATGCGTGACGAACCTCTGGTCCTGGGGATCGAGACCTCCTGCGACGAGACCGGCGTCGGCATCGTGCGGGGCCACACCCTGCTGGCCAACACGATCGCGTCCAGCGTCGAGGAGCACGCCCGCTTCGGCGGAGTCGTCCCCGAAGTCGCCTCCCGCGCGCACCTGGAGGCGATGGCGCCGACCGTCGAGCGGGCCCTGGAGCAGTCCGGCCTGCGCCTGTCCGACATCGACGCGGTCGCCGTGACCGCCGGTCCCGGGCTGGCCGGGGCGCTGCTCGTGGGCGTGGCGGCGGCGAAGGCCTACGCGCTGGGCATGGGCGTGCCGCTCTACGGGGTGAACCACCTGGCCGCCCACGTGGCCGTGGACCAGCTCGAACACGGCGCCCTGCCCAAGCCGTGCATCGCGATGCTCGTCTCGGGCGGGCACTCCTCGCTGCTGCTGGTGCCGGACGTGGCGCGGGAGGTGATCCCGCTCGGCTCCACGGTGGACGACGCCGCCGGTGAGGCGTTCGACAAGGTGGCCCGGGTCCTCGGCCTGCCCTTCCCGGGCGGACCGCACATCGACAGGGTGGCCCGGGAGGGCTCCGGCACGGCCGTGGCGTTCCCCCGGGGCAAGTACGACGACGGGACCCTGGACTTCTCGTTCTCCGGCCTGAAGACGGCCGTGGCGCGGTGGGTCGAGGCCAGGGAGAAGGCCGGTGAGCCGGTCCACGTGCCCGACGTGGCGGCCTCGTTCCAGGAGGCCGTGGTCGACGTGCTGACCCGCAAGGCCCTGGCGGCCTGCCGGGAGCACGGGGTCGCCGACCTGCTGATCGGCGGCGGCGTGGCGGCCAACTCGCGGCTGCGGGCGCTGGCCCAGGAGCGTTGCGAGGCGGCGGGGGTCCGGGTGCGCGTCCCCCGTCCGGGCCTGTGCACCGACAACGGCGCCATGGTGGCGGCTCTCGGCTCGGACCTGGTCGCCGCCGGGGTGTCCCCCTCCCCGCTGGACATCCCGGCCGACTCCTCCCTGCCGATCACCACCGTCCACGTCTGAGCCGCCCGTCCACGTCTGAGCCGCCCGCCCGTGCCTGCCGCCCGCCCGTGACCGGACCGTTCGGGCCGACCGGACACCCGTTCCGGTCCCTGAGGGTGAACCGCTCTCAGCCGAGGACGGGCTCGCCGGCCGGGTGGAGGGAGAGCGCGGGATAGTCGGTGTAGCCGCGGTGGTCGCCGCCGAAGGCCGTGCTGAAGTCGGGCTCGTTGAGCGGCGCGCCCAGACGGAGGCGGAGCGGCAGGTCGGGATTGGACAGGAAGTACTTGCCCAGCGCCACCAGGTCCGCGCCCCGGCCCAGCCACCGGTCCGCGGCCTCGGCCGGGTGGGCGGCCGAGGGGTCGTTGACGATGAGCGCGTTCGGCCACAGGTCGCGGATCCGCCCGTCGATCTCCTCGGAGCCGCCCGCCAGGTGGTGCACGTAGACGAGATCGAGTTCGGCGAGGGCGGACAGCAGCGCCGGGTATACCACGTGGGCGTCGTCCTCCACGAGGTCCTGGGCGCCGGTGGCGGGGGAGATGCGGATGCCGACGCGGTCCGCGCCGATCGCCTCCACGACCGCCCGGGCGGTCTCCACGGCGAACCGGATCCTGCCCTCGACGGATCCGCCGAAGCGGTCGTCGCGCAGGTTGGCGTTCTGCGACAGGAACTGGTGGATGAGGTAGCCGTTGGCGCCGTGCAGCTCGACCCCGTCGAAACCGGCGTCCACCGCCCGCCGGGCGGCGTCCGCGAAGTCCTGTACGGTCGCCTCGGCCTCGGCGGTGGTCAGCTCCACCGGGACGGGGAGGTCCTGCATGCCGTTCGGGGTGAACATCTGCTCCGCGGCCCGTACGGCCGAGGGCGCGACGGGGAGCGCGCCGGTGTTGTCGGGGTGGCCGATCCGGCCGGCGTGCATGAGCTGGGCGAAGATCCGGCCGCCCGCCGCGTGCACGGCGTCGGTCACCTCGCGCCAGCCCGCGACCTGCTCGTCGGTGTGCAGCCCCGGCGTGTCCATGTAGCCCTTGCCGGCCGGGCTCGGCTGGATCCCCTCCGTGACGATCAGACCGGCCGAGGCGCGCTGGGCGTAGTAGAGGGCGGTGAGGGAGGAGGGGATCCCGTCCACGTAGGCCCGGGACCGGGTCATGGGGGCCATCACCAGGCGGCTGGGCAGCTGGAGGCGACCGAGTTCGAAGGCGCTGAACGGCATGGCTCTTCCTTTCTTGGGCGACCAACTTGGCCGACCAATGGTTAGTTCTACAACTTGGCCGACCAATATGCAAGCGGTAGGCTGTGCCGGGAAAGGGAGGCGGACATGGCGGAGCCGATGACGGCGGAGGAGACGGCCTACCCGACGGCGTGCGGCACGGAGGACCCCGACGGGCTGAGCTGCCTGATGGCCCAGACGGCGCGGGGCCACCGGGTGCTGCTCGCCGCGCTGCTGGCGGAGATCGACCTCTACCCGGGGCAGGACCGCGCCCTTACCGCCCTGTGGGAGAACGGGCCGCAGTCGCAGAACGCGCTGGCCAGGATCCTCGGCATCGACGTGTCCACGATGACCAAGATGCTGCAGCGCCTGGAGCGGAGCGGGTTCGTCAGCCGGAGCCCGTCCCCCGCCAACCGCCGCATCAGCATCGTGAGCACGACGCCGGCGGGTGACGCCCTCCGCCCCGAGGTGGAGCGGGTCGCGACGGAGCTCCACCGCCGGATGACCCGCGGGCTGACCCCCGGACAGGTCGAGACGCTGCTCTCGCTGCTGGGCGTGGTGCGGGAGAACGTCTGCCCCGAGGCGATGTCCGGCGAGGGGGCCTGCGCCCTCTGACGGCGGGCTCTCAGCGTTCCCGGCCTGCGGGTCGTTACCTCCCGCGGTGGCCTCTCGGCGTTCCCGGCCGTGGGCTCGCCGGCGGACGCCTCCGGGGCCCCGGCCTCCGGCAATGGAAGGGCCCCGGTCCTCCACCGTGAGGACCGGGGCCCGGAGAGCCGTACCCGGACGTCAGTCCTTCGTGCGGGTGGGCCGCAGGAGCGCCTCGGCCAGGGCGAGCATGGTCTCCTCCAGCGCGCCGAGGCGGCGGGTGAGATCGGTGCGGACGGGGTCCACGATCTCACCGAGGGCCTCGGCGAGCTGCTCGCGGTCGGGCTGGGCGCGGAGCATGTCGGCCAGCGGGGCGAGGGCGGCCTCGGCCTGGGCCAGGCGCTCGTCCAGGGTGTCGAAGCGCTGCTCCTGCCCGTCGGTCTGGGCGGAGATGAGCTCGCCGACGCGCTTGTGGACCTCGCTGATGTTGAGGGTGGCGGGGAGCTGGCTGACCCGCTGGTTGACGGCCTCGACGTGGTCGTCGACGGCCTCCAGCTGCTCGCCGGCCTTCTCCGCGCGGCTGTCCAGCGCGCACAGGCGGGCGTCGACGACGTCGATCCGGCTCGTGACGCGGCCCTCGATGTCGTCGAGGCGCTCGTCGAGGTTGTCCAGGCGGCCGTCGTGGCGGGTGCCGATCTCGCCGATCCGGGTGTCCACCGAGGCGATCCGGGTGTCCACCGAGGCGATGCGGGAGTCCACGCCGCCCAGGCGGGTCTCGACGCCGCTCATCCGGCCGTCGATGTCGGCCAGGCAGCCGTCCGTGGTCTCCAGGCGGCCGTCCACCGAGGCCAGCCGGCCGTCCAGTGAGACCAGGCGGCCGTCCACCGCCGCCAGGTGGTCGCCGATCCCGGCCAGGCGGTCGTCGGAGGTCTCCAGGCGGCCGTCCACCGAGGTCAGGCGGGTGTCGACCCGGTCGATGCGGCTCTCGACGCCGTCCACCCGGTCGTCCACCCGGACCACCGCCTGCTCGACCTTCCCGCTCACCTGCCCGATCGCGTCGAGAAGGCGGCCGACGGCGGTGTCCACGGACTCCCGCACCCCCGCCGCGAGCTCGGCCAGGCCGTTCTCCACCCGTTCGGTGCGCTGGGAGAGCTCGGTGAGCGACTTGTCCAGGCGGGTGAACCGGCCGGCCGCGGCCTCCATGTTCTCCTGGAACTGGCCGAGGCGCCCGGCGAACTCGTCCATCCGGTCGCCGACGCCCCTGGTGCCGTCGAGGATCGCCTGGAGGCGGGTGAGCGCCTCGTCCATGTTCTCGCTGACGGTGCCGAGGTCGGCCCAGAGGCTCGGCAGCTCCTCGACGGGGGTGACCCGCTCTCCGACGGTGTCGACGCGCTGGCCCACGGAGTCGATCCGCTGCCCCACCGCGCCGACGCGCTCGCCGACGGCGTCGACGTGGTCGCGGACCGCCTCGACGTGCTGGGCGAGTCCCTCCGCCCAGGTCGGAGGCCGTACGGCGATGTCGTCCAGGCGGCCGTGGACGGACTCCAGCGTGCCGTTCAGCCCGCCGAGCTCGCGTTCCCTGACCTCGCGCAGCAGCCACTCCATGCCTTCGAGCCGCTGGCGGATCTCGTCCAGCACCGCGCCCTGCGTGCGCTGCTCGTAGACGTGGTCCTGGGCGGCGCGGGCGAGGAGCTCCCGCATCCGGTCGGGGATGGCGGTCTGGCCGCCGGCCTGCAGCAGGGTCTGGTTGGAGTGATCCACCGAAAAGCTCCTTCACTCGCCGACGGTCAGCCGCGCGGTGGGATTGGTCCGGCTGTTGTTAAACGCGGTCGAACCGCTGACGGGAACGACTCCCGGGGCGCAACGATAGCGTCTGGATCAAGGTTTTTCGAATCCGGCTTTAAAAGATCGCGATTGTCGACGGATTTCCCGGATTTACGGTTCCGGGCAGATCAGCACGGGTCGCAAACAAGGACAAAAGGCCTGTCGATGACTCGGGTGAGAATAACCGTTGTGAATTTCTTTCCGGAAAGGCGGAGGTCTTTCCGGAGCCGCTCGACGTCGACCGCGGACCCGCGCTTCTTGATCGTCACGTTCCCGACGCCGCGTTCCCGGAGCGCCGCCCGCAGCCGCTTGAGCGAGAACGGCAGCACCTCGTGCACCTCGTAGCGGGACGCCCACGGGGTCTCCGCGAGGGCATCGGAGGTGATGTAGGCGATGTGCGGGTCGATCAGGCGCCCGCCGACCAGCGCGGCGACCTCCGCGACGAGGTGGGACCGGATCGCCGCGCCGTCCGGCTCGTAGACGTAGCGGCCGATGGGGCCGACCTCCACCGGTCCGAGGCCGGCATCGGGCGTCATCGTCAGGCCGGACGGCAGCATCGTGGCCCGCCGTTCCGCCCCGCCGGCCAGCGCGCCCGCCCAGATCACGGCCTCCTTGACCTCGCCCCGGTGGGAGACCCACTCGGCCTCGGCCCCGGCGGGGATGAACTCGTACGGGATGCCGGGAGCGACCTTCAGGCAGGCCGCCCGCGCCGCGGCGACCATCGCCAGCACCTCGGGCCAGGCCGGGGAGTAGGCCAGGGGGTCGAAGGTCCTGCCGCGCGCCGTACGGCGGGCCGGGTCGGCGAACAGCACGTCGAAGGCGGCCGGGTCGACCGTGTCGGCGCCGGCCGCGCGGACCGTGACGCGGTCGCCGAACCCCAGGGCGTCGGCGTTGGCCCGGGCGACGGCGGCGGTGAGCGGGTCGGCGTCCACGGCCTCCACCGTGCAGCCCGCCCTGGCCAGGGCGAGCAGGTCGCCGCCGATGCCGCAGCAGACGTCGGCGACCCGGGAGCCCGCGGGGATCCGCCGGGCGCGGTGGTCGGCGACCTCGCGGCGGGTGGCCTGCTCCAGGCCGTGGGGGGTGAAGTACATCAGGTCGGCGTCGGCGCCGAACTTCTCCCGCGCCCGCCGCCTGAGCACGGCCTGGCCGAGCGCCGCCGAGGTGAGATCGGCGTCGTAGGTCTTCCTGAGCCGGGTCACGGCCGCCACGGGGTCGCCCCCGGCGAGCTCGGCCGCGGCCCCCAGGGCCTCCTGGCCGCGCGGCGTCAGCAGCTCACGGAATGCGTCAAGGTCCACGCCGCCCGACGCTACCGCCTGGGGAGACCGCCGGGTCTCCGCTCAGTCGGGCAGCTCGGTGAGGTCGATGTCGAGGGGGAAGGGGTCGGCGAGCTTGAGGCGGCCGTGGTGGATGCCGGTGACGACATAGGAGCGGGTGACCCGGTCGAGCTGGTAGACGTGGACCACGGGTTCGTCCGCGTGGTTCTCCACCAGCCAGAAGTGCGGGATGCCGGCTCCGGCGTATCGCGCGGGCTTGACCTCGTGATCGCGGAACTCGGACTCGGGCGAGACGACCTCGATCACGAGCTTCACCTCCGCGGGTGTGTACGCGGTACGGGACCGGTCCTTCGCCGCGCTCCTGTCGACGACCAGCACGTCCGGGCAGGGACGCTGTCTCGGGCCCAGAACCACGTCCATCTGCATCACCGCTTTGAGGTGATCGGGGACCTGGGAGTTCAGGCTGGTCCGGAGTCCGTACAGGACGTACTCGTGGAAGCGCTTCTGGGGGGACATGAAGATGAGTGCTCCGTCGAGGAGTTCGATGCGTTTGAAGAAGTCGGGCTCGCCGTTGGGGCCGTCCTGGGGGAGCCGGTCCAGATCATCGGCCGTCCACCCGCCGGGCGGAGGGGAGGGCCAGTCGGCGAGCGGGTCACGATCCTCGCGTTCCGTGACATCTTCTTCGCTCATCGTGCTGGTCATGTCGTTCACCGTAGCGCCTTCCTCGTTACCGTTCGTGGTCATCAGGTCACATTCCCGTCGGTGCCCGGTTGTCTCCCCGTATGTTCCCCCGATCCGGGTGGTGCGGTCAGGGGCGGTGGCGGGTTTCATGATGCGGATATGTCTGTCTTTGCTGTGATGTGAGTCGTGCCGGAACGAGAGCGGCTCCGGGTTCCGTGCGGACCGGGCGTCGGACCTCCGCGGCGCCTCGGGAATTCGCCCGTGGAGGGCTCGGGCCGACTCCGGGATCGTTTCATCTTGTCGAATCTTTGCCGTTCCAGAGGGAAACGCGGGGGTCGTGCGGCCCGAGAATGCCTATTGCAGGGAGAAGTGTGTGAGTCCGTACGCCGACCGATGACCGGTGTTCGCGTGTGTTTCATATGTGTGAACCGGTCGCCCGGTGATTGTGGTGACGGATAAGGGAGGTGTGTTTTCCGCCCGCGATTTCTCCGGGGACGTCGTTCGGGGATGCAGTCCGATGGCGGGACGGCGCGATGCGCGGGTGCGGGGAGGGGGTCGTCCGCGATGCGGGGAGGGGGCCGGTGCGTACGGGAAACCGCCGGTGCGGACGGAGGCGCCGCCGGCCCGGAGGGGCGGAACCGCCGGTCGCGGGGCGCCGGGAGGGTGGCGGTGTTCGCCCGAAGCGCAGACAGGGCGGTTCGTGTTGACTGTCAAGGCCTCCTTGCATACTGTTCCGTATTGGCACTCTCCCCTTGAGAGTGCCAATCCATGCGACGAGGTCAGGTCTGGCACCCGCGACGGCAGACCGCTGGTCGCCTCTTCTAGATCATTCAAATCAGAAGGGGAGGTCCGACGTGACGACCGCCACCAAGGTTCCCGTTAAGCCGCTCGGCGACCGCATCGTGGTCCAGCCGCTCGAGGCGGAGCAGACCACCGCTTCCGGTCTGGTCATCCCGGACACCGCCAAGGAGAAGCCGCAGGAGGGCAAGGTCCTCGCGGTGGGTCCGGGCAACTGGGACGAGGAGGGCGAGAAGCGCATCCCGCTCGACGTGAGCGAGGGCGACATCGTTCTCTACAGCAAGTACGGCGGCACCGAGGTGAAGTACGGCGGCGAGGAGTACCTCGTGCTCTCCGCCCGTGACGTGCTCGCGATCATCGAGAAGTAGCTCACGCTTCACCGGAGATGACGTATCGAGCCCCGGGCCGCTGTCTGCGCCCGGGGCTTTGATGCGCCGACGTGCTTTTCAGAGAGGACTGTCATGCCGAAGATCCTGTCTTTCGAGGAGGACGCGCGCCGCGCTCTCGAGCGTGGTGTGAACGCCCTGGCGGACGCCGTCAAGGTGACCCTCGGCCCGCGGGGCCGCAACGTCGTCATCGACAAGAAGTTCGGTGCGCCGACCATCACCAACGACGGTGTCACCATCGCGCGTGAGGTCGAGCTGGAGGGGCCGTACGAGAACCTCGGCGCCCAGCTGGCCAAGGAGGTCGCCACCAAGACCAACGACATCGCCGGCGACGGCACGACCACCGCGACCGTCCTGGCCCAGGCGATGGTCCGCGAGGGTCTGCGCAACGTCGCCGCCGGGGCCCAGCCGCTCTCCCTCAAGCGCGGCATCGACCTCGCGGCCAGGACCGTCAGCGACAAGCTGATCGAGTCCGCCCGCCCGGTCGCGGACAAGAAGGAGATCGCGCACGTCGCGACGATCTCCGCGCAGGACGCCAAGATCGGCGAGCTGATCGCCGAGGCGTTCGACAAGGTGGGCAAGGACGGTGTCATCACCGTCGAGGAGTCCAACTCCATGGGCATGGAGCTGGAGTTCACCGAGGGTCTGCAGTTCGACAAGGGTTACCTGTCGCCCTACATGGTGACGGACCAGGAGCGGATGGAAGCGGTCCTGGAGGACCCCTTCATCCTGATCCACCAGGCCAAGATCACCTCTGTCGCGGACTTCCTGCCGCTGCTGGAGAAGGTCGCCCAGACGAAGAAGCCGCTGCTCGTCATCTCCGAGGACGTCGAGGGCGAGGCCCTCGCGGTCCTGGTGACGAACAAGATCCGCGGCACCTTCACCTCCGTCGCCGTCAAGGCTCCGGGCTTCGGTGACCGCCGCAAGGCGATGCTGCAGGACATGGCCATCCTCACGGGCGGCCAGGTCGTCAGCGAGGAGGTCGGCCTCAAGCTGGAGCACGTCGGCACCGAGGTGCTCGGCACCGCCCGCCGCGTCGTGATCACCAAGGACAACACCACGGTCGTGGACGGCGCCGGTGACGCGCAGGCGATCGCGGACCGCGTCAAGGAGATCAAGCTCGCCATCGAGCAGTCCGACTCCGACTGGGACCGCGAGAAGCTCCAGGAGCGCCTCGCGAAGCTCTCCGGCGGCGTCTGCGTGCTGAAGGTCGGCGCGGCCACCGAGGTGGAGCTCAAGGAGAAGAAGCACCGCCTCGAGGACGCCATCTCCGCGACCCGCGCCGCGATCGAGGAGGGCATCGTCTCCGGCGGTGGCTCCGCGCTCGTGCACGTCGCCAAGGTCCTGGGCGACCTGGACCTCACCGGCGACGAGGCGACCGGTGTCGCGGTGGTCCGCAAGGCGCTCGTCGAGCCGGCCCGCTGGATCGCCGAGAACGCCGGCCTCGAGGGCTACGTCGTGACCTCCAAGGTCACCGAGCTCCCCGTCGGCCACGGCCTCAACGCCGCCACCGGCGAGTACGGCGACCTGATCGCCCAGGGTGTCATCGACCCGGTCAAGGTCACCCGCTCGGCCGTCCAGAACGCGGCCTCCATCGCCGGCATGCTGCTGACGACCGAGGCCCTCGTGGTGGACAAGCCCGAGGAGGAGGCCCCGGCCGCCGGCGGCCACGGCCACGGTCACGGCCACGGTCACTGATCTCCGTCGGGACCCGGTACGGCCCGCACCCCTCCCGGGGTGCGGGCCGTACGTTTTCCGGGGAAATCCGAAAGTGCGGCAAAGCGTCCGGCGCGGCCGGTGTTACGTCTTGCGTGCTATATAACAAATAACCGACATGTTTAGCGATCCGCCGAAATTTCCGGTGAGGCGAAAAATCTCAGTGTAGCCGGTTGATTACCGTTCGCTGCCGCCGCCTCAATGTGACCAATCCGTAGCCGTTTGCCATGACGACAGGTCCGATCAGTGCGGGCATCATGCCTACGTGACCGAGGGATGCGTCGCCGACGCCAAGAGTGGGGTAAGGCTTGCGACGAGATCTGACGGGGTCGTCCACAAAGACGATCTCAAGGATCTGACGAGCCTCGCCGTTCAGGGGGATCGCAGTGCGATCGAATCCTTGCTCGCGCAGTTGCGCCCGATGGTGGTGCGCTATTGCCGCGCCCGCCTCGGCCGGGTTTCCGGCCAATATCACATTGCGGACGACGTGGCCCAGGAAGTGTGCATCGCGGTCCTGTCCGCCCTGCCCCGGTACCGCGACATGGGGCGCCCGTTCGCGTCCTTCGTCTTCGGCATCGCCTCCCACAAGGTGGCCGACGCGCTGCGGAGCTCGGTGCGCTCGGCCGTGCCGACCCAGGACCTCCCCGACGGGCCCGACGAGGGCCCGGGCCCGGAGGAGACCGTGGTGCGCTACATCGAGGCCGAGCACGCGCGCCGGCTGCTCTCCCGCCTCCCGGACAACCAGCGCGAGCTGCTGATGCTCAGGGTGGTGTCGGGCCTGTCGGCCGAGGAGACGGGTAATGTACTCGGTATGTCACCCGGTGCGGTTCGCGTCGCCCAGCATCGTGCGCTCGCCAGACTGCGGGCGCTGGCCGAGCTGGAGTCGATAGCTTGACCACGGTTCATCCGCGGCGTCCGGCCAGGAGATACGGGCCGGACGGGGACCCGGCCGTGGCCGGGACCGACGCTCTCCTGCAGTCGCTCTCCCGGAGGGAGCCCGTCCCGGTGGCGGACGACGTCGTCCGGTTGCTGTCAGCGCTGATCGAGGACGTCGACCACGACCTCGCCGCCGGTCAGTGCCTCTCCTCGGTGTCGATCACGCCGTCGGCGTAGCCCTGGGCGTAGTCCCAGCTCACGTAGTCGGTGGGATTGGGCTCGTAGGCGGGCTCGTGCACCTGCGGCTTACCGTTGTCGATCATCTGGCGCAGGTTTCCGCGGAGCAGCTCCCAGTTGAAATAGTGCTGATCGCCGCACTCCGGGCAGTCGAGGACCAGCCCGAAGACCCCCTGGGGTTCGAGCAGGGAGCGGAAGACCTCCACGTCGGCGAGATCGGTGACCGCCTCGTCGCGCTCGGCGGGCGTCAGGGGCTCGGGGGCGTCGGAATCACCCAGCGCGGCGGCCGGGTCGTCGGGGTCGTCCGCGAACGGGTCGCGAGGGACGTCTTCCAGCACGGTTCCACTTTATGGCCTAGGGGTGCCGGGCAGGGTGCGAACCCGGGCGTTCCGCGAGCCATCCCCGGCGGGCCGCCTCCACGCCCGCCTGGAAACGGGACTGCGCGCCCAGCCGGGTCATCGCGTCGGCGAAACGGGCGCGGACGGTCCGGACGGAGACGCCGAGCTGCCGGGCGATCGCCTCGTCGCCCACGCCCTGCGAGGCCAGCCGGAGCACCCGGACCACGCCGTCGTCGGTGTGCGTCCACGGCAGGGGCGCGGCCCGCGCCCACAGCTCCTCGAACAGCGTGTGCAGCGCGGCCACCACGACGGAGGCGCGGACCAGGTGGAAGCGGTAGGCGCTCTCGGCCAGGGTGCCGCCCCACCGGGCGGGCAGGCCCGCCACGTCGTCCCCGGCGACGAGGAACCAGCTCGGCACCGAGCCGACGGTCCGGATCCGCGCCCCGGCGCGCTCGAACCGGGCGAGCTTCTCCGGCAGGCCGGGCATCTGCAGCAGGTCCGCCGGGATGAGGGCGCGGCAGGAGAGCAGGCCCCGGTGCTGGGCCGCGATCCACTGGTCGGCGTAGCGCTGGGTGAAGTCGCTCATCGTCCGCCGGTCCGGGACGGCGGTGAGCAGCCGCAGCGGGGGCGCCTGGACGGCCATGCCGATCACGCTCTCGTAGAGCTCGTAGGCCCCGCCGACCAGCTCGACCGGGAACTGCCCGGTCTGCTGGTCGCGGCCGGCGTCGTACTGGTGGATGAGGTGGCGGATCGAGCCCAGCACCGAGTCGATCCTGCGGCTCTCCTCGGCGAGGTGGTCCAGCCGGTCGGCGATCAGGCGGCCGAGGGCGGCGGCCGGGTGCCGTGCGAGGTACTCTCCGGCCTGCTCGTCGACCACGCCCAGCCGTACCAGGGTGGTCAGCTCGCGGTGCAGCGACTCGGGGGGGTCGCCGACGGCCTCGGCCAGCTTGGCGCAGGTGGCGCGGTGCAGGCGGAGCACCGCGTCGTACAGCGCGGTCTGGGCGGGGGTCAGGCCCAGGGCGGCGAGCGGGTCGGAGGTGTCGGCAGGCATCGACGGGGGCTCCTGGGATGAACAGGACGTGTCGAGAGGATAACCCGGCGTTCTGCTCCTGTCCGGGCCTTGGTGCGATCGGCGGATCCGGGTGCAGCTTCGTGCAGTTGCAGCTTCGACCATTGCGCGCGGTGGAAGGCGGGACGACCATGACATGGCGTCGGCACCGCGAGCGAGGGGCTCCGCCGCTCGGACACGGAGGGGGGTCCGGCGGCATCCGGGCTCATCGCGACGCTGCCGGTGACGGGAGGCCGAGCGGGTCACCGACCGCTCGGCCTCCCGCGGCGTCTCCGGGCGTCCGCTCCGTCCCGCCTCCCCCTGCCGTTCGGCGCTCCGGGGGGCAGACCCTAAACTGTGGCGGGGGCGGCTTTCTCCACCCGGGATTCCCACAGAGCGCGTCGTGGCCGGAGGGGCGCAGGCGGCTCCCCCGCTCCGGGAGCGGAAGGCGGCCACCCCGCCGTCCCCGAGGAGGGGCCGGCGACGGCCGCGTCCTCGCGCCCTGACCGTTCAGACCGCCAGAACCGCAAAGGGAAGCGATTCCCCTGCCGGACGACCCCGGCAGTCCCTCGCCAGGAGAATGATGGCCAAGTTCACCGAGCCGGGGCTGACGTTTGACGACGTGCTCCTCGTTCCCGCCTACTCCGACCTGCAGCCGGGCGAGGCGGACACCACCACCCGCCTCTCGCGCGGGATCACCCTGCGCATCCCGCTCGTCTCCGCGGCGATGGACACGGTCACCGAGGCGCGCATGGCGGTGGCCATGGCCCGTCAGGGCGGCATCGGCATCCTGCACCGCAACCTGTCCGTCGAGGACCAGGCCGGGCAGGCCGACCTCGTCAAGCGGTCCGAGGCCGGGATGGTCACCAACCCGATCACCTGCTCGCCGGACGACACGCTCGCCGACGTCGAGCGCCTCTGCGCGACCTACCGGATCTCCGGCGTCCCGGTGACGGATGCGGACGGCGTGCTGGTCGGCATCGTCACCAACCGGGACATGCGCTTCGAGACCGACCACAGCCGGCCCGTGCGCGAGGTCATGACCGCGATGCCGCTGGTCACCGCGCCGGTGGGGGTCTCCAGGGACGACGCGTTCGCGCTGCTGCGGAAGAACAAGATCGAGAAGCTCCCGCTGGTCGACCGGGCCGGGCGGCTGCACGGCCTGATCACGGTCAAGGACTTCACCAAGAGCGAGCAGTACCCGCTCGCCACCAAGGACGCCGACGGCCGGCTCGTCGTGGGGGCGGCCATCGGCGTCGGCGGCGACGCCGAGCAGCGGGCGGCGGCGCTGATCGAGGCCGGCGTCGACGTGATCATCGTGGACGTGGCGCACGGCCACTCCAAGGGCCTCGCCGACATGATCGCGAAGATCAAGGCCAACAGCCGGGTCGACGTGATCGGCGGGAACATCGCCACCCGGGCGGGCGCCCAGATGCTGATCGACGCCGGCGCCGACGCGGTCAAGGTCGGTGTGGGCCCCGGCTCCATCTGCACCACCCGCGTGGTCGCCGGGGTCGGCGCCCCGCAGGTGACCGCCATCCACGAGGCCTCGCTGGCCTGCGGCCCGGCCGGGGTGCCGGTGATCGGCGACGGCGGCCTGCAGTACTCCGGCGACATCGTCAAGGCCATCGCGGCCGGCGCCGACACGGTGATGCTGGGCTCGCTGCTGGCGGGCTGCGAGGAGTCCCCGGGCGAGCTGATCTTCATCAACGGCAAGCAGTTCAAGTCCTACCGCGGCATGGGCTCGCTCGGCGCGGTCCGCAACCGCGAGCGCGGCGGGGCGTCCTTCAGCAAGGACCGCTACGCCCAGGCCGACGTCGGCGGCGAGGACAAGTACATCCCCGAGGGCATCGAGGGCCAGGTGCCCTACCGCGGGCCGGTCTCCGCGGTCGCCCACCAGCTCGTCGGCGGCCTGCGCCAGGGCATGTGGTACTCCGGGTGCCGCACGATCGCCGAGATGCACACCTCGTGCGAGCTCATGCCGATCACCGCCGCGGGCCTCAAGGAGAGCCACCCGCACGACATCCAGATGACGGTCGAGGCGCCGAACTACCACCGCCGCTGAACATCGGCGTGCGGGCCGGTCGGACACAGGTACGGCCCACGCCGGGAGGCGTGGGCCGTACGCGCGTGAGATGGGAAAGATACGGAACATGACTCAGGTGGAGATCGGCCGCGGCAAGAACGGACGCCGTGCCTACGCGCTGGACGAGATCGGCATCGTCCCCTCCCGGCGGACCCGCGACCCCGAGGAGGTCTCGATCGCCTGGCAGATCGACGCCTACCGGTTCGAGCTGCCCCTCGTGGTGAGCCCCATGGACAGCGTGGTCTCGCCGCAGACCGCGATCGAGGTGGGCCGGCACGGCGGTCTGGCGGTGCTGGACCTGGAGGGTCTGTGGACCCGCTACGAGGACCCGGTGCCGCTGCTGGAGGAGGTGGCCGAGCTCAAGGGCGAACCGGCCACCAGGCGCCTGCAGAAGATCTACGAGGAGCCGATCAAGGAAGAGCTGATCGGCCGCCGGATCGAGGAGATCCGCGCGGCCGGGGTCACCACGGCGGTCCGCCTCTCCCCGCAGCGCACGGTCCAGCACCACAAGGCCGTCATCGACGCGGGCGTGGACATCTTCGTGATCCGCGGCACCACGGTCTCGGCCGAGCACGTCTCGGGCCGGGCCGAGCCGCTCAACCTCAAGCAGTTCATCTACGAGCTCGACGTCCCGGTGATCGTCGGCGGCTGCGCCACCTACACCGCGGCGCTGCACCTGATGCGGACCGGTGCGGCCGGCGTGCTCGTCGGCTTCGGCGGCGGCGCCTCGCACACCACCCGCACGGTGCTGGGCGTGGCGGTGCCGATGGCCACCGCGATCTCGGACGTGGCCGCGGCGCGCCGCGACTACATGGACGAGTCCGGCGGCCGGTACGTCCACGTCATCGCGGACGGCGGCATGGGCACCTCCGGCGACATCGCCAAGGCCATCGCCTGCGGCGCCGACGCGGTCATGGTCGGCTCGCCGCTGGCCCGCGCCGTCGAGGCGCCCGGCCGCGGCTTCCACTGGGGCTCCGAGGCCCAGCACCCGGAGCTGCCGCGCGGCAAGCGGGTCGAGTTCGGCACGGTCGGCACGCTCGCGCAGATCCTGCACGGCCCCTCCTCGGTGGCCGACGGCTCGATGAACCTGATGGGCGCGCTCCGGCGCACCATGGCCACCGCCGGCTACTCCGACCTGAAGGAGTTCCAGCGGGTCGAGGTCGTCGTCGCCCCGCAGCGCTGACCCGGCGACGGCGGAGGGCCCCGGCGCCCGTGCGGGCCGGGCCCTCCGCCGCCCTCCAGGGGCGCGCCGCCCGTGCCGGGGCCGCCCCGGCCGCTCCTGAGCCGTACGCCCCGGCCGGTGCGGGCCGTACGCCCCTCCCGGCGGCTCCCCCCGGGCCGCGCGCCCGCGGCGGGTCAACCGCCGAGCACGCCGAGGAGGCGGGCGACCTCGGCGGCGACGGCGTCGCGGCCCGCCCGCACGTAGGCGCGGGGGTCGACCGCCTCCGGGGCGGCGGCCAGGTGGTCGCGGATCGCCCGGGTGAACGCCCTGTTCAGGTGGGTGGCGATGTTGATCTTCTTCATGCCGTGCCGTACGGCGGCGCGCAGGGTGTCGTCCGGCACGCCGGACGAGCCGTGCAGCACGAGTGGGACCGGGACGGCGGCGCGCAGCTCGGCGATCAGGGCGAGGTCGAGCACGGCGTCGCGCGTCGTCATGGCGTGGGAGCTGCCGACGGCGACGGCGAGGGCGTCGACGCCGGTGCGGGCGACGTAGCCGGCGGCCTCGTGCGGCCTGGTCCGCGCGCCGGGCGCGTGCACGCCGTCCTTCCCGCCGATCTCGCCGAGCTCGGCCTCCACCCACACGCCCCGCCGGTGGCACCAGGCGGTCACCTGCGCGGTGAGCGCCGCGTTCTCCTCGTCGGGCAGCGCGGAGGCGTCGAACATGACCGACCCGATGCCCAGTTCCACGGCCTCCTCGACCAGCGCGCGGTCGCACGCGTGGTCGAGGTGGACGGCCACGGGCACCGAGGCGGCCCGGGCGACGGCCAGCGAGGCGGCGGCCACGGGGGCGAGGGCGCCGTGGTAGCGCACGCAGTTCTCGCTGATCTGCAGCACGACCGGTGCTCCGGCGCGCTCGGCCCCGGCGGCGATCGCCTCGGCGTGCTCCAGCTGGACGACGTTGAAGGCGCCGACGCCCGCTGGGGCGTCGCGGATGATGTCGCCGATTCCGACGAGGGGCATGGCGGGGCCTTTCAGGGGTGACCGGGTGCTTTCGGGACGACCCCGGCGGGCCGGGGCCCGCACGGGCGCGGAGGTCCGGGACCGGGGCGTGTGCGGAGGTCGGGGCAGGGATCGAGGGTGTGGCTACGGGTCTGCGGTCTCGACCCGGATCAGGGGATGGACCTCCCGGAACACGTCCGCATCGATGTCCCCGGCCACCGGAGCCGCCACCGCCGCCGCGCCCAGTGCCGCGGCACGACGCAGCCGGTCGGGCCAGGGGGAGCCCTCGACCAGGCCCAGGGCCAGCCCGGCGACCAGCGCGTCGCCGGCCCCGGTCGGGTTCCCCTCCACCCGGTACGGCATGGCGGCCCGCCAGGAGCCCTCGGAGGTCACGGCCAGCAGCCCACCGGCCCCCAGGGAGACGACGACCGCCCCGGCCCCCGCCTCCCGGAGCGCCTCGGCGCCGCCGAGCACATCCCCGGAGAGCCTGCCCGCGCGGTCCCCTGGCCGGGAGGCCGTCCCCGGCCGGGCGGGTCCGCCGCCGGGCGGCGCGGCGAGGGCGCGGGCGAGCTCCTCGGCGTTGGGCTTGACGATCGAGGGCCGGCCGGCCGGGGCGTGCCGGAGCGCCTCGCCGTCGGCGTCCACGATGACCGGGACGCCGTGCTCGCGGGCCCGGGAGGCGAGGACGGCGTAGAAGCCGGCGGGGACGCCGGGCGGCAGGCTCCCCGAGACCACCACGGCCGCGGCAGTGCCGAGACGGGCCTCGAAACCGGCGAGGAACGCCGCCAGCTCCCCGCCCGACACGACGGGCCCCGGCTCGTTGAACAGGGCCGTACGCCGCGGTCCGGACGGGTGCAGGTCGCAGACCGCGAGGGTGGCGCGGGACTCCCCGCCGATGCGGGTGAGCGCGGCGGGGAGCCCGGCCCCGGCGAGGTCGGCCTCGGCGGCCCGGCCGTTGGAGCCGCCGGACAGGCCGGTGACCAGGACGTCGCAGCCGAGCCCGGCGAGGACCCGGGCGACGTTGACCCCCTTGCCCCCCGCCCTGCGGTGCACGGCCCGCACCCGGTTGACGCCGTCCCAGTCGACGCCGTCGGCGGTGTAGGTCACGTCGAGGGCCAGGTTCAGGGTGACGGTGAGGACCGGGCCCCGGGCGGGGGGAGAGGCGGGGCGCATCAGGGTTCCGTGATCCAGCTTCCGTGCTTCATGACGCCGGCGACCTCCAGATCGCCGTCGAGGACCACCAGGTCGGCCTGCTTGCCGGCGGTGACGGAGCCGAGGCGGTCGTCGAGGCCGAGGACCCGGGCGGGGGTGAGGGAGGTGACCTGGGCGGCCTCGGGCAGGGACAGGCCGAGCTCGCGGACGGCGCGCCGGAAGGCGGCGTCCATGGTCAGGGTGGAGCCCGCGATGGAGCCGCCCCCCGCCAGGCGGGCGACGCCGCCTGCCACCTCGACCTTGAGCGGGCCCAGGTCGTAGGTCCCGTCCCCCGCGCCGGCCGCCGCCATCGCGTCCGTGACGAGCGCGGTGCGGCCCGGCCCGGCGGCCCGGCAGGCCAGGCGGAGCATGGCGGGGTGCACGTGCACGCCGTCGTTGACCAGCTCCACCGTGACCCGCTCGTCCTGCAGCAGGGCGGCGACCGGTCCGGGGTCGCGGTGCCCGAGCGGGGGCATCGCGTTGTAGAGGTGGGTCGCGACGCGGGCGCCCGCGTCGATCCCGGCGAGGGTCTGCCCGTAGTCGGCGTCGCTGTGCCCGAGGGCGGCGATCACGTCGTTGGCGACGGCCTCCCGGATGGTGTCCAGCGCGCCCGGCAGCTCGGCGGCGATGGTGAGCATGCGCACGTGCCCGCGCCCCGCCTTCAGCAGGCCGAGGAGCTCCCCGGGGGAGGGCTCGCGCAGCAGGGAGGGGTTGTGCGCGCCGCAGCGGGCCTTGGAGATGTAGGGGCCCTCGAAGTGGATCCCGGCCAGCAGGCCGTCCTCGCACAGGTCGGCCAGGGCGGAGGCGGCCCGGGCCAGGTGGTCGGGGGAGGCCGTGACCAGGCTGGCCATGAGCGTGGTGGTGCCGTGCCGGGCGTGCAGGGCCGCGATCCGGACGGCCTGCTCGGGGTCGCCCGCGGGGAAGGAGCCGCCCGCCCCGCCGTGGTTGTGGATGTCGACGAAACCCGGCACGACGTACCGGCCGCCGAGGCTGCGGCCCGGCCCGGGGGCGCTTCCCCGGCCGACGTGGGTGATGCGGCCGTCTTCGATGGTCAGCCAGCCGTCGTGGACACCGTCGGGGGTGACGACGCGGGCGTCGGCGAGTGTGAGGCTCATGGCCCCATCCTCTCCCGCCTGCGCGGAGGGGGCGGGCGCTGTGGGATCGGGCGCTGCCGGATCGGCGGCGGCCGCTGGGCCGGCCGCGGTGGAGGCGGAGGGCGTGGGAGCGGCGGTCGGGAGAGCGGCCGTCGCGGGGCCGGTCACCGGGGCTCCCGGGCGGGGAGGATCACCGAGCGGGTCAGGTGGAGCGGCCGGTCCGGGTCGAGCCCCCGGGCCAGGGCCCTGGCCGCCGCCACCCGCTGGACGCGCACCAGCTCGGCCATCGGGTCCAGGCCGCCGGCCAGGAAGGCACCGCCGGTCGCCTCCACCTCCTCGCGCAGCCCCTCGGGGGCGTCGCCGAGCATCCAGGTGATCCGGCCGGGCCCGGCGATGCTGATCGGGCCGTGCCGGTACTCCATCGCGGGGTAGGCCTCGGTCCAGGCGCGGCAGGCCTCGCGCATCTTCAGCCCCGCTTCCAGCGCCAGGCCGTACGTCCAGCCGCGGCCCAGGAAGGTGATCTGCTCGGCGGTGAGCGTTTCGGCGGGAAGCGGTTCGGCGAGCGCGCGCTCGGCGTCGGCGACGGCGGCGGTCAGGTCCTCGCCGAGGTGGGCGCGGAGCAGGGCCAGCTGGGTGGTGGCGAACCGCGTCTGCACGACCGACCGCTCGTCGGCGTAGTCGAGGACGACGACCCGGTCGGCCAGCGCCGTGACCGGAGAGTCCGGGTCCGCGGTGATCGCGGTGGTCCGGGTGCCCGTGCCGCGCAGCAGGTCCAGCACCTCGGTGGTGGTGCCGGACCGGGTCAGCGCGAGCACCCGGTCGTAGGAGCGGCCGGCCGGCGCCTCGGAGGCGGCGAACGCGTCGGTCTCGCCGTGCCCGGCGCGCTCGCGGAGCGCGGCGTAGGCCTGGGCGATGAACCAGGAGGTCCCGCAGCCGACCACGGCCACCCGCTCGCCCGGCTGCGGGAGGGCGTCGGCCGGGACCGCGGCGGCGGCGCGGCGCCAGCAGTCCGGCTGGGACGCGATCTCTGCTTCGGTGTGGGTGGTCACGACACGCCTCCCGGTTCGGCTCATTTATGAGTGATTTATAGCAGAAGTGAGCATATTTGGGCAGAGGTGGGTTTTGATCCTGCGCTGTGACACCCTGTTGACCGTGAGCCGATACGAGCGCTGGAACGCGATCCTCGAACTGCTCGCCCGGGAGGGCCGCCTGACCGTCGAGCAGGCCGCCGAGGGGCTGGACGTCTCCACCGCGACGATCCGGCGCGACTTCGACCAGCTGGCCCAGCAGCAGATGCTCATGCGCACGCGGGGCGGGGCCGTCGCGCAGAGTGTGAGCTACGACCTGCCGCTGCGCTACAAGACCGCGCGCCACGCCGGGGAGAAGCAGCGGATCGCCGAGGCGGCCGCCGCGCTGGCGGCGCCCGGCGCGATCGTCGGCATGAACGGCGGCACCACCACCTCGGAGGTCGCGCGGGCGCTGGCCGTACGGGCCGATCCCGAGTTCGGCTTCACCGTCGTCACCAACGCCCTGAACATCGCCGCCGAGCTGACCGTGCGGCAGAACGTCAAGATCGTGGTGACCGGCGGGGTGGCGCGGCCGCAGTCCTACGAGCTGATCGGGCCGCTGGCGTCGGAGGTGCTGGAGCAGATCACGCTGGACATCGCGTTCCTGGGGGTGGACGCGATCGACGCCGGGGCCGGGGCCTTCGCCCACCACGAGGGCGAGGCGAGCGTCAACGGCCTGCTGATCGGCCGGGCCGCCGAGGTCGTCGTGGTCGCGGACGCCTCCAAGGTCGGCCGCCGCGCCTTCGCCCGGATCTGCACCCTGGACGCCGTCGGCACGCTGGTCACCGACGAGGGCCTCTCCGCCGAGGACGCCGACCGCTTCGCCGACGCCGGCGTGAAGGTCGTCCGCGCCTGACCGATGGTGGTGCGAATCACCGCGAGCACGACTACCGGCTGGTAGTGACGTCCGGGGGCGGGGGTACATATCCCGGACAAGACGACGATCCGCGTACCCCGGGGGGATGCAGCATGACGGCGCGTATGGGCACCGCACGGCTCGGCCCTGCCGAGAGGTCCGCCGCACTGGCGCAGATGGAGTCCGCCGAGCTCGACGTGGTGGTGATCGGCGGCGGGGTCGTCGGCGCCGGGGTCGCGCTCGACGCGACGACGCGGGGGCTGAGCGTCGGGCTGCTGGAGGCGCGCGACTTCGCCTCGGGGACCTCCTCCCGCTCCTCCAAGCTGATCCACGGCGGCCTGCGCTATCTGGAGCAGCTCAACTTCGACCTGGTCAGGGAGGCGCTCCAGGAGCGCGCGCTGCTGCTGCAGCGGATCGCCCCGCACCTGGTGCGGCCGGTGCCGTTCCTGTTCCCGCTCACCCATCTGGGCTGGGAGCGGCCGTACGTCGGCACCGGGCTGGTGATGTACGACACCCTGGGCTTCTCCACCGGGCTCGCCCGCGGCGTCCCCGGCCACCGGCACCTGTCGCGCAGGCGGGCGCTGCGGCTGGCCCCGGCGCTGCGCCGTACCGCCTTCTCCGGCGCGGTGCAGTACTGGGACGCGCAGGTGGACGACGCCCGCTACGTGATGACCATGCTGCGGACCGCCGCCGGCTACGGGGCGCACGTCGCCTCGCGGGCGCAGGTGACGGGCTTCCTGCGGGAGGGGGAGCGGGTCACCGGGGTGCGGGTGCGCGACCTGGAGACCGGGACCGACCTGGAGGTGCGGGCGCGCCAGGTGGTGAACGCCACCGGCGTGTGGACCGACGAGATCCAGGAGCTGGTCGGCGGACGCGGGCAGATCCACGTGCGCGCCTCCAAGGGCGTCCACCTGGTGGTGCCGCGAGACCGGATCCACTCCCTCACCGGGATCATCCTGCGGACCGAGAAGTCGGTGCTGTTCGTCATCCCCTGGGGCCGCCACTGGATCATCGGGACCACCGACACCCGCTGGGACCTGGACAAGGTCCACCCGGCGGCCTCCCGCTCCGACATCGACTACGTGCTGGAGCACGTCAACGCGGTGCTCTCGGTGCCGCTCACCCGCGACGACGTCGAGGGCGTCTACGCGGGGCTGCGGCCGCTGCTGTCGGGGGAGTCGGAGGAGACCTCCAAGCTCTCGCGCGAGCACGTGGTGGCCCACCCGGTGCCGGGGCTGGTCATGGTGGCCGGGGGCAAGTACACGACCTACCGGGTCATGGCGAAGGACGCGGTGGACGCGGTCGCGCACGGGCTGCACCAGCGGGTCCCGCCCTCCTGCACCGACCGGATCCCGCTGGCCGGGGCGGAGGGCCACCAGGCGCTGTGGAACTCCCGCGAGCGGCTGGCCCGGTCGTCCGGGCTGCACGTGGCCCGGATCGAGCACCTGCTCCAGCGGTACGGTTCCATGATCGACGAGGTGCTGGCGCTGATCGAGGAGGACCCGTCGCTGGGCCGGCCGCTGACCGGGGCGGACGACTACCTGCGGGCCGAGGTCGTCTACGCCGCCACCCACGAGGGCGCCCGGCACCTCAACGACGTGCTGGCCCGGCGCACCCACATCGCCATCGAGACCTTCCACCGGGGCCTGGCCGTGGCCGAGGAGGCCGCCGCGCTGCTCGCCGGGCCGCTGGAGTGGGACGACGAGCAGGTCAAACGCGAGATCGAGTACTACACCAAGCGCGTCGAGGCGGAGCGGCTCTCCCAGGAGCAGGACACCGACCACGAGGCCGACGCCATCCGCCTCGGCGCCCCCGACATCGTCCCCTTCGCCGCCCCGGAGACCAACCTGGCCTGATCCGGCGGTCAGAGGGTCAGCGTTCGCAGACGAGGCCGTCGCCGTCGCGGTCCTGATACCAGCCGTACTCCGGATCGGTGCCCCGCCGGTACGGTCCGTAGCCCGCGGCGTTGGCCGCGCCGCAGGTGGGAAAGCGCGGGTCGGTCCCGGTGGACGGCGGATCCGGGGTCCGGGTTGGGGCCGGTGCGGGTGTCGAGCCCGTGCCGTCGCAGCCGCCCGACCAGATCCGGAGCCCGTCCCGCCGCGCCTTGGCCTGCTCGGCCCGCATGAGGCCGATGTACCGGTCGTTCGGCTTGTGGAGCACGGCTCTGCCGTACCCGAAGCGCACGAGGTCACGGTTGACGAAGGTGCCGGTCGCGCCCCACGCGTAGCGCAGGTGGCGGCCGTAGCGGTCCTTCGGGTCCCTGTCCTTCAGCAGGTAGGCGCTTTTGCCGACGGGCAGGAGCGTCGCGGTGCGGGCGGAGGAGGTCCTGAACCAGCACCGGCCGCGTTCGGGGGTGTCGACCTCCAGGAGCTGGACGCGGAAGACTGGGCCGGTACGGCCGGCGCGGACGTCGATCGTGTCGCCGTCCACGATCTTCATGACGACGACCTTCTGCACTCCCTTCGGCACGCCCTGCGGGGCCGCCGCCGCGGCGGGTCCCGTCGTCAGGGGCACGGCCACGGCGGCGGCACAGGCCAGCAGGGACGTGCGGAAGACAGGTGTCACGGGAGACTCCTTCGCCGGTGATGCGGAGGAGCCGAACGTAGCAAAGAGAATCCGATTCGATACGGATGGTGATTGATTCGGAATTCGCGAGGATTGCTCACTTCGGTGGAGAACGGTACGGCTCCCGCCCCGGGCCGGGGTGGGAGCCGTACCGGGCGGGATCATCGGGTGAAGGCCTGGAACTCGGCGGCGCGGAGATGGTCGCGGGCCGGGCTCGCGGTGGCGCAGTCGGTGGCGGAGCCGGGGTCGGCGTCCTGCTCGCCGGCGTAGCGCGGGTTGCCGGTGCACTGGGTGGAGACCGCGCGCAGGGACAGGTGGGTGGCCGTCGTCGTGGGGATCTTGAATGACCGGATCAGCAGGTCGGCGCCCCGGGGGCGGGGCAGCCGGGTGTCGAAGGCGTCGGCGGGACTGGTGTAGACCACGGAGAAGGAGGCGGGCTGCGAGCAGTCCTTCTTCGTGGCGTCGCAGGCCAGGACCTCGAAGGCGCGCAGGGCGCTGAAGCGGTTCTGGCCGCCGGGGTCGGCCGGGTCGTTGACGTTCGGCCGGAGCATGGCGCTGACCTGGACCCGGCGGACCTTCACCGGGTCGGACCCGGCCAGGTCCACGGTCACGGCCTTGCCCTGGACCGGACCGGTGAGCGAGGCCCAGTTCGTGGCCTCGGTCTCGTCGATCAGCTTGGCGTGGTTGACGCCGTCGCCGGAGGCCGTCGCGCCCAGCGCCGCCGAGGCGAGGTTCTTCGCCGGAGGCAGCGGGAGGGGGAGCGTCACGCCGGGCAGCACCGCGAATCTGACCCGGGTGTGGCCGTAGCCGTTCCCGGCGACGACGAAGTCGTACAGGCCCGGGGTCATCTCCACGGTGTCGCCGAGCTCGGTGGCGGGGTCGGTGTCGGCGACCGGTACGGCGCGGCCCTCGTAGTGGCCGACGTAGAGCCGGAGCGCGGCATCCTCGGCGTCGCCGAGCGGCTTGAGCCGGAGCCTGCCGTTCTTCCCCTCGGGGTCGACGAAGTTCGGCGTCGGGTCGGGGTCGTTCTGGTTCAGGCTGGCCGCACCCTCACCGAGACCGCGGGAGGCGAAGGCCCGCCACATGATGTCCCGGTTCCTCCCGCCGAAGCGGAGGGCATCGGCCGCGAGCAGCGCGTCGCGGTGGTCGACGTAGCTGACCGCGCCGGAGGCCATCAGCAGCAGGGCGTCGAAGGAGAGCTGCGCCCAGCGGCGGTTGCCGGGACACCTGCCCACCGGGACCTTCCCGTCGGCGCACGCCCGCTGGAGGGCCGGCGTGCCCTTGCCGTACCGCCTGACGAACGCCTCGCGCACGTCGAACTGGACGGCGCTCCAGATCTCGCCGTCGGCGTGGACCTGCTGGCCGACGATGTCGTAGGCGACGTCGCCGTAGTTCAGCGGGGACCTCGACATGTCGTAGTTGCGGATGCCCGCCTTCTTGTCGCCGGTGACGTAGCCGCCGGTCACGTATGGCGTGTCGCCCGCGGGACGGAAGCCGTACTCGGCCAGGTACTCCATGGCGAGCAGGTCGGAGGTGCTCTCGTTCATCGCGCCGGGCTGGGCGCCGCTCCATCCGGCGTTCGGACCGCCGACCATGCGGCCGGAGATCGCGTGGCTGTACTCGTGGCCGATCACCGACATGTCGTAGTCGCCGTCCACGCACGGGGCGTAGAACGAGCCCGCGACCGGCTGCCAGAGATACATGTTCGTGATCGGGGCGACCCCGTCGGGGCCGGTGATCTGGTTGGCGTTGTCGCGCACGTTCGGCACCCGTGCGCCCGCCTGGGCGTTGCCCTGCTCGGGGTCGCCGCCGAGGCCGCCGCGCTCACCGTTCTCGGCCTGCATGTTCCAGGCGCTCTCGGTGAAGCCGAGCCGGTAGGACCAGTCGTGCATGCGGTTGTGCATCGCGTGCAGGTTGGTGATCGCCGCTTCCAGGTCGGCCTCGCCGGGCTGGTCGAAGACGGCCGGGTCGCACTTGGCGGTGTACCACGTGTTCTTCCACGGGTGGGCGTGGTTCCGGTCCGGGGCGGGCGTGTTGCTCCGGGTGCCGACCGTGAAGGGGTCGCCGCTGGCGCGGTTCTCGAACGTCCGGGCCGCGTTGCCGAGGCTGGTGTTCGTCGGCGCGCCCGTGGCGTGGTCGGTGTCCCACGCCTTGCCGGTGGCCGGGTCGCCGCCCGCCACCAGGTCGCAGCCGGGTCCGGCCGCGAAGCACCAGCGGGCGCGGGTGTCGGCGGAGGAGTAGTCGGCCGGAGGGTTGGCCGGGAAGGCCTCCCACTGCGGGTTCTCCGGCTCGTGGTGGTGGTCCACCAGGTTCTCGCGGGTCAGGATCTCGCCGCTGACCGCGTCCACGTGGGTGGTGTAGGCGGCGGGTTCACCCTCGCTCCCGCCGATCAGGACCACCTGGTAGGCCCGGTGCGTGCCGTCGGGCGCGGGCACGGCCACCTCGGTGGCCTGCTTGACGGTCGCGGTGGCCAGATCGATCCCGCCGTCGCGGGCCGCGGCCTCCAGCGCCTGCCGGCCGGTGAGCGCGGCCGCGGGCGGGGCGGCGCCGGACCGGGAGAGCGTCGAGGTGACGTGCACGACCTTCCCGCCGGTCACGCCCACCACCACCTGCCCGTCCACGCCCGCAGGCAGGTCGCCGAACCTCTGCCGGAGCAGTACGGCATGGCCGTCCCCGATCGGGTTGGCCGCGACCTTCTCCAGCGCGTCGACGGCCTCGGGGCTCAGCCCGAAGAGGTTCTCGTTGGCCTTGAGGTAGGCGCGGGCGGCCTGCTCGGGGTCGTCGCCGAGCCCTTCGGCGAGCGGGGCGGAGCCGGTGACGACGGCCGGGGTGCCGAGGGCGTTCCAGCGGACCGTGGCCGCGCCGGCCTGCTTGGCGAGCGCGGCGGCCGGGGGCGCGACGGCGCCGCGCCGGTTGTCGACGTCGGGCTTGGCGTGCTGTTCGGCCTGGAAGTCGTGGACGTCGGGGGACTGCCCGGCGGGCCCGCTCTGGGCGGCGCCGGGGAGGGGGAGTGCGAGGGACGGGAGTGCGAGGGACGCCGTAGCGGCGGCGATGACGGTGATGCGTGACCAGGTCTTGGTCGACACCGGGCCTCCTGCGGGGAGCTGGCCGTCGTTGGCCATGCCACGCGTGGATCACGTGCGCTGCGCAAGAGGTAACACCGGTTCATGAACTCTGACAAGATCTTGTAAAGGATGATATATCGGTGTAATAGGTCTTGCTGCTACCCGGCCTGCCACAGGTAGGAGATGGGCAGCGCGGTCAGCCTGTCCCCGAAGGGCAGCGGATCCGGGCTGAAGCTGAGAACGTAGCCGTGGACGAAGGCGTCGCCCAGCCGGTCGCGCAGTCTGCTCAGATGGGTGAAGCTCCTCCCGGTCACGGTCAGACCGGACTTGACCTCGATCCCGACGATCCGGCCGTCGGGCCGCTCGACGATGATGTCGACCTCTCCGCCGTCGCGGTCGCGGAAGTGGAACAGTTCGGCTCTGGCCCGGGACCAGCCGAGCTGCTTGCGGAGCTCGTTCACCACGAACGTCTCGACCAGCTGGCCGCGCCTGGCGCCGTCGTCGTCGAGCAGCCCCGCCGGATCGGCGTCCAGGAGATGGGCGGCGAGGCCGGGGTCGGTCAGATAGATCTTGGGCGACTTGACGATGCGTGATGTGAGGTTGGTGGACCAGGGGCTCAGCCGCGCGGTGAGGAAGACCGTCTCCACGTAGGAGAGGTAGTTCCGTGTCGTCTCCCAGCTCTGCTCCATGGCCTGGGAGAGGTGGGTGTTCACGATCGTGCAGCCGAGGGACGCGGCCAGCAGGGACAGCAGACGGGGGATCGCATTCTGGTGCCGGATGGTGGCGAACTCACGGATGTCACGGGTGGCGATCATCGTGACATAGCTTCGGAACCAGCGCGCCCGCCTGCTGGGGGCGGTGCTGAACAGCAGCTCGGGATAGCCGCCCTCCACCGTCACGCGCAGATAGTCGGCCCGGCTCCACCGGGAGTCGGCGACGAGAAGGCTGCGTGGTTCGGTGAAGGCGCGGAGAAGGAAATCCGGTGAGGCTGCGACGCGCTCACTGACGGCGAGCGGCCAGAGTTCGATGAGCGCGGCCCTCCCGGCGAGTGACTCGGAGAGAGTCGGGACGGTGAGGAACCGCGCCGATCCGGACAGGATGAACTGCCCGCGATCGCGGTTCTGGTCCACAACTCGCTTGATCGCCCGGAGAAGCGAGTCGCCGCCGCGCTGAATCTCGTCGATCAGAACCGGCGCGGGCTCCTGCCGGGCGAAGGTCGCGGGATCGTCGAGTGCGGCGTTGAGGATGGCTTCGTCATCGAGTGTCCGGTAGACACCGCCATGGCGTCGCTGGAACTGCTCCAGAAGGGTGATCTTCCCTGATTGGCGCGGACCGTTGACGATCACGATGCGGAATGAGCGCATCAGGTCTTCGAGTTCGGCCTCTGCCAGGCGAGGGACGAGATCGGGCATGCTTCCGAACCTTCCGGTGAGGAGCCGACGGCTCCGCATCGAGGATCCGCCAAGGTCTCATTGAGGATTCGTCGCCCTCAAATCGAGGATCGGCCAGGGTTCTATCGAGGATTTGTCGCCATCGTATCGATGATTTGGCGGGAAGTTATCGAGGATCCGCCGGGAGAAAGAGCCTGATCCGTCAGGGAACGGCCGAGCCCTCGGCAGCGGGCTGCCGAGGGCTCGGGGCGCGGGTGGACGTCTCCGATGGCCAGGCCGTACGGCCCGGGCCCGGCCGCGGCGGGTCAGTCGAACGGGATCCAGGCCCGCTTGTCCAGGCCGTCCAGGGCGTTGACCGCCAGGCCGAGGTCGGAGACGGTCCACAGCGCGTCGCCGATCACGACCGAGCGGCGGATGCCGGGGTCGTAGGGGGCGATCCGGGTGTTCTCCACCGGCTTGGGCGCGGGGTGGACGACGGTCCCGGCCCGGGTGACGGCGGCGTCGCCGACCGTCAGGACCAGGGCGGCGCCGTTGGTCTGCTCGGTGCCGTTCCAGGTGCTCAGCGGCAGTACGGCGGTGCCCGTCGGCGCCCAGTACAGGAAGGCGTGCGGGTCCCACTCGGCCTCCGAGCCGGAGTCCTTCTGGAAGAACCGCGCCAGCCGGCGCGGGTTCGCCGGGTCGCGGACGTCGAAGAGGGAGACCTGGGTGCCGAGCGTGCGGCCCTGCTCGCTGGCCTCCTGGCCGATGCCGATCAGCCGCCCGTCGCCCGCCGGGTGCAGGTAGGCCGAGTAGCCGGTGATCTTCAGCTCGCCGGTCCTCCTCGGCGCGGCGGGGTCGCGCAGGTCGAGCACGTAGAGCGGGTCCACCTGCCGGAACGTCACCACGTAGCCGGTCGGGCCGATGAACCGGACCGAGTAGATCCGCTCGCCCTCGCCCAGGCCGCCGACCCGGCCGACCTCGGCCAGGGTGTCGGACTTGAGCGCGTACACGGTGCTGGAGCTCGTCTTCCCGGTCTCCAGGGTGGTCGCCACCCGCAGGTGCCCCTCGTGCTCGGACAGGGAGTACTGGTTGAGCAGCCTCCCGGGGACCCTGCCGGAGGCGGCGTAGCGCGGCGCGCCCGGCGCGGTGACGTCGAACCGGTGGATCTCGGTCTCCTCCGGCGGCAGGACCGGGGTGGTCGCCGGGGCGGACGTCTCCGTCCGCGGGGGCAGCGTGACGGTCTCCTCGGCCGGGGTCGGCTCGACCTCCGGGGCGGCGCCGCCGGGCGGGGCGGGGCTCTGGGCGGTGGAGTCGGGCAGCGGCTTGGGCTCCTGCTCCACGATCGTGGGGCTCGGGCGGGGCGCGGGCTCCTCGTCGACGATCACGTTGTCGATCGGCCTGGCCCACCACGAGCGCGGGTTGCTGGTGACGTACAGGCTGGACCCGGTGCCGTAGACGGTGTCGCCGTCGGCGGCCACGCCGATCGGGGCGGTCTCCGCGAGCGCCCGCTCACCGCCGGCCAGGTCGAGGCTGTGCACGGTCAGCATCGAGGTGCCGGTGTACTCGCGCGGGTGGCTGATCCGCCCGCAGTCGACCGTGCGCTTCTCGGTCCGGCCGTCCGCGCCGGTCACCTGGTAGGTCGGCAGCCACGCCTCGACGGGCGCGGTCTTCACCGCCTCGACGTTCCTGCGGGTCCGCTCGGCGTCCGTGGCGTCGGGCCCGGCGTCGGGGAAGGTGAGGGCGGGCTGGCTGCGGACCACGAGCCGCACCGTCGAACCGACCATGCGCGCGTCCACGTGCGAGCCGTCCGGGGTGATCGAGCCGATCACCTCCGGCTCACCGGACAGGTCGACGAGCACGTAGCGCGGCCCCGGGCTCGGGGCGATCTTGGCCGTCGCGCCGTACGGGATGATCCCGCCCCCGGAGAACAGCACCAGCGCCCGGTCGCCGCTGACCAGCAGGTCGGCCGGGGCCCACGCCTGCTCGGCCTCGACCAGCCGGAGCGTGCCGGTGACCTTCCGGCCGGCGGCGTCGACCACCCGGAGCACGCCCCGGTTGACGGTGATCACCCGCTTGCCGTCGGTCTTCACCAGGTCGGGCTCGTCGACCCCGGCCTCGTGCGTGTTCGTGGTGGAGTGCTCGGGAGCCTCCTGCTTGGCGCTCCTGGCGGCCGAGTCCTCGGCGAGCGCGTACGTGACCGGCCCGCCCAGGCCCCACGGCCCCACGTGCTCCGCCGTGGCGGCGCGCAGCCCGGCGAGCAGGTCGTCGCAGCCGCTGTAGGCGACCAGTCGCACGTCCCCCAGCTCCACCGGCGCCGTACGGCCCGCGCCCGATCCTCCCGGGGCGGCGGTGCACGCCGTGGCGAGCAGGGCGGCGGCGGCCAGGGTCGCGCCGGCCGTGCGAATCGATGTCCTCATGCCCCTACGACGGATCGGCGGCGCGTCCGGTTCAGCCGTCCGCCGATCGGCGGGCCCGGCCTCCTACCGACCGGTAGCCGTACGCCGTTCTACCGAATACCCTTCCGGCATGGCTGCCACTCTCGGAGCGATCCGGACCCTCGACCGGGACATGATCGAGCGCGTCGTCCGGCAGGTGACCTCCAGCGGGAAGACCCGCGAGGTCTCCGCCCCCTTCACCGGGGAACCCCTCGCCGAGCTGCCGCTCTCCACCGCCGACGACGTCCGCGCCGCCCACGCCCGGGCCCGCGAGGCGCAGGCGGCGTGGGCGGCGCTGCCCGCCCGGGCGCGCGCCCTGCCCTTCCTCCGCCTGCACGACGCGATCCTGGAGCGCCGCGAGGAGATCCTCGACGTCGTCCAGTGGGAGACCGGCAAGGCTCGGCGGCACGCCTTCGAGGAGGTCGCCGACGTCGCGGGCTGCAGCCTCTACTACGCGCGGCGGGCCCCCGGGCTGCTGGAGACCAAGCGGCGCGCGGGCCTGTTCCCGCTCGCGACGAAGGTCGTCGAGGCCCGTCGGCCCAAGGGCGTCGTGGCGCTGGTCTCGCCCTGGAACTACCCGCTCTCGCTCGGCGTGACCGACGTCGTCCCCGCCCTGCTCGCCGGGAACGCGGTGGTCCACAAGCCCGACACCCAGACCGCCCTGTCCACGCTGTGGACGATCGACCTGCTGGTCTCCCTGGGCATGCCCCGCGAGATCTGGCAGGTCGTGCTCGGCGATCCCGCCGAGATCGGCGACCCGCTCCTCGACGACGCCGACTACGTGGCGTTCACCGGCTCCACCCGGACCGGCCGGAAGATCGCCGAGGAGGCCGCCAAGCGGCTGATCGGCTGCTCCCTGGAGCTCGGCGGCAAGAACCCGATGATCGTCCTCGACGACGCCGACCTCGACGTGGCCGCCCAGGGCGCGCTGCGCGCCTGCTTCACCAACGCCGGGCAGCTGTGCATCTCCATCGAGCGGCTCTACGTCCACGACGCCGTCTACGACGCGTTCACCGAGAAGTTCGTCCGCCTGGTGAAGAACATGAAGCTCGGCGCGGGCCTCGACTGGGACGTGCAGATGGGCTCGCTCACCTCGCGGCGGCAGCTGGAGGCGGTCGGCGCCCACGTGGACGACGCCGTCGCCAAGGGCGCCCGCGTGCTGGCCGGGGGCCGGGCCCGACCCGACGCCGGCCCGCTGTTCTACGAGCCCACCGTCCTGGCGGACGTGGACGAGACCATGGACCTGTGCCGCGAGGAGACCTTCGGCCCCGTCGTGTCGCTCTACCGCTTCACGGACGAGGACGAGGCCGTGGCGATGGCCAACGACACCGTCTACGGCCTCAACGCCTCCGTCTGGACCCGGAACCTGCCGCGCGGCCGCGCGCTGGCCGCCCGGATCAAGGCCGGGACCGTCAACGTCAACGAGGGGTACGGCGCGGCCTTCGCCTCCTACGACGCCCCCATGGGCGGCATGAAGTCCTCCGGCCTGGGCCGCCGCCACGGCTCCGAGGGGCTGCTGAAGTACACCGAGGCGCAGACCATCGCCTCCCAGGCCACCTGGCTCGGCCTGGAACCGCTGCCCGGGATGGCCTACGACAGGTACACCGACGTGGTCGTGAACCTGCTCAAGGTCATGAAGGCGCTGCACCTGAAGTGAGCGCCCGGCGCGGGCGGGACGGCGAGAGGCGTCTCCTCCCCCGGCGCCGGAGCGGTCAGAGCGCCCGGCGCGGGGCGGGAGGCCGGTGAGTGGAGGGAGGGCCCGGGTGTTCGACTACGACGTGCTGGTGATCGGATCGGGGTTCGGCGGCAGCGTCACCGCGCTCCGCCTGACGGAGAAGGGCTACCGGGTCGGGGTCCTGGAGGCCGGACGGCGCTTCGACGAGAGCACGCTGCCGAAGACCTCCTGGCGGGTCCGCGACTTCCTGTGGGCGCCCGCCCTGGGCATGAAGGGCATCCAGCGCATCCACGTGCTGCGCGGCGAGAAGGGCACCGGCGTCATGGTGCTGGCCGGCGCCGGGGTCGGCGGCGGCTCCCTGGTCTACGCCAACACCCTCTACGAGCCCCTGGACCCGTTCTTCGCCGACCCCCAGTGGGCGGGCATCACCGACTGGAAGGCCGAGCTGGGGCCGTACTACGACCAGGCCCGGCGGATGCTGGGCGTGGTGGAGAACCCGACCGTCACCCGCGCCGACGAGATCATGAAGAAGGTCGCCGAGCGGATGGGCGTGGGCGACAGCTTCCACCGGGCCCCGGTCGGCGTCTTCTTCGGCACGCCCGGCGCGGAGGCCGACGACCCGTACTTCGGCGGCGCCGGGCCGCGCCGCCGGGGCTGCACCGAGTGCGGCGAGTGCATGACCGGCTGCCGCCACGGCGCCAAGAACATGCTGACCAAGAACTACCTGTACCTCGCGGAGAAGGCCGGGGCCAGGGTCCACCCGGAGACCACGGTCACCTCGGTCCGTCCCCTCCGGGCGGACGGCGGTGACGGCAACGGTGACGGCGGCGGGTCCGGGGGCGGTTACGCGGTCGAGGTGCGGAAGACGGGCGCGCCGTGGCGGCGCCGGAGGCTCACCGCCGGGCAGGTGGTCTTCGCCGCCGGGACGTACGGCACGCAGCGCCTGCTCCACCGGATGCGGGCCACCGGGGCGCTGCCCCGCCTGTCCGGCCGGCTCGGCGCACTGACCAGGACGAACTCCGAGGCGCTGCTCGGCTTCGAGCGCCTGTCCGTCAAGGGCGACAAGCTCAACCGCGGCCTGGCGATCACCTCCTCCGTCCACCTCGACGCGCACACCCACATCGAGCCCGTCCGCTACGGCGACGGCTCCAATGCGATGGCGATGCTCCGCACCCTGCTGATCGACGGCGGGACCGGCGGCATGCCCGGTGGCATGCCCGGTGGCGGAACCGAGGGCGCGGCGGGTGGCGGGACCGACGGTGGGGCCGGCGGTGGCACGCCGCGCTGGCTGAGGTTCCTGGGCGAGGCGGCCCGGCGCCCGCACCTGCTGCCCAGGCTGTTCAACCACCGCAGGTGGTCCGAGCGCGCGCTCATCGCCCTCGTCATGCAGGCCAAGGACAACTCGATCACCCTGTCCCCGAGCCGCGGACCGTTCGGAGGGTGGCGGCTCCGCTCCCGGCCGGGCCACGGCGAGCCCAACCCCACCTGGATCCCGGCCGGGCACGAGTTCGTCCGGCACGCGGCCGAGGAGATCGGCGGCATGCCCGGCGGCTCCTGGCTCGACCTGTTCGACATCCCCGCCACCGCGCACTTCCTCGGCGGCTGCGCCATCGGCGACTCGCCGGCCTCCGGGGTGATCGACCCCTACCACCGCGTCCACGGCTACGAGGGCCTGCACGTCGTGGACGGCTCCGCGGTCTCCGCCAACCCGGGCGTCAACCCCTCGCTGACCATCACCGCGCAGGCCGAGCGCGCCATGGCCCTGTGGCCCAACAAGGGTGAACCCGACCCGCGTCCCGCCCCGGGCTCCGCCTACGTACGGCTGGCCCCCGTCGCGCCGGAGAACCCCGTCGTCCCCGCCGCCGCCCCCGGCGCCCTGCGCCTGCCCATCAGCGTCTCCCGAGGAGACCGCCGCCTTTAGGCGACGGGGGAATCGGGAGCGGGAGGGCCGCCAAGGCCCGAGCGTGCAGTGACCCGCTTGATCTGCGCATCCGAGATCCCTGTTCGCCGCATATTAGATAGACGACACTGTTATAATGATCGCGTGACTCGTCGGGTACGCACCTCCCCCGGTGCGGCGTACGACCTCGGGTACCACGTGGTGTGGTGCCCGAAGTACCGCCGCCCGGTCCTGGGCGGCCGCGTGAAGGACCGCCTGGAGGAACTGATCCGCGCCAAGGCCGACGAGCACGACTGGGAGATCGTGGCGCTCGAGGTGATGCCCGACCACGTGCACCTGTTCGTCAAGCCCCACCCGAAGAACTCGCCGTCGTACGTGGCCAACCAGTTCAAGGGCTTCACCTCCCACCACCTGCGCGCCGAGTTTCCACACCTGCGCTCCCAACTGCCCACCCTGTGGTCACGGTCCTACTTCGTGGCCACGGTCGGCACGGTGTCGGCCGAGACGGTGCAGCGCTATATCGAGACGCAGTACGAGCGGCCCAAAGGCGGTGGCCGTGCGTAGGTCGTACAAGTTCCTGCTCCGTCCCACGAGCAAGCAGGCCGCCGCGCTCGCGGCCTGCCTGGAGGACCACCGGCAGCTCTACAACGCCGCCCTGGAGCACCGCCGCACCGCCTATCGCAAAGCCGGGGTCACGATCCGCTACGGCGACCAGTCGGCCGAGTTGAAGCACATTCGCGGCGACGACCCGGACGGGCAGGGCCGCTGGAGCTTCTCCTCCCAGCAGGCCACCCTGCGCCGCCTCGACAAGGCGTTCCGCGCCTTCTTCGACCGGGTCAAGGCCGGGCGCACGCCGGGCTTCCCGCGTTTCAAGGGGCGGGGCCGGTTCGACACTGTGGAGTGGCCCAAGGACGGCGACGGCTGCCGGTGGGACTCCCAGCCGCAGCATCCGACCGCCACGTTCGTGCGGTTGCAGGACATCGGACATGTCCGGGTGAACCAGCACCGGCCGGTCAGGGGCCGGGTGAAGACGATCAGCGTGAAACGGGAGGGCCGCCGCTGGTACGTGGTGCTGTCGTGTGACGATGTGCCCGCCGAGCCGCTGCCCGCCACGGGCGCGGTGGCCGGGATCGACCTGGGCGTCGTCTCCCTGGTCACCACCAGCGACGGCACACACGTGGCCAACCCGCGTCACCTCGCCGCGACCGCCGATCGTCTCGCGACGGCGCAGCGCGACCTCGCACGCAAGAAGCGGGGCTCCCAGCGTCGTCGCAAGGCGGTGGCCCGTGTCGCCGCGCTGCACGCCAAGGTCCGCCGCCAGCGCCTCGACCACGCCCACAAGGCCGCGCTCGCCCTGGTCCGCGACTACGACATGATCGTGCACGAGGATCTGCGGATCGCGAACATGACCCGCTCGGCGTCCGGCACGATCGAGGCCCCCGGCCGCAACGTCGCCGCCAAGGCCGGTCTCAACCGTTCGATTCTGGATGCGGGTTGGGGGGTGTTCCTGCAGGTCCTCGCGTACAAGGCTGAAAGCGCCGGTCGAGAGCTGATCGCGGTGAACCCTGCCGACACCTCCCGCGCGTGCGCCCGCTGTGGGCACTGCGCGAAGGAGAACCGCGTCACCCAAGCCGCGTTCGTCTGTACGGCGTGCGGGCATGCCGCGCACGCCGACGTCAACGCGGCGGTCAACATCCTCAGGGCAGGGCTTGCCCTTCGTGAGGCTGCGGAAGCGGCTTAGCGAGAAGCCGCTCCCTTCAGGGAGCGGAGGAGTCACCGTCGGCATCACCTGACCGCCCGGCGAAGCGGCCCCCGCCCGCTCGCCCGAGTGTGGAGCCCGGAGTCTCGAGTGAGGAGCCCGGAGTCTCGAGCGCCGTCCCGCCCCGGGACGCCGGACGGCGGTCCGGCAGAATCCCCGTGTGATCTGGAACGTCGAGGAGTTCACCCGGGCCGCGGGCGCGACCGTCGAGCGGCTGGCCGCCTACGTGGACGAGAGCCAGCGCGGACTGCCGCCTGTCATCGCCCGCCGCCCGCCGCGCGAGCTGGCCGAGAAGCTCGGCCTGGCCCGGTGGATCCGCGAGGGCGGGATGACCCCGGACGACCACGCCGAGTTCCTGGCCGCCTACCTGGAGGAGGGGACCCGGCTGCACCACCCGGCCTCCCTCGGCCACCAGGTGGCCTCGCCCGACTTCCCCGCCGCCCTCGCCGACCTGGTCCACGGCGCCGCCAACAACCCGATGGCGGTCTACGAGATGGGCGCCTCGGCGGCGGTCGTCGAGCACGAGGTCGTGCGCTGGATGCTGGAGAAGACCGGGTACGGCGCGGCGGGCGGCGGCGTGCTCACCCACGGCGGGTCGCTGGCCAACCTCACCGCGCTGCTGGCCGCGCGGGCGGCCGTCGCGCCGGACGCCTGGACCGAGGGCGTGCCCGGCGACCTCGCCCTGCTCGCCCCCGCGTCGGCGCACTACTCGCTCACCCGGGCCGCGGCGATCCTCGGCCTCGGCGAGCGGGCGGTCGTGCCGCTGGAGACCGACCCGCTCGGCCGGATCGACGTCGCGCGGCTGCCCGACGCCTTCGACCGGGTGCGCCGGGCCGGGCGGCGGCCGATGGCCCTGGTGGCGAGCGCCTGCGCGACCGGGACCGGCCTCCACGACGACCTGCGCGGGATCGGGGAGTTCTGCGCCGAGCACGGCGTCCGGTTCCACGTGGACGGCGCCCACGGGATGTCGGCGCTGCTCAGCGACGAGCACCGGCACCGGCTCGACGGGGTGGAACTGGCCGACTCGCTGATCTGGGACGCGCACAAGATGCTGCGCACCTCCAGCCTGGCCGCCGCCGTACTGACCCGGCGGGGGAGCGACCTGGACGCGGCCTTCCGCCAGGAGGCGAGCTACCTGTTCTACGGGGATCCCCACGGTGACCGTGGCTCCGGCGATCCCGACGACTCCGCCGCCCGCGGCGGCCGGGGCATCGACTCGATCGGCAGGACCGTGGAGTGCAGCAAGGCCGAGCTGGGCCTGAAGGTCTTCCTCAACCTCGCCTGGCGGGGGGAGCGCGGCCTCGGCGACCACGTCGCACGGCAGTACGCCACCGCCCGCCGCCTGTGGGAACTGGGTCGGGAGCGGCCCGGCTTCACGTTCCCGTACGAGCCGGAGAGCAACATCGTCTGCTTCCGGTACGGCACCGGCGACCAGCTGGAGATCCGAGAGCGGCTGATGGCCCAGGGCTCCTTCCACCTGACCTCCGCCGAGATCGGCGGCGTCCGCCACCTGCGCGCGACCGTCATGGCCCCCGCCACCGACGACAAGACCCTGGAGTCACTGCTGGATGAGATCACTGTCTGACAGGCACTCCTGTCCTCTGCACCGTCCGTTGAGACGCTAAATGTAACCAATCGCTCGTCAAATGTAACCAGAAGCCCAGGAAATGTAACTAGCCTTCCGTTACATTTGGCTCATGGTCGAGAACTTGCCACATCTGATCGCGGAGCTGCGTGCCGCTGGTGGAGACGGTGCCGCGGTAGAGGTGAAGTCGGCGGCGGGCGGTCTGCCGGCATCCCTGACGCCGACACTCAGCGCTCTGGCGAACCTGCCGGGCGGCGGCACGATAATCCTCGGTCTCGACGAACGGACCGGGTTCCGGCCGGTTCCCTTGGCCGACCCGCAGGCATTGAAGCAGGGACTCGCCCTCAAGGCCCGGTCCTTCACTCCTCCGGTCCGCCTGACGATCGAGGACGCACTCGTCGACGGTTCGCCGGTCATCGTGGCGAAGGTGCATGAGTGTGATCGTTCGGCCAAGCCGTGCAGGGTGACGGCGACAGGAGCGTCCTATCTAAGGGGATATGACGGGGATTTCAGGCTCTCTGCCCTTGAGGAACAGGCATTCCTCAGTGGACGACAGGCTCCGATGTTCGACCGGGAACCGGTAGAGGACGCCACTTTTGACGACCTCGACCCCGAGCTGATCATGGCGTTCACCTCCACGGTCCGCGGACAAGACGCTCATGGTCTGGGGCGCTTCACGGACGACACCGAGCTTCTGCGCCGTGCCGGTGTCATCGACGCCGATCGCCGGCCCACGGTCGCCGGGCTTCTCGCTCTCGGCTTCTACCCTCAGCAGTGGTTTCCCCGGTATGCCGTCCAAGCCGCAGCCGAACCTCTGCCGGAGGATCCCGCTGGATCCCGCGCCCGCAATCAGGCGACGTTCACCGGTCCGATACCCAGGATGCTCGACCAGGCGATGCTCTGGGCCCGGCAGACCTTCGATGTCTCGATCGTTGCGAAACCTGACGGGACTGTGCACGATCGCTACTCGTATCCTCTGGTGGCCTTCCGTGAATTGATCGCAAATGCTCTTGTCCACCGCGATCTCGACCACTGGTCGGCCGGTCTGGCCGTAGAGGTGAGGCAGCGCCGTGACCGGCTCGTCATCACCAATCCTGGGGGGCTGTACGGCATCACTGCCGACAGGCTCGGGCATGACGCGGTGACCTCGGCGAGGAACGCGCGACTCGTGACGATCTGCCAATACGTTCGCTCCCCGGAAACCGGGGCTCGAGTCATCGAGGCCTTGGCAACCGGGATCCCAACGGTCAACGCCGCTCTGATCGATGCCGGGCTTCCCCCCGCTCACTACATCGATGCAGGTGTCAGGTTCACCGTGGTCCTGTATCGACCGACATCCACGGCGCTCCTCTCATCCCTGAATGCGGTCGAGTTGCGGGTCTACGACGCTCTGGCCACAGGGCAGCAGACTGTCAAGGATCTACAAGCGGCCCTCGGGCTCACGGCGCCCAACATCCGCAAGGCCCTCCGGGCTCTGCGGTCCGATGGGCTTGTCCAGCAGATAGGAGGAAGAGGCCAGTTCACTGCCTACCAGCGTGTCGGCGAATGATCTTCCGGGGTGTGCGCCTTGGAGGTCATGCCGTCGGTGTCAGCGTGTGCCGTACCCAGACGTTCGGCTCGACGTAGACGGCGTGGTCCTGCTTGGTGTCGCAGTGGACCGGGACCAGGGCGCCGGGCACATCGACGGGGCCGGCCGCCTCGAAGGGCAGGCCGGTCCACTGGCGCCACTCGGCCAGCGTGCCGGAGACCGTCATCGACCGGGGCGCCACCTTGACGATCTCGCCGCCCGCCCGGACGTGCACCCGCAGCCACGGATCGGCAGGGAGCCCGTCGGGCCGGGTCCGCGCGGCGTACTCCGCCATCGGGGTACGCGGCTCCAGGTGCTTGGCGTTCGGCCGCACCGGGGCGAGCAGCTCGGTGAAGCCCCGGCCGGCGGCGTTGTCCCGGAGCGCGCCCAGCATGATCGGGGACAGGCCGGTGCCGAGCAGGTCCCTGCGGACGGTGATCTCCAGCGCGGAGACCGCGGTGGCCACCTCGCCCAGCCTCCGGGTGTGCCAGGCCCACAGGATCACGGAGTCCCAGCCCCCGTCCGGCAGCTCCTCCCGGCGGGGGACGAAGGGCACGCTGAACGCCTTGGCCACGATCCGCCCGGGCTCGGCGTCGTCGTCGGCGACCAGGACGAACTCCGGGTAGCGGCTCGTGCAGACCTCGTAGTAGAGGTTCGCCATCGGGTCGCGCATCATGAACTCCGGCCAGGAGTTCTCCATCGACCACATGGCGTCGGCGAGTTCCGGGCGTTCGGCGAGGGTGGTGATCCGCAGGGTCATCCGGGAATCCTCTCAGTCTGATTCCTCCAGGTGTGACAGTTTTAGTGAGGATGTCCCGGCCGGACGGTGTCCTCCGCGATCCTCGCCGTCCTTCGCGGGTCCCTCCCCGGGTCTTTCGAGGGTCCCTTCCAGGGTCCTTCGCGGGGCGTCGTCCACCGCGGAGGCCGGAGGCCGGGGCCGTCCGGGAGCCTCTCAATCGCCCGGCACGGCGCCGCGATCGACGCCGCGGAGAAGGCCCCGGGGTCGGGCACATCGTCTACACGAGCCTCACCGCCGCCGGGGACCACCTGCCCTACGCGCTCGCGCCCTGCTCGGCCGTGCCCCGCGCTCCGCACTGGAGATCGCCGCCGCGTCCCAGCCCGGCTGACGGGGACGGCGGTGGGGAGGAGCGCGGCTCACGGCCCGATCGAGCGGTGGGGACGGGTTGCGTCCGGTCGGGCGGCGGGGACGAGTGACCGCCGGATCGGTCGGGGCGGCGGGGACGGGTCACGAGCCGGTCAGGGTGAAGGGGGCGCTCGCCCGGACGGCGCCGTTGACGACGATCTCCAGGACGCGCGGGCCGGGCGGCTCGGTCCGGGTCGTCACCGGCCGGAACGAGTGCGACTTGACCACGGTGATCTCCTGGCCGGTGGCGGCGACCGTGCGCTCACCGAGGTGGAAGACGCGGCGCGAGCCGTCGCGGCGGACGGCGTACCTGAGCACGAGCGGGCCGGGGGAGTCCGCCGAGACGGTGACCGTGAAGCGCAGCCGGTCGCCGACGGCCACCCGGTCGGCGTCCAGGACCAGTGCCCCGACCGAGCCGCCGCCCGGGGCGGCTCCCATCAGCTCCAGCGCGCCGGGGTGGCCGGTGCGCAGCAGGCCGCGCACGGCGTGGCGCAGGACCTTCTCGACGTGCGAGCCGCCCTCGGAGCGCCAGCGGGCGAGCAACCCGACCGCGGTCTCCGGGTGGTCCTTGGCGATGTCGTTGACGTGGTTGGCCACCGAGCGGCGGACGTATTCGCTGGGATCGTCGCGGAGCCGGTCGAGGATCGGCAGCGCCGGTCCGGGCTCCATCAGCCACCGCACCCGCGAGCCCCAGGGCAGCCGGGGCCGCGAGCCCTCCGACGCCAGCCGGCGCAGGTGCTCGTCGTCCGACTCCGCCCAGCCGTACATGATCTTCATGGCGTCGTCGCGGTGCCGGTCGAGGTAGGGCCGGACGGCGAACTCCCCGGTGGCGTACGGCGTGAGCGCGGCGAGCGCGGTCATCGCCTCGCCGAGGTGTTCGTGGCCGCGCGCCGCGATGTACTCGGTCGCGGGCCAGCCGCTCCACATGTCCAGCCGGACGCGGACCGCGCTCTCCCGCAGGATCTCCGCGGCGCGGGGGAACCCCGACGGCAGCGCGGCGCCGAGCGCCCGAGCGACGTGCCGGACGCGGTCCTTGAGCTCCAGGCCGTCCAGCCCGGCGGACGCCTCCGCGACGAACCGGTCCCGGGGGAAGGCCGCCCAGACCGCCGTCACGCCGTCGGCGAGCACGCCCGCCGAAGCAGGATTGATCATCTCCTTGAGAGGTTGCGCCATGGCGGTACGGTGCCAGAGCCCACCGACATTCCACCGGCGGCGTGCGGACCCCGCGGCCGACCCGCCGGGACCGGGGGCCGGACGCGGCGGGGAGGCGCCGGGCCTCTCGCCGCCCGTCCCGTCAGGATGGGGCCGCCGGGGAGATCGTGGGATAGCGTCGGCCGCTTGACATCCTCCCCAGCCTGAAGGCGAGGATTCCAACCGTCGCCGGTCGGTCTTCCTGCTTCACTGCCGATCGCCTTCCCGAGAGGACTCTCGTTGAGGTCTTACACCGGCTCCACAGGCGTTTTACCTCTCCGCCAGCCCGGCGGCGAGGATGTTCTTCGCGGCGTTGACGTCCCGGTCGTGGACCGCGCCGCAGGCGCACGCCCAGGTCCGGACGCCCAACGGCATGGCCTCCCGCAGCGCGCCGCAGGCCGAGCACAGCTTGGAGGACGGGAACCAGCGGTCCACCGTCACCACGGTGCGCCCGTACCAGGCGGCCTTGTACTCCAGCATCGAGCGCAGCTCCCGCCAGGAGGCATCCGAGATCGCGCGGGCCAGCGAATGGTTCTTGACCAGGTTGCGGACGGTCAGGTCCTCGATCACGACCGTTTGGTTCTCACGGACGAGCCGAGTGGTGAGCTTGTGCAGGAAGTCGCGGCGGCGGTCGGTGATCCGGGCGTGGACGCGGGCGACCTTCACCCGCGCCTTGGCCCGGTTGGCCGACCCGTTCGCCGTGCGGGCGAGGTTGCGCTGGGCTTTGGCGAGGCGGCGCCGGTCGGCCCGTTCGTGCTTCGGGTTGGTGATCTTCTCGCCGGTCGACAGCGTGAGCAGGGACGTGATCCCGGCGTCCACGCCCACCGACCGCTCTACGGGATCGAGCGGGCGGATCGTCTCCTCGACCAGGATGGACACGAACCAGCGCCCGGCCGCGTCCTTCGACACGGTCACCGTGGACGGCTCCGCACCCTCCGGAAGCGGACGCGACCAGACGATGTCCAGCGGTTGATCCATCTTCGCCAGGGTGAGCCGCCCGTCGCGCCAGCGGAACGCGCTTCGGGTGTACTCTGCCGACGCACGCGACTTCTTGCGGGACTTGAACGTCGGGTACTTCGCGCGTTTGGCGAAGAAGTTGGAGAACGCCGCTTGAAGGTGGCGCAACGCCTGCTGCAACGGGACCGACGACACCTCGGACAGGAAGTCGTGGTCGCCGCTGCGCTTCCACTCCGTCAGGCGTGCCGACGACTCCACGTAGGAGACGCGGCGGCCTTGCAGGGTGTAGGCGCGGGTGCGTTCCTCCAGGGCCTTGTTGTAGACGAGGCGGACGCAGCCGAACGTCCGGGCAAGCTCGTTCGCCTGCTCGGGGGTCGGGTGGAAGCGGTACTTGTAGGCCCGCTTCACGATCTGCGCCATGCTTCACATCATGCCATGCGATCGGTTAAGAATCGTATGTTCGTTCGATACGGCGGTTCTCCTGGCGGTGAATCGCCTGCTCCTGCCCTGCTCCGCAGGGGTCCGATTCCTTCCCCGCCTGAAGGCGGGGGTTTCCTCGGAGGTTTCTGATGAGTGAACTCGACCCCCGCCTGCGGGCGGTGTGCGACCTGTCCGTGGCCGGTGTCCGGGAGATGGCAGGCCGGCACGAGTACGACGGGCGGATCCAGGACCTCTCGCCCGAGGGCGTGCGCGCGGGGCTGGCCGCGCTGGGCCGGGGACCGCTCCCGGACGACCCCTACGACGCCGCCCACCTGGAGATCTTCGAGGAGCACGCCCGGGTCGCGTACGGCGAGCTGGAGCTGTACCGGCGCAGCCCCATGGAGCACCTGGAGAACCTCGATCTGGCCTGCTACGACCGGGAGTACGCCCCGGCGGAGGAGCGGGCCGCGGCCCGGCTGGCCCACCTGGCCCGCTGGCCCGAGGCGGTGGACAACGCGATCGCCGCGCTCGACCGGCTGAGCGCGCCGGTCGCCACCGCGCTGCTCGGCACCGTCCGGGGCCTGGCCGCCGGGGTGCCGCGGCACGGTGTCGACGACGCCGTGCGGGAGGCGGCGCTCAAGGCGCACGCCCGCCTGGCCGAGCACGTCGAGGAGGCCGCGCGCGCCGGAGACCCCGACGCCTCCCTCGGGGCCGGCGGCCTGGCCCGGCTGATGGGCGCGGGCGAGGGTCTCACGGTGGACCTGGGCAGGCTCGCCGCGCGGGCCGACGCCGAGCGCGACCGGCTGATGGCGCGGCTGGCCGAATCGTGCGCGAAGCTGGGCCGCGGGGACCGGCCGCCGCTGGACGTCTGCCGCGAGCTGGTCCGCGACCATCCGGGCATCGACGGCGTGATCGACGCCGCCCGGGAGGGCACCGAGCGGGCGATCGCCTTCACCCGGGAGAAGGACCTCGTCCCCTACCACGACGGCGAGTGCCTGGTCGGCCTGGCGCCCGAGTCGCGCCGCTGGGCCATGGCGATGATCAGCTGGGCCGCGCCCGGCGAGCCCGAGAGCCCGTCGTGGTACCACATCACCCCGCCCGACCCCTCCTGGCCGGAGCAGGAGATCGAGGAGTGGCTGGAGGTCTTCAGCGCCACCACGCTGCCCGCGATCAACGTGCACGAGGTCGCCCCCGGACACTTCTCGCACGGCCGGGCCCTGCGCCACGCGTCCTCCGACGTGCGCCGGACGCTGATGTCGCTGGCGTTCTGCGAGGGCTGGGCGCACTACGCCGAGGAGCTCTGCGTCGAGGAGGGCTTCGCCCCGGACGACCCGCGCTTCGAGATCGGCGTGTGGCTGGAGGCGCTGATCCGGGTGACCCGGCTGGCCTGCGCGATCGGCGTGCACACCGGGGCGATGACGGTCGAGGAGGGCGCGCGCCGCTTCGAGGCCGACACCCACCTGGCCGGCCCGGCCGCGCTCTCGGAGGCCCGCCGGGCCACCTTCGACCCGACCTACGGCCGCTACACCTGGGGCAAGCTGGAGATCCTCGACCTGCGTGAGCGGGCCAGGGCGGAGTGGGGCGCGGGCTTCACGCTCAAGCGCTTCCACACCGCGATGCTGGACCTCGGCTCCCCGCCCCTGGGCCTCCTCGGCCGCGCGCTCTAGGCTCCCCGCCCTGGGCCTCCTCGGCCACGCGCTCCAGGCTCCCCGCCTCTGCCGGGCCTCGTCGTCCGGGCTCCGGGATCCCCGGGGCCCGGACGACGGCCGCTCAGCGTCCCGACGGCACCAGTGTGGCGACCAGCGCGCGGGAGGTGGCGTCGGCCTGGCGCGCCACGGCGCCGGCCAGTACCGCGGCGGTGTCGGCGTCGCCGGCGTTGGCGGCCTCCTCCAGGGTGGTGCAGGTCGCCGAGAGCCGCCGCCCGGCGAAGGCGGCGCTGCTGCCCCGGAGCTTGTGGGCGAGCCGGGCCAGCTCCCGCAGGTCCCTGCGGTCGGCCGCGTCGACGATGGCGGCGGTGGCCGCCGAGGCGTTGTGCAGGTAGGACGGGAGGAACTTCTCGGTGAGCTTGGGCCCGATGTCGCGCAGCTCGTCGAGCACGTCCGGGTCGAGCAGTTCCTCGGCGTCGGCGGAGCGGTCGGCGACCGGCGCCTCCGGGACCCTGCGGGTGCCGCCGGGGCGTGCGGCCGGGACGATCGGGTGCCCCGGCTCACCGGCACCGGCACCGGCACCGACACCGGCATCGACACCGGCACCGCCGCCGTCGGCACCCGCACCGCCGCCGATACGGCCGACGTCGCCGGTACGGCCGGCCAGGGCCGTGCGCAGTACGGCGTCGAGCTGCTCCTTGCGCAGCGGCTTGGTGAGGAACGCGTCCATGCCGGCCGCCAGGCAGCGCTGTTCGTCGGAGGCCAGGGCGGAGGCGGTCAGCGCGATGACCGGGACGGCGCTCAACGGGGCCGGCAGCGACCGGATCCGCTCGGTGGCCTGGTAGCCGTCGAGACGCGGCATCTGGCAGTCCATGAGCACGGCGTCGTACCGGCCCGCCTGCAGCAGGCGCAGAGCATCCTCTCCATCTCCGGCGACGTCGGCGGCGTAGCCGAGGCCCGCGAGCATCTCCACGACGACCTGCTGGTTGACCTCGTTGTCCTCGGCCACCAGGATCCGGAGGCCGTTTCCGCGTGCGCGGTCCACCGCGGACGGCACGCCCACCGCGGACGGAGCGGACGGAGCGGACGGAGCGGACGGAGCGGACGGAGCGGACGGAGCGGACGGAGCGGACGGAGCGGCGTCCGGAGCCGGGCCCGGGACCGCGCCCGCGGCGCCGGCCGTACCCGTGGGGGCGGGCCCGCGGCCGAGCAGCTGCAGCAGCCCACCGCGCAGCTGGGCGGCGCGCACCGGCTTCGTCAGGTACACCTCGATGCCGCACTCCCGGGCGGCCTGCGCCTCGCCGGCCTGGTTGGTGGAGGTCAGCATGGCCAGCCGGGTGCCGTCCAGGACGGGGTCGGCGACGATGGCGCGGGCCAGCCGCAGGCCGTCGAGGTCGGGCATGTGCATGTCGAGCAGGGCGACGGTGAACGGGTCGCCCGCTTCGGCGGCCTCGCGCAGGACGGCCAGGGCGCTGCGGGCGTCCGGCGCGCTGTGCGCCCGCACGCCCCAGCCGGCGAGCAGGTCCCTGACCACCCGGCGGTTGGTGAGGTTGTCGTCGACCACCAGCACGCGCACCCCCGCCAGGTCCGCGGCGGGGTGCTGCGGCACGGCCGGCAGCGCGGCCGCGCCGGGCAGCGGCAGGGTGAAGTAGAAGCGGCTGCCCTCGCCGGCCGTGCTGGACAGGCCGATCGTGCCGTCCATCAGCTCGACGAGCTGGCGGCTGATGGTCAGGCCCAGGCCGGTGCCGCCGTAGCGGCGGGTGGTGGAGGTGTCGGCCTGGGTGAAGGCGTCGAACAGGCCGTCCTGCCGGTCGGCGGGGATGCCGATCCCGGTGTCGGTGACGGCGAAGAGCACCTGCCGGATCCCGGAGCCCGCCTCGGCGGGGCCGACCCCGACCTCGACGACGACCTCGCCGCGCTCGGTGAACTTGACGGCGTTGGAGACCAGGTTGGTCAGCACCTGCCGGATGCGGTGCACGTCGCCGCGGAGCGCCGGTGGGATGGCCGGGTTCACGACCGCGGCGATCTCCAGTCCCTTGGCCTGCGCCGAGGCTGCCATCAGGCTGACCACGTCCTCGACCAGCAGCCGCGCGTCGAAGTCGACGGGGTCGATGTCGAGCTTGCCCGCCTCGATCTTGGAGAAGTCGAGGATGTCGTTGATCACGTTGAGCAGCGCGTCGGCGGAGCTCTGCACCGTGTTCAGGTAGTCGCGCTGCCGGTCGTCGAGGCCGGTGTCCAGCAGCAGGGTGGTCATGCCGATGACGCCGTTCAGCGGGGTGCGGATCTCGTGGCTCATGTTGGCCACGAACTCCGACTTCATCCGCGAGGCCGTCAGCGCCTCGTCGCGGGCCGCGGCCAGTTCGGCGTCGGCGCGCCGGTCCTCGGTGACGTCGCGGATGAACGCGTTGAAGGTCACGCCGTCGTCGGTGGAGGACGACCACACGGTCATCTCGGCGGGGAAGACCGTGCCGTCGTGGCGGAGGGCCTCGATCTGCACGTAGCTGCCCGTCGAGGGCAGCGCGCCGCCGGCGAGCGCCCGCGCGAGGTTCGCGGAGTGGTAGGCGCGCTGCGCCGGGGGGATCGTGAGCTCGACCGGGTTCCGGCCCAGCGCCTCCTCGGCCGACCAGCCGAAGGTCTCCTCCGCCCGGCGGTTCCACCGGATGATCCGGCTGTTGCGGTCGACGACGAGGAACGCCTCGCCGGCCGCGTCGAGGATGGCGCCGACCTGCTCCTCCCGCCGGACCAGGTCGGCCTCGGCGGACCGGCGGCGGCGCTCGGCGTACGCCGTCAGCACCAGCCCGCCCATCAGCATCTGCGTCAGCGCCAGGGCGGCGGCCATCACCCGGCCGGCGAAGGCGTCCGCGGGGGCGAAGGCCTCGGCGGTCGGGATCTCGGCGTTCACCGCCCAGCCGAGCTCGGGCAGGGGCCGGTAGGCCACCTCCCGGGCGGCGCCGCCCTCCAGCCGCCGCCCGGTCCCGCTGCCTCCGGCCAGCGCGGCCCAGACGTGCTCGTCGCGGGTGCTGGTGAGCAGCCCCGACCCGTCGTCGCCGCCGGACAGCACGGTGCCCTTCTGGTCGGCCAGCGTCAGCCGTACCTGCTGCACGCCGGCGAGCCGGTCGGTGAACGCGGTCAGGACCTGCACGTGGTAGCCCGCGGCGACGACCCCGACGATCCGGCCCTCGCCGTCCTTCACCGGCGCGGCGACCGCCACCACGCGGTGGTTGCCCGCCACCGGGGTGGCGAACGCCTCCGACACGTACGCCCTCCCGGTGCGCAGCACGCCCTGGAAGTAGTCGCGGCCGGAGAAGTCCGTCCCCACGGCGGGGGAGGAGGGGCTGATCGCCAGCAACGTGCCGGAGCCGTCCAGCGCCCACGCGCCGAAGAGCGACGGGTCGTGCGCCTGCAGCTCCGTCAGGTGCCGGTCGAGGTCGCCGCCGGTGGTCATGGCCCTCCGCAGCGACGGACGCTGGGCGTAGGAGGAGACCAGCTCCCGCGTCGCGTTCATCCGGCTGCCGATGTAGCCGGCGCTGACGTCGGCGCCGGTCACCAGCCGCCGCTCGACCTCGGCGCGCACCGCGCCGGTGTTCTCCTGCACCGACAGGTACGCCAGCCCGGCCAGGGGCAGCAGCGCCAGCAGCACGACGGCGGCGGTGAGCGACAGGATCGAGTTGCGCAGCGCCGTCCGGGCGGGGGCGTGGGTGAGGGTGCGCCCGGCCGAGACGACGACGTGCGTCAGCGCGAGCGCGGTGAGCGCGAGCGAGACCACGGCGACCGGGAGGAGGTGGTCGGAGGAGGACTGCACCGCGCGCACCACGGGCAGCGTCCCCAGTGCCACCAGAACGAGGATCAACGGCAGTCGGAGAAAACGCCTCATCGGCCAGGGCCCCCTGCGCTCGTCGGCTGTCATCGCGTTCCCATCGGCGGGGACGGGCCGACCTTGAGGGAAGCCGGGAGGCGGCTCACCGGGGCGGGCTGCTCACCGGCGGGCGCGGGTCACCCCGACCATCCGCAGCCCCTTCCCGACGGCCCGGCGCAGGCGCTGCGCCGACGCGCGTTCGACCCGCTCCACCCGGTGTTCGCGTGCCTTGCGCTTCCAGCGCCGCGCCTGGTTCTCCCACTTCTCCGCCCTGCTCCGCCAGTACTCCACCTGGGAGGCGAGTGTGGCCGCGGATGCGGAGGTCTCGTCCCCGGGGGGGAGGATCCCCCACTTGCGGCCGTCCTCCCAGACCGTGCCGGAAACCTGGTGGACCGCCTCCTCCAGGCTGTCTCCCGGCTCGACGAGCAACCGCGCGCGGTTGACCGCGGCCGTCCGCTCCAGCCTGGCCGTCGTCAGCTCCTCGCGCTCGTCCAGTACCAGCGAGACCAGTCCCGCCTCCCTGTCATCGGCGAACTTCACCAGCCGCACCAGGGAGTCGGGGGCGGGTACCCAGCCGGCCGGGCACTCGAACCGGAACGGCGCGGGGAAGGCGCTCTCCGCGGCCCTGCGCAGGAACCGGACACGGTTCTCCCCCCGGAAGGTCTCCCTGATCAGCCGGAGGTCGAGCATCGGGTCGTCCAGCGGGGGGCGGCGCTCGTCGGTGAGCAGGTGCCAGGAGCCGGTCAGGACGACGGACACGTCGGCCATCCACCCCGACAGGAGGCCGTTGACGGTCGCCCGGACCTCCTCCAGCGTGCGGCCCTCGGCGTCGACCACCGCCTCGACCGTCGGCACGAGGTACTGCCGGCCGGAGGTCTTCGACTTCCGCTCCAGGAAGCCCGGGATCCGCTCGTTCATGTACGGCCGGGTGTACCGCGTGACCTCGTCCCGGCGGCGCATCACGGTGGACTCGCCGAGATGGCGGCAGCGCGACTCCCGGTCGCCGACGAAGACCGCGCCGGCCTGGGCGAGCCGGTAGCCGACCTCGGTGTCCGACCCCCGGCGCAGCGAGGTGTCCATGCCGCCCGCCCGCAGGTACAGCTCCTTCGGCATGGACGCCGTGGCGCTCACGAGCAGGCGCCAGGCGGCCAGACCGGCTTGGCGCAGGTCGCCGGTGCGGTCCCACTTCGCCTCGGTCCACTGGGGCACGCCGTCGTCGCCGAAGAGCTCGTCCACGGTCCCCGCGGTCACGGCCGCGTGCACCTCCAGAGGGCTGATGCCGCCCGGGGTGTACTCGTTGAACCGCAGGTTGCCCAGGAGCACCAGGTAGTCGGCGAGGTGGTGCCAGCGCATCTGGGCCTCGACGTGCTCGGGGAACAGCACCAGGTCGGCGTCGACCCGGTGCACGATCTCGCCGTCCGCGACCTTGACCCCGCTGTGGAAGGCGTTGGCGATGCCCCAGCCGGGTTCGGGCCGGACGACCCGGGTGTTCTCCGGAGCCAGATCGGGCAGGCGCAACGGCGTCTCCCCCTCGCCGTCGTCGACGACGACGACTTCGAGCAGGTGACCCGGGTAGCTCTGGCCGGCGAGGCTGGCGAGGGTGAGGGACAGGGTCTCCTCGCACCGGTACGCCGGGATCACGACGCTCACGCTGCGCCGGGGCGTCCACGCGCCCAGTTCCGGGGGGGTCAGGCAGCCGAAGTCGTTCAGCCGGATCCGCGGTCTCGGTATCCCGGTCGTCAGTGCGCTCGCAGCGTACACATCCATCACTCGTCCTTTTCTCGCGGCGGCGTTGTCGTTCGCGGTGCGACGCTTCGCGTGAGGAGAGGGCCCTCCTGCTCCGTCAGCGAGCGCGTGGGACTCCCCGCCCTGTCGACGCCCGTAGACGGCGGCCCCCCGGATCGCTGCGAAGGAACGTCGGAGACGCGACGGGGATCACCTCGGTTGGAATCTAGCCACGCCCTCACCCGGAAACCGCTCGTTGGCGCCGCCTTTACCGGGGCCGGGCCCGTGTTTAACCAGGGGGACCGCGGGACGGCGTCCGCCCGCCCGGCCGACCGCTCCCGGTCCCCGGCGCAGGACCGGTCGCCGATAGACTGGACCCACCGCTGTGGTTTCCTTTGGGGGTCTTGGTGTCAGAGTTCGACCCGTTGTCCGACCCGTTGTTCGACACCGTCCTGGTCGTCGACTTCGGCGCGCAGTACGCGCAGCTGATCGCGCGGCGGGTGCGCGAGTGCCACGTCTACTCCGAGGTCGTCCCCTCGACGATGCCGGTGGAGGAGATGATGGCCAAGAAGCCCAAGGCCATCATCCTGTCCGGCGGGCCCTCGTCGGTCTACGCCGAAGGCGCCCCCCCGGTCCCCCGGGGCCTGTTCGAGACCGGCGTGCCGACCTTCGGCATCTGCTACGGCTTCCAGGCCATGGCGCAGGCGCTCGGCGGCACCGTGGCCAGGACCGGCGTCGCGGAGTACGGCGGGACCCGGCTGGAGGTGTCGCAGGAGGGCGTGCTCTTCGCGGGCCTGCCCGCCGAGCAGTCGGTCTGGATGTCCCACGGCGACAGCGTCTCCGCGGCCCCCGAGGGCTTCGACGTCACCGCGTTCACCCCCGAGACCCCGGTCGCGGCCTTCGAGCACCCGGTCAAGGGCCTGTACGGCGTGCAGTTCCACCCCGAGGTGCTCCACTCCGAGCACGGCCAGAGCGTGCTCAAGCACTTCCTCGACGCGGCCGGCTGCCGCCCCTCCTGGACGATGCTCAACATCGTCGAGGAGGCCGTGGAGGCGGTCCGCGCCCAGATCGGCCCCGAGGGCCGCGCCATCTGCGGCCTGTCCGGCGGCGTGGACTCCGCGGTCGCCGCGGCGATCGTGCAGCGGGCCATCGGCGACCGGCTGACCTGCGTGTTCGTCGACCACGGCCTGCTGCGCAAGGGTGAGGCCGAGCAGGTCGAGCGCGACTTCGTCGCCGTCACCGGCGTCAAGCTCCGTGTCGTCGACGCCGCCGACCGCTTCCTCAAGGCGCTCGACGGGGTCACCGACCCCGAGGAGAAGCGCAAGATCATCGGTCGCGAGTTCATCCGGGTCTTCGAGGACGAGCAGCGCGCCATCATCGCCGACGGCCCGGTCGACTTCCTGGTGCAGGGCACCCTCTACCCGGACGTGGTCGAGTCGGGCGGCGGCACCGGCACCGCCAACATCAAGTCCCACCACAACGTCGGCGGGCTCCCCGACGACCTGCAGTTCCAGCTGGTCGAGCCGCTCCGCGCGCTCTTCAAGGACGAGGTCCGCCGCGCGGGCGAGGAGCTCGGCCTGCCCGCCGCGATGGTCTGGCGCCAGCCGTTCCCCGGTCCCGGGCTCGGCATCCGCATCGTGGGCGCGGTCAGCCGCGAGCGCCTGGAGATCCTGCGCGAGGCCGACGCCATCGCCCGCGAGGAGCTCTCCCGGGCCGGTCTCGACCGGGAGATCTGGCAGTGCCCGGTGGTGCTGCTCGCCGACGTGCGCTCGGTGGGCGTCCAGGGCGACGGCCGCACCTACGGGCATCCGGTCGTGCTGCGCCCGGTCTCCAGCGAGGACGCGATGACCGCCGACTGGTCCCGCGTGCCGTACGACGTGCTGGCCCGCATCTCCACCCGGATCACCAACGAGGTCCGCGAGGTCAACCGCGTGGTGCTGGATGTGACGAGCAAGCCGCCGGGCACCATCGAGTGGGAGTAGCCGGCGGGCGGCGGCGGCCCCGGAGGATCCCCTCCGGGGCCGCCGCCGTGTCCGGGTGACCTGGAGGCGATCGTCCGGCACGTACGGCTGGACCGAACGGCTCGCCGTACCGGGGGCGGTGCAGGGGCGATCGTCCGTCACTAAATGGGGATAACTCCCTTTACCGGATGAGATGCCCGGTATGTTGGGGCGGGTGTCGACGACCGCTGCCAGCACCCGGACCGCCCGTCCCGGCGCATCCACCCGGCTCGCCTGGCTGGACGCGCTGCGCGGGATCGGCGCGACGGCGGTGCTGCTGGAGCACACGCTGCCCTGGTTCATGCCGCAGCTGCGACCCTACTGGTTCAGCCTGGGGCTGTACGGAATCCTGGTGTTCTTCCTGGTGAGCGGGTACATCATCCCGGTCTCCCTGGAGGGCCGCGGGGACGTCCGGGCCTTCTGGATCAGCCGGTTCTTCCGCCTCTACCCGATCTACCTGCTGGTCGCGGCCGGGGTCCTGGTGATGGCCTTCTGGCTGCCGGTCCGCCAGGAGGTGCCGCGCGACGTCGCCTCGGTCTCCGCGCACCTGACGATGCTGCTGGACGTGGTCCACCTGGGCGGCCTGGCCGACACCATGTGGACGCTCTCCTACGAGATGGTCTTCTACCTGCTGGTCACCGCCCTGTTCGTGTACGGCCTGCACCGCAGGAGCGGGACGCTCGCCGTGGGGTTCGGCGCGGTCGCGGTCGGGACGGGGCTGGTGCTCACCGCGCCGCTGCTGATGGGCTTCTGGCCCGCCTACGTCTCAGGGGTGGTGTTCGCCGCGGGCATGGTCTGCCTGGTCACCGGGAGGCTGCGCAGGACGGCCGCCTGCGTGCTCGGGGTGATGGCCGTGGTGCTGCTGCTCTTCGCCGGCTTCGTACCGTGGTTCGGGGCGGCGATCCTCGCGGTGATGTTCACCGGGACCGCGATCCGCCGCTGGGAGCAGGGCGCCGGCGGCCTCTGGCCGGTGGCCGCCGCCACCGTGCTGGTGGTTCTGGCCCCGGTCTGGGCGGAGCAGGCGGGCTGGTGGTGGGTCCGGCCGGGGGTGTGGACGACCACGATCGCCCTGGCCGGGGCGACGTTCGCGGGCGCGATGGCCCTGCGCGGGCGCCGCCTGCCGCGCTTCCTGGTCTGGCTCGGCCTGGTCAGCTACTCGGTCTACCTGCTGCACCACCCGCTGCTCCGGCTGACGCACGCCGTGGTGGGGGACGTGCGGTCCATGCCGCCCGCCGTACAGGCGGCGGTGACGGCGGGGTTCGTCGCGGCGGTGCTGGGTCTGAGCTGGTCGACCTACCGCTGGATCGAACTGCCGATGCAGAACCTGGGCAGGCGGCTCGCCCGCAGGCCGTAGCGATCCCGTGGGCCGCAGGCGATCCGTCCGGCCCGTAGGCGGCCCGTCTCCGGGCCGTGGGGACCCGCGCGGGCCGCGGGGATCCCGGAGAACGCCCGCGGCCCGGCGCTCCGGAGAGGGCGCCGGGCCGCGGGCGGTCGGTGGCGGCTCAGTTGCCGTCGGCGGGGGACTCGGCGAAGTCGTCCGGGTCGCCGGTGGGCGAGTCGGCGGACAGGTCCTTGTCCTCGGCGGCGGTGGCGGGGAAGACGTCGGCCGGCTTCAGGGTCTTGAAACCGGGCAGCGAGGAGACCGCCACGACGTGGTAGCCCTGCTTCTTCAGCTCGGTGAGGAGCTTGGGCATGACCGTGACGGTCTGGGCGACCCAGTCGTGCATGAGGATGACGCCGTCACGCTTGGCGTTCTTGAGCACCTCGTCGTAGATGGCCTTCTCGTTCTTGGTCGCCCAGTCGCGGGAACCGCCGTTCCACAGGACGATCGGCATCTTCATCTCGGCGGCGACGGCCTTGGTGTCGTCGTCGAGCAGGCCGTACGGCGGGCGGATCGTCGTCGGGTACTTGCCGGTGACCTTCTTGACGATGTCCTGGGTCTTCTTGAGCTCCTCGCGGATCTCCTCGACGGAGCTCTCGGTGAACTTCGGGTGGGTGTAGCTGTGGTTGCCGATGTCGTGGCCCTCGGTGACCATCAGCTTGGCGAACGCGGGACGCGACTTCACGTACTGGCCCTCGAGGAAGAACGTCGCCTTGGCGTTGTGCTTCTTCAGGGTGGCGAGCAGCTTGTCGGCGTACTTGCCGGGACCGTCGTCGAAGGTCAGCGCGATGCACTTGACCTTCGTGCAGTCCACCGGCTTGGGCGCGGGGGTGGGCTTCGCCGTCGGCTTGGCCGTGGCCGTCGGCTTGGGGGTGGGGGACGGCTTGTGCTGCTCCGCGCTCCACGCGGCGGTCGGTGCGGACAGCAGGCCCAGGGCGCAGCTGCCCGCTAGGACGATTCGGGTGGAGGACTTCATGAGGGGGACTCCGAGAGTTGCGGATGAGGCTGTCGGTATAGAAAACGTATCGTAGATAGACAATCGCCCCAAGGTGACCGGATCGGCTCAACTGCCAGCCGACGCTCAGGTTCCTCTCAGCCTCCTCCCGATCTCCGGCGCCTCTGCGAGGTAAAAGCCCGGCCAGCGGCCGGTAGCCGGAGCTTGAAGCTCCGGTGTTCCGCCGTCCCCGCCCAGAACACTGTGGCTGGGCCACGGGGACCACCCGGGCCGACACGGCCCCGCGATGGACGGATGAGCGATTATGCAGGACACGGAGATCTCTCTCATGGTCGAGATCGAGGACCGCCACTGGTGGTTCCGTGAGCGCCGTGCGATCCTGCGCCGGGAGCTGCGCGGCTCGCGCACCAGGGGAGAGGCGCTGGACATCGGCGCGGCCGGGGGCGGCAACACCAGGGTGCTGGCCGGACTGGGCTACGAGGCCCTGGTGGCCGACTACTCCGAGGCGGCCGTGCAGGTCGCCAGGGAACGGGGACTGAACGCCATCCACGCCGACGCCCGGGACCTGCCGCTGGAATCCGGGCGGTTCGACGTGGTCACCGCCTTCGACGTGCTGGAGCACATCGTGGAGGACCACCTCGCCGCGGCGGAGATCGCCCGGGTGCTCAAGCCGGGGGGCACGGCCCTGATCGCCGTCCCCTGCGACATGGCGCTGTGGTCCGCACACGACGACGCGGTGGGACACGTCCGCAGGTACTCGCGGGAGGATCTCGTCGGTCTGGTGGAGAAGGCCGGCCTGGTCGTCGAACGGGTCTGGAGCTGGAACGTGCTCCTGCGGCCCGTGGTGGCCCGCCGCCGGAGGAACAGCGAGGGCAACGACCTGACCGCGCTGCCCTGGATCGTCAACGCGGGCCTGACCGCCATCATCGTCCTGGAGCGGTATCTGCCGGTGAAGTCCATGAGAGGTGTCTCGATCTTCCTCCGCGCGCGCAAACCGGCCGGCTCCGCGCCCGGCGGCGCCTGAGCTCGGTTTGTCTGGCCCCATCCGGTCCGGCCTGTTCCGGACCATCGGGCAGGGTTCGTCCGGCCCGCCGCTCCGGCGGGCCCGGTAAGGGAACCGCAAAGCCGGGGTCAAGCATGGGTGCACCTTCCCTGGAGCGGGGGGGCGCCTCACCAGACTCTCCGGCATGGACACAGCTCCCACCGGGGCGGATTCCCCATCGGACCTCTCCGGACCCGCGACGGACGTCCGGACGGACGGGCCCCGGAGCGGTGTCCGGCGCTCCGCCCGGCGTCGGACGGAGCGCCGGACGCGGGTGACGGGATGGCTCCCAGCGGTCTCCGTGACCGCCCTGGTCCTGACGGTCCTCGGCCTCTACGGTGTCTCCGTCCGGGACACGACCGTCTTCGGGCTCTACCTCGTACTGGGCGTGGCGCTCCCCGGAACCCTGGTGATCCGCGCGCTGTGGAGCGGCCGCAGGACGCTGGTCGAGGAGATCGCGCTCGGTGCGGCACTGGGGTACGCCGTGGAGTCGGTCGCCTACATCGCCGCCCGGGCGGTGGGGGCGCCGCTGCTCGTGGCGGCCTGGCCGGTCGCCGTCTACGCGGTCTTCCTCGCCGTCCCCCGACTGCGCGGGCACTGGAGGGGGCGGCCCCGCCCGCGTACGCCGCTGTGGTGGTCGTGGTCGTTCGCGCTGGTCGCGGCGTTCATGGTGCTGCGGCCCGGGGTGGTGTTCTTCACCAAGTACGACGTCACGCAGCCGGGGAGCTGGGCGGCGGGGGCCGATCTGCCGTACCACCTGTCGCTGATCGCCGAGCTGAAGTACCACATGCCTCCCACGGTGCCGGCGGTCGCCGGCGAGCCGCTCCTCTACCACTGGTTCGTCTACGCGCACCTGGCGGCCGCGAGCTGGGTGACCGGGCTGGAGCCGATGGTCCTGCTGTTCCGCCTGGCGATGCTGCCGATGCTCATCGCCCTGCTGGTCCTGGTAGGGAGCACGGGGCGGCGGGTCACCGGGTCCTGGCTGGGCGGGCTGCTCGCCGTGGTGGGCACCGTCTTCCTCAAGGCGCCCAACCTCTACCAGGGCGACAACTGGGTCCTCACCTACGGCGGACTGCAGGACATCACCTGGAGCAGCCCCACGCAGACCTACGGGGCACTGCTGTTCGCGCCCCTGGTCCTGCTCCTGATCGACGTCCTGGAACGGCGGCGCGACACCGGCCGGTGGGTGCTGACCGGGATCTTCCTGGTGGCGGTCACCGGGGCCAAGGCCACCTACCTGCCCCTGCTCGGCGCGGGACTGGCCGTGGCGGCGGCGGTCGAGTCGGTCAGGAGGCGCCGCGTCCCCTGGCCGGCGCTGACCGTGCTCGGGGCGACGGGAGCGTGCCTGCTGTTCGCGCAGTTCGTGCTCTTCGACGGCGCCAAGCAGGGGATGACCATCGATCCCCTGTCCCTGTTCCGGCTGGGCTGGATGCGGATGAGCGGCATGGGGGACCGGCTCGAGCCCTCCCAGCTGTCCGTGCTCGGCCTGATGCTGCTGTACGTGCTGGGCTGGACCGCGGCGTGGTCCGGCGTCTTCGGCCTGCTGGCCCGGCCGAGGCTGCTGGCGCGGCCCGCGGTCTGCCTCATGCTCGGCATCGGCGCGGCGGGCCTGGGCGTCGCGTTCCTGTTCGGCCACCCGGGTTTCAGCCAGCTCTTCTTCCTCATGGGCGCGGTGCCGTACGTGGTGGTCGTCGCGGTGTACGGGCTCATCGTGCTGCTGAGGTGGGCGCGGGTGTCACGCCGGGCCGCGGTGCTCGCGGCGGTCGCCGGGGCGGCGGCGTCCCTGCCTCTCCCCGCGCTCTTCGGTGTGACGCTCCCTCTGGAGGAGGGCCGGGACGGTGTCCTGTACCCGCCGCAGATCGCCTTCACGCTCGCCGCCGGGGCGATGGTCTGCGTCCTGCTCCTCAAGGTCGGCGCGCGGCGGGCCTGGGCGGTCACGGTCGTCGTGCTCATGGCGCTCAGCCTGCCCGGCAACGTGCGCGACCGCCTCGGCCACCAGAACACGAAGGCGATCATCCGGAAACAGGCGGTGAGCAACCGGGTCTCGGCGGACGCCCTGGCGGCCCTGCGGTGGCTGCGCGCGCACTCGCACCCGGACGATCTGGTCGCCACGGCCGTGCACTGCCGCTGGTGGCGTCTGAAGGACCAGTGCGAGACCCTGAAGTTCTGGGTGACCGCGTTCAGCGAGCGGCGCGTGCTGATCGAGGGCTGGGGGTACACGCCGACGAACCTCAGGAACTGGACTCCCGGGAAGTCGCTGCAGCTGCCGTTCTGGGACCAGCCGAGGTTCGAGGCCAACAGGAACGCCTTCCAGAGCCCTTCGGCGGCCGCGATCCGGCACCTGCGGAATCGGTACGGCGTGCGCTGGCTCTTCGTGGACGAGCGCCAGAGGAGGCCCGACCGGGCGAAGGTGGGGGAGTTCGCGAAGCTCCGCTTCAGGTCCGGAGACTACTCCGTCTACGCCGTCCCGGGCAGGAGGGCCTCCAGGCCGCGGGCAGGTGGAGAACCCTGGTAATGGGAGAACAAAGAAAAAGATAAGAGCGGTGTACGCGGTGAAGTGCCGCTGTTGACTGCACGCGTGAGCGAGAACAAATTCGCGACGATTCCATTCAATCGTCCTTACATTTCGCAAAATGAACTCGGATATCTGGCTGCGGCGCTGGAGGGAGGGCTCACCGCAGGGGACGGCCCGTTCACCCGCAGGGCGAGCGCGCTCATTCAGGAGCTGACCGGCGCGCGGGGGGTCCAGCTGACCACGTCCTGCACCCACGCGCTGGAGATGGCGGCCCTCCTGCTCGACCTCCGGCCGGGCGACGAGGTCATCATGCCGTCGTTCACGTTCGTGTCGACGGCGAACGCGTTCGCCCTGCGGGGAGCGGTCCCGGTGTTCGTCGACTGCAGGCCCGACACCCTGAACCTGGACGAACGGCTGGTCGAAGCGGAGATCACATCCCGGACCAGGGCGATCGTGGTGGTCCACTACGCCGGTGTCGCCTGCCGGATGGACGAGATCGGACAGATAGCGCGGCGGCACGGCCTGGCCGTCATCGAGGACAATGCCCACGGCCTGGGCGCCTCCTACCGGGGCCGGGCGCTCGGGTCGTTCGGCCGGATGGCCGCCCAGAGCTTCCACGCGACGAAGAACGTGCAGTGCGGCGAGGGCGGCGCACTGGTCCTGAACGACCCCGGACTCGCCGGACGGGCCGAGATCATCCGGGAGAAGGGGACCAACCGCAGCCAGTTCTTCCGCGGCCAGACCGACAAGTACCGCTGGGTCGACATCGGGTCGAGCTACCTGCCGTCCGACCTGCTCGCCGCTCAGCTGACCGCTCAGCTGGAGTCGTTCCCGGCGATCCAGGCCCGGCGCCACGCGGTCTGGAACGCCTACCACGAAGGGCTGGCGGACTGGGCGGCGGCCGGCGAGGTCTCCCAGCCGGTGGTGCCGGACGAGTGCGCGCATCCCGCGCACCTGTACTACCTGCTCCTGCCCGACCTGCGGAACCGGCAGGCGCTGATCGCCCATCTGGCGGAGCGCGGGGTGCAGGCGACGTTCCACTACCAGCCGCTGCACACCGCGCCCGCCGGGATCCGGTACGGGCGCCCGGCGGTGGAGGGCTGCCCGGTCACCGAGAGGGTCGCCGACCGCCTGGTGCGCCTGCCGCTCTTCGCGGATCTGGACCTGCCGGAGGTGGAGCGTGTGATCGACGCCGTCCGGGCGTACGAGGTGATCTGAGAGACCGGGAAGCCCGGCTGTCCGCAGGTTCCCGCACTCCCCGTCCGAACCCCGATCCCGCCGGGAGACGGCCGGGGGTCCCCACAAGCCGATAAGGAGCATCATGCGCGTCGTCCTGTTCTGCAACGACCGGAGCGGCCTGGAGATCGCGACCTGGCTCCGCGGCCGGCCTGACGCCGACATCGCCGCGGTCGTCCTCAACGCCCCCGCCCGGCGACCCCGCCGGGCGGACGAGATCAGAGTCCTCTTCCCCGACCTGGACCGCCGGGGCCTGGTCCTGACCGGTGACACGCTCAGGCATCCGCAGACGCAGACCCTGATCGAAGGGCTCGGCGCCGAGATGGGCGTCTCCCTGTTCTTCGCGCACATCTTCACCCCCGCGCTGATGAAGGCGTTCCCGCGGGGGATCGTCAACCTCCACCCCTCGCTGCTGCCGTACAACCGGGGGCGGCAGCCCGCCGTCTGGTCGATCATCGACGGGACGCCCGCCGGGGTGACCCTGCACATGGTCGACGAGGGGATCGACACCGGCCCGGTGCTCGCCCAGCAGGAGGTGCAGGTCCGTCCGCACGACACCGGCAGTTCGCTCTACCGGAGGCTGGAGGAGGCCGCCGTCGAGTTGTTCCTGCGGTCGTGGCCGGCGCTGTGCGAGGACGCGCTGGCACCGGTGGAGCAGGACCACGACAGGGCCACCGGGCATCCGATCACCGAGTTCCAGGAGCTCGCCCACCTCGACCCGGACCGGTCGATGCCCGTGGGCCGGTTGATCGACATCCTGCGCGCCCGCTGCTTCAACCGGGACGACTGCGTACGGCTCCGCACGCCCGACGGCGGCACCGTCCGGCTCTTCCTGGAGCTGATCCCGGACTGACCGGCCGGCGGCACGGGGTCCGCCGAAGCGGCGGTCCGGCTGCCCGGCGGAACGACGGTCCGGTGGAACGGCACGGAGGCTCCCGGTGGGCGCGTGGTCCGGAAGAACCGCACACCCGCCGGGAGCCTCCGGTGTGAGGGCCCCGCGAGGGGACGGCGTCAGCGCGATCCGGTCGGCTGGGCCGGCACGTCCACTGCGGCCGACAGGCCGACCCTCTCCCGGACGACGTAGGTCGGCCGCCCCAGCCCGCCTCCGTGGATGCGGCCGATGTACTCCCCGAGGACCCCGATGGATATCAGCTGGGCGGACGAGAAGATCGCGATCATCGAGGTGATCGTGGTGAATCCGGCGACGGTGGTGTCGCCCGTGGCGAAGCGCCACAGGACCAGGCCGCCGAGCAGGAGCCCGATGATCCCGGTGAGGAAGCCCAGGTAGCTCGCCATGCGCAGCGGGGCCGTGCTGTAGCCGAGGAGCATGTTCACCGCGTGCCGCACCAGCATCCGCACGTTGTAGTTCGACTCCCCGACCTCGCGGTCGTTCATGTGCACCCCGACCGAGCCGATCTGGACGGTGCTCCACGAGAGGGCCACGTCGACGGAGGCGTGCGGCCCGGACAGCTCCTCGAACCCGTCGCGCAGGCAGGTGCGGAAGGCGCGGAACGCACTGATCTTCTGCGCGTTGCGGACGCCCAGCGCCCGTGACATCCCCGTCTTCACCGACCGTGACGCGAGGCTGCGCAGGAATCCGTGCTCCTCGTTGTGCGGCACGCCGTAGACGAGATCCAGGCGGTCGCCCTCGAGCGCGGCCAGCAGCAGCGGGACCTGCTCCGGAGGGTGCTGCAGGTCGTCGTCCATCGTGACGACCACGTCGAACTTCGCCTCCCTGATGCCGGCGACCAGCGCGTTGTGCTGACCGTAGTTGCGGGACAGGCGGATCGCGCGGACGGCGTCGATCCGGCGGGCGAGGGATTCCGCCACCTTCCAGGTGTCGTCCGGGCTCCCGTCGACGACGAGGATCACCTCGTGCCGGACGGACATGTCGCGCAGCACCGAGACGAGCCTGGTGACCAGCGGCGGAAGGGTTATCTCCGAACGGTAACACGGAATGACAACCGAAACGGACACGTTATTCTCCCGACTATCGACCGTGAATGTCCATGAACCCTGTACGATCCTTCAGCATCCTTCGGAGACCATTCTCAACAATCATTGGAGGTGTCACCGGATGACTGAACTGGACGTACGGACCGCTCCCCACCCCCGATCCGACCACCGGACGCGGGATTTGACATCGGGTCTTCGTGGACAGCGCATCACATATTTGATGGGAGGTGTCATGACGGTCGCGGTCTATTTTGGTCTTCTTGCCCTCGGTTTGCTGATCCTTGAGGAGCGGGTTCCCTACCTTTTCCTGGTCGCGGTCAGCCACCTCCTCGCCGTCGCGGCCGTCTACCCCTGGTACCGGCTGGTCGTCTTCCGCGTGTCCACGGGCTCCTGGATCGCCGGCCTCGCCCGTTTCTACCTGGTCGGCCTGAGCTTTCTGGCCACCTCCGTCACCGTGCTCCCGCTGCTGGTGGAACTCGCCGGCGTCCACGTTCTCCTGGCCCAGTCGATGGTGATTCCGGTGAGCACCGTCCTCGCCTACCTGATCAATAGGTCGTGGGCTTTCCGGGATCCGGCCGGCGTAAAGCGTTGGTAAAGGCCGAGGCGCCGAGACGTAAAGCGGCGGATGGCCGAATCACCCCCCTATCACAATCTGAGGGCGGTGGCCGACCCGGCCGCCGTGTCCGGAGCATAGGGAGTTGAAAAAGGGTGAAAGCGCTTGTCCTGGCGGGTGGAAGGGGCACCAGACTGCGGCCGCTGACACACACTTCCGCCAAGCAGCTGGTCCCCGTCGCCAACAAACCGGTGCTCTACTACGGGCTGGAGGCGATACGCGCGGCGGGCATCACCAGCGTCGGGATCATCACCGGGGACACGGGTGCCGAGGTCAGAGAGGCCGTGGGCGACGGCTCGCGGTTCGGGCTCGACATCACCTACATCCCGCAGGAGGCCCCGCTCGGCCTGGCGCACTGCGTCCTGATCGCACGGGACTTCCTCGGTGACGAGCCGTTCGTCATGTATCTCGGGGACAACTTCCTGGTCGGCGGGATCGCCGACCTCGTCGGCGCGTTCCGCCTCGGCGGGTACGACGCCCAGGTCCTGCTGACGAAGGTCGCCGAACCCCGGTTCTACGGGGTCGCGGAGCTCGGCTCCACGGGGGAGATCGTCGGGCTGCAGGAGAAGCCCGACCACCCGCGCAGCGACCTGGCCATCGTGGGGGTGTACTCGTTCTCCCCCGCGATCCACGAGGCGGTCCGGGCGATCACCCCGTCCGCGCGCGGCGAGCTGGAGATCACCGACGCGATCCAGTGGCTGATCGAGAACGACTACTCCGTCCACTCGCACATGGTCACCGGCTACTGGAAGGACACCGGGCGCCTGCAGGACCTGCTGGAGTGCAACCGGATGATCCTGGAGACGGTGGAACCGGCCAACAGGGGCACGGTCGACGGGCTGAGCGAGATCACCGGCCGGGTCGTCATCGAACCGGGGGCCGTGGTGGAGAACTCCGTCCTGCGCGGCCCGATCGTGGTCGGGGCGGACGCGAAGATCCAGTCCTCGTACATCGGGCCCTTCACCTCGATCGGGCCGCGCTGCGTCGTGCAGGACGCCGAGGTCGAGTACTCGATCGTGCTCGACGACTCCTCCGTCCACGGCGTCTCCCGGCTGGCCCACTCCCTCATCGGCCGCAACGTCGAGGTGAGCCGGGCGGAGGGCACGCCGAACACGTACGGGCTCATGGTCGGCGACCACAGCAGGATCCAGGTGCGCGCATGAGGATCCTCGTCACCGGAGGGGCCGGCTTCATCGGCTCCCACTACGTGAGGTCCCTGCTGCGGGGCGCCTACCCGGGCTGGGAGGACGCCCGCGTCACGGTCCTCGACAAGCTCACCTACGCCGGCAACCTCGCCAACCTCGCCCCGGTGGCCGAGCACCGGAACCACCGCTTCGTCCGGGGCGACATCACCGACGCACGGCTCCTCGCGGACGTCGTGCCGGGCCACGACGTGGTGGTGAACTTCGCCGCGGAGTCCCACGTCGACCGGTCGATCACCGGAGCGGGCGACTTCGTGACGACGAACGTCCTCGGCACCCAGCGGCTCCTGCAGGCCGCGCTCGAAGCCGGCGTCGGCACCTTCGTGCAGATCTCCACGGACGAGGTGTACGGCTCGATCGCCGAAGGCTCGTGGGACGAGTCGGAGCCGCTCCTGCCCAACTCGCCCTACTCGGCGGCGAAGGCCTCCGGAGACCTGCTGTGCCGCGCGTACCACCGGACGCACGGCCTCGACGTGCGGATCACCCGCTGCTCCAACAACTACGGCCCGTACCAGCACCCCGAGAAGGTCATCCCGCTCTTCGTCACCAACCTGATCGACGGCCGCCGGGTGCCCCTCTACGGGGACGGCCGGAACGTCCGCGAGTGGCTGCACGTGGACGACCACTGCCGGGGCGTCCAGCTCGTGCTGGAGAAGGGCTGCCCCGGAGAGGTCTACAACATCGGCGGAGGCGTCGAGCTCACCAACGTCGAGCTCACCGAGCGGCTGCTCGCCGCCTTCGGCCTCGGATGGGACATGGTCGTGCGCGTCCCGGACCGGCTCGGACACGACCTGCGGTACTCCGTGGACAGCGGCAAGATCCGGGCGATCGGCTACGAACCCCGCGTGGACTTCGGTGCAGGACTGGCCGAGGTCGTCAGGTGGTACCGGGGCCACCAGGACTGGTGGCGCCCTCTCAGAGAGGCTGTGCGATGACCGGGCTGCAGAGACTCGGGCGGGGAACCCCGGCGGGGAAGGAGACCGCACCGGAGGGCCGGCGCCGGATCAGCCCGGTGGCCCTCCTGGCGGTCGTCGCACTCTGCTACGCCGCAGCCCAGCTCGTCCTGGTGTCGGCGGGCTTCCAGATCGGATGGGACGAGGCGGTATACCTCAGTCAGTTCTCCGCCAACGACACCCCGCTCGACTTCCATCCCTCCCGGGGCTGGGGCACATCGCTCGTCGTCGCGCCGGTCGTGATGGTCACGAACTCGATCGCGGTCCTCCGGGTCTACCTGACGGTCGTCTCGGCCCTGCTGCTGTTCGGTTCGTTCCGAATCTGGCTCGCGGTACGGCCCGGCTACACCGTCCCCCTGGCGGCGGCGCTCTACGCGGGCTGCTGGTCGACGGTGTTCTACGGCAACGCGGCCATGCCCAACCTCTACACCGCGTTCGGCTCCATCGCACTCACCGGGCTGGTCCTCCGCGCGGCCACCACCGGGGGGCCGCTCGGCCGGGCACTGCCGGTCGCGGTGGCGGTCGTCACGGCGGCCATGACCCTGTTCCGTCCCACCGACGCCACGGTCGTCGCCCTGGCCCTGGCGGCGGCGGTCCTCCTGTTCGCCCGCGGACGGCGGTGGGGCCGGATGCTCCTCACGCTCACCGCGCTCGGCGCCGGCCTGGCCGCCGGGTGGGGCCAGTGGCTCCTGGAGGCGGTGCTGGAATACGGCGGCGTCGCGCAGCGGCTCGACGGAGCCACCCAGAACTTCGGCGCACCCCGATGGCTCGTCGAGCACCATCTGCGGGCTCTGGACGGGCCGACGCTCTGCCGGGCTCCGGAGAGCTGCGGACCGGTTCCCGGCGGAGGGCCCGTGTGGCTGGCCGCCGTCGTCCTCCTGGGGGTCGCGGGCCTCCTGACGGTCTGGCGGAAGGAGCACCGGACCGCGGTCGTCGTCCCGGCCGCCGTCGGAGCGTGCTTCGCCGTCGCCTACCTCTACTACGGCGGCGTCACGGCACCGCGCTACATGCTGCCCGTCCTGGGGCTGTGGGCGATCGCCGCCGCGGAGGGCCTGCTGTACCTGGCCGGGGAGGTCCGCCGACGAGCCGGGCTCATGACCGCGGTGGCGTTCTGCGTCCTCGTCGTCGGCGGCCATCTCCACCTGCAGAAGACGTACCTGGCGGTGAACGTCGGCCCGATGACGTCCTCCCGTGCTCAGGACGCCCTGGTGGCGGAGGCGCTCGGCAGGCTCGGACACCGCCGCCCGTGCCTCGTCTACGGGTGGCACGCCCCGCAGATCGCCCACCCCCTGGGCTGTGAGGCGCTGGGCACGGCGGGCGGGAGCCCGCTGCCCGCGACGCCGGAATCCGTCCTGGCGAAACCGGCGGAGGGCTACTCGGTCATGGTGGTCTACCGGGACGACGCCGACCTGAGCGCGCCCGAGCTCGCAACCTGGCCGGAGCACAGGCTGACGTCCAGCGGATGGTACGCCCGGCTGAGCGACGGTGGGGCCGATCCGTCCCCGTGAACCGACGCCGGATCCATCCGGCGGCGTCTCGATACTTCTGAAACGGCAGGCACCCGGTCCGCGGCAGGCTGACCCGGTCGGAGAACCGGGTCGCGGACCCCGGGCGCCTGTCGACCTCCAGCGAATAGGCACGCAGCGGCTTCAGAGCCGTTCTGAAGGCATTCGGAGACCCCTGTGCGAGTTCCACCGGTGAGGTGTTCCAGCCGTTCGGCCCTGTTGTCGGCCGGTGCGGTCCAGGCGGCTCTGGCCGCCGCCTACGGCCTCGGCGTCATCGAGGAGAGGCCGTTCCTGTCCCTGCTCTCCGTGGTGGCGACAGCGGCTGTGCTGTCGGTGTTCGCCCGGACGGGAGCGATCCTGCGAAGGATCGACAGGAACACGGACCGGATCCAGCGGCTGCACACGGAGCTGTGCCGCGTCGAGCACAGGATGGGCTCGTGGGAGGAAGCGGGGGAGGCCCGGCACGAGGAGCACCTCAGCGCCGTGTCCGACTCCCGCGCCCGGATGGAGCAGGAGTTCAGGCTCGTCGAGAAGAGGTTCTGCTCCCTGGACCGCGCCGTCCACGCCACCCACGCGCAGACCGAGGCGTTCATCGACCTGCGCGCGCTCGTCCAGCCCCGCGCACCCCTCCCGCCGCTGGGCGGCTGGGCCGCGTCGGCCGGCGTGCTGCGGCCGATGATCGGATGGATCCTCGACAACGGGCCCAAGACGATCGTGGAGTGCGGCAGCGGATCGTCCAGCGTGTGGCTGGGCTACATCGCCGAACGGACGGGCTCGGCGGTCGTCGCGCTCGAACACGACGCAGACCACGCGAGGGCGACCCGTGAGCTCGTCCGCGCCCACGGCCTCTCCGACGTCGTCGACGTGCGTCTCGCCCCCCTCGAGGAGTGGGAGAGCGGCGGGGAGACGTGGCGGTGGTACGCGCGGGACGCCCTGGAGGGCCTGGCCGAGATCGGGCTGATCTTCGTGGACGGTCCTCCCGGCGCCACGGGACCCACCGCCCGGTACCCCGCCCTCCCCCTCCTCCTGCCCCTGTGCGCGGAGACGGTCGCGGTCTTCCTCGACGACGCGGCCAGGGAGCAGGACCGGGCGGTGAGCGACCGGTGGGCCGCCGAGTTCCCCGAACTCGTCCGTTCCCGGCACCGGGGTGAGAAGGGACTGGACACATTCATGAGGAGCCGCACGTGAACACCGATCCGGGCAAGGCGATCCCCGTCCTGGGATGCCACATCGGCTTCGAGGGGTATCCGGAGCCGCTGGCACGGCTGTGCGAGGGCGTCGGCGCGGTGTGGACGGATCTGGACGGCGCACCGACGGACCGCCCGATCACGGAGTCGGAGGTGGAGCGCTTCGTCCTCCTGGCGAGGACGCCCGCCGACCTGCGCCGGGCCGTTCCCCTCGCGGCGCTGCTCCCCGAGGCGCGCACGGTCGTCGCGGTGGTCTCCGAATCGCCGCGCTGGCGGCCGGCGCCCGTGCCGGTCGCCGACAACGCGCAGTACTGGCGCAGGCTCCTCGACCTCCGGGTCCGCAGAGGGCCGGGGGACTCCTGGAGGATCGAGACGGACTTCGCCAGGCCGGTGCCGTCCGGAGGGGTGCTGAAGGCGCTCTCGCGCGGCCTGGCCGGCGGTCAGCGGGGCGTGCTGTACAAGCCGGTGGTCTCCCTCGCGGGAGTGGGCTCCCACCACTGGCGGCCGGGCGACCCCAACGTCGTGCCGGCCCCGGTGACGGGTCCCGTCCCCGCCAGACGGGCCGCGCCGGGGTGCGACCTCGTGCTGCGGACGCCGGGAGCGGAGACCCCGGACTGGCAGGAGGAGGAGGGGCCGGCGCCGATCGACCGGCCCGTGCCCGGCGGAGGCCCCGGAGGGCTCGGCGCGACCCCGTTCCCGGGCCCGGCCCGGGACCTGGTCCCGCCGCAGACTCCGCCGCAGGTCCGCGAGCGGAGCGGTCCCGGCCCGCTGCTCTCCGTCGACGACCTCCCGCCGGTGGACGAGCTCTCCGTGTGCCCCATCGGGTTCGCCGCCGTGGTGAACGGGCCCCTCGGCGAGCTCCGCGAGGGGAGCGGGACGTACGAGGTAACCGCCCAGGGTGAGGTCGTCACGCTGATCGCCCCGTCCGGGGCGCTCACGGAGCCGGACGTCGCCCGGGTGCGCGAGCTCACGGGCGTCGCGGTGGACCTCGACGGCGACTGGGCCGAGCCGTACGGGGTCGCGCGCATCGTCTGCGGCCTGGCCGCGGCGGGGGTGCCCGTCGTGGCCAGGCCGGGGCCCCGGTGGAGCGGAGTGCTCGGAGCGGAGCTGGCGGCGCTGCTGAACGGGTTCGATCCGGCGGGACTGTCCGACCCGCTGACCCGGGAGCAGTTCAGCATCCGGCTGCGCCGGTCGGCGCTCGGGCTGCACAGCGTGGCGGCCAGGTGGCGCGGGCTCGCCGAGGCCAGGGGCCTGCGGCCGCCGGCCCCCCCGACGGTCTCCGTGCTGCTGTGCACGCGCCGACCCGAGCTGGTGGGGTTCGCGCTGGGACAGATCGCACGGCAGCGGGGGGTGGAGACCGAGGTGGTCCTCACCCTGCACGGGTTCGCCGCGGACCTGTCCGGCGTCGCGGAGGCCGTGTCGTCCTACCCGGGGGCGATCACGGTGATCGAGGAGGACCCCGGCGTCGTGTTCGGCGACGTGCTCAACCGGGCGGCCCGGTACGCGTCCGGCCAATACCTCACCAAGATGGACGACGACGACTGGTACGGCCCGGACCACCTGGCGGACCTGCTGCTCGCCCAGAGCTATTCGGGCGCCGATCTGGTGGGGGCCGCGCCGGAGTTCTTCTACCTGGCCCCCATCGGGACCACCGTCCGCCGCGAGTTCAGGACGGAGCTCTACTCCGAGCACGTGGCCGGCAGCTCCATCCTGGTGTCGAGGGGGGTGTTCGACGGCGTCGGGGGATTCCGGCCGATCTCCCGGACCGTGGACGGTCAGCTGCTGGAGTCGGTCTCGGCGGCGGGCGGAAGGATCTACCGCTGCCACGGCCTCAACTACCTCGTCAGCCGGCGGAGCCTGTCCGGGCACACGTGGCAGGAGCCGCTCAGCAGGTTCCTGCAGAAGTACCGCCAGCAGTGGCGGGGGCTGTACGCGAACGCACTGATGGAGATGGAAGGCGACGCCCTCGTCACGGGCCCCCTCGCCGCGGGCGGAGCCGCCGCCGCGGGCGCGGGGGGCCGCTGACCCCGCGGGCTCGCAGGCGGAGCGGCCGGGAGCGAACGCCCCGCGGCCCGGACAAGGACGGGACAAGGACGGGACATGCCCCTGCTCAGCGTCATAGTGCCGGTCTACAACGTGGAGCCCTACCTGGGCGCGTGCCTGGAGTCCCTCGCGGCGCAGACCTGGCGCGACCTGGAGGTCGTCGTGGTCGACGACGGCTCGACCGACGACGGCGCCCGGATCGCCGAGGGGTACCGGGAGCGGGATCCCCGCTTCCGGCTGCTGCGCCAGCCCAACGCCGGGCTCGGCGCCGCGCGCAACGCGGGGCTGCGGCGGGCTTCGGGGGAGTTCGTGGCGTTCCTCGACGGCGACGACATGCTCCCCCTGCACGCGCTGGAGACCATGGCCGGCAGCCTGCTGGAGACCGGCTCCGACCTGGTGTCGGGGAACGTGAAGCGGTTCAGCGGGCGGGGGCTGCGGCAGGCCGCGATGCACCGGACGGTCTGCGCCCGCCCGCTGCGGCGCGCGCACATCACCTCGCACGAGGCGCTGCTGCGGGACAGGCTGGTCACCAACAAGCTCTGGCGCCGCTCCTTCTGGGACGAGCAGGGGTTCGCCTTCCCCGAGGGGGTGCTCTACGAGGACATCGGGGTCGCGCTGCCGGCGCACTTCCTCGCCAAGGCGGTGGACGTGCTGACCGCCGACGTCTACCTGTGGCGGGACCGCGAGGGCGAGCAGCAGTCGATCACCCAGGACCGCGCGCGGGTCAAGGGGGTCGAGGACCGCTTCGCCGCGGTGCGGTCGGTGCGCGGCTTCCTGCTCTCCTCGGGGTTCGCCGAGCACGTGCCCGCCTGGGACCGCACCGTCCTCGACAGTGACCTGTTCCTCTTCATGAAGGCCCTGCCCCGGGGCGGCGACGACTTCCGGCGGCGCTTCATGGAACTGGCCGGGGCCTACCTCGACGAGGCCGGTCCGGCGGTGCCGGCCTCGCTGCCCGCGCCGCGCCGCGTGCTCTGGCACCTGGTACGGCAGGGCCGCCTGGCCGACGTCCTCGAAGCGCTCGTCTGGGAGCGCACGGGCGAGCCGCGCGCCGTCCGCCGGGCGGGTCGCTATCACCTCCAGGCCCCGGTGGACGGCGTCCCCGCCGAGGTGACCCGCCTGCGGGGCGACCTCACCCTGCTGCAGCGGGTCGACGACGTGCGCCGGGAGGGCGGCCGCCTGATCGTCGAGGGGCGGGCCACCGTACGGTATCTCCGGCCGGAGCAGCGGGTGCACCAGCAGGTCTTCGCCTCGCTGGTCCGGTCCGGCGACGGCCGGCGGATCCGGGTGCCGGTCACCGCGGTGCGGGCCGCCCCGATCGAACATCCGCGCGGCAGTTCCCGGCGGCGCGACTGGGGCGGTTTCCGCCTCGTGGTCGACCCGGGCAGGCTGTCCGGCGGTCCGGGGGCGTCGACCTGGCACGTCGAGCTGCTGGTGGTCCACCGGGGCATGGTGCGGCGCGACCGGCTCCGTTTCGGCGGGCCGGAGAACGTCAGGCGGGACGCCCCGCAGAGCGTCCCGGAGCTCGGTTTCGAGGTGTCGCCGGGGACGCGGATGGTCACCGGCCGGGCCGAGGACGACTCCTTCGCCATCCGGCTGGAACCGGAGCGCTTCCGGCTCACCGGCCGGACGGTGTCCGGGGACCGGCTCCGGCTGACCGGGCGCTCCTCGGGCTCCCCGGTCGCGCCCGTCCTGGAGCTGGTCAGGGAGCCCGGTGGGACGGTCCTGTCCTACCCGCTCCTCGGCGGGGACGGCCCCTCCGGCGCTCCCGGCGCTCCGGACACCTCCGGTTCCTCCGGTTCCTGTGGTTCCTGTGGTTCCTTCAGGGCCGAGTTCGACCTGCGGGACGTGCTCCCGGAGCGGCTGCCCCGGCTCGACCCCGCCGGTCCGGAGGCCGCGGCCCTGGACACGAAGGTGGAGTGGCGGGCCAGGATCGCCGACGGGGAGGCGGGGGAGACCTGGCCGGTCCTGGACGGCCTCGACGCGTGGCGCGGGGTGCGGGGCGGCCGGGAGGTCGTCGTGGGGTCGTCGCCGGCCGGGGAGCTCACGCTGCGGGTGCAGCCTCCGGCGGCCACGGCGGAACGCGCCGAATGGTCCTCCGGAGCCGCGGGGGCGCGGCTGCTGCTCGCCGGGCGCTTCGCCGACGCCGGTGAGACGCCGGAGCGGCTCGTCGTGCTCTCCGCCGACCGCGACGGCGAGTGGTCGTTCCCGGTCCGCTGCGTGGGAGACCGCTTCGAGGCCGTCGTCACCCCCGCCGCGGCGGAATCCCTGGCGGGCAGGCTCCCGCTCCCCGAAGGACGGTACGGCCTGGCCCTGCGCACCGCCGGACGGGACCTGCCTTTGGAGACGGACCCCGGCACGGCGGAGCACGGAGTGGCAGGGCACGGCGGGGCGGGGCGGCGCTTCGTGTTCGAGGCCGACGGCACCGGGCACGCCGTGCTGACGGTGCACGGTGACCTGGCCGACGACGAGCGGGGCGCGGAGAACCAGCGCAGGCTGCGGACCGGGCGCTACCCGGCCTGGCGCGGGGAGCCGCTGCGGCAGGCCGTACTGTTCGACGGCCAGGAGGGCAGGCGGTTCGCCGGCGACCCGAAGGCCGTCTACGAGGAAATGCGGAGGCGGGGGACCGACCTGGAGCCGCTGTGGGTCGTCCGCGACGGGCAGGTGGAGCTGCCGCCGGGCGTGACCCCGGTCCGCAGGGGCGGCGCCGACCACTACGAGGCGCTGGCCCGCTGCCGCTACGTCGTCACCGACGTGCACCTGCCGCCGTGGTTCGAGCGCAGGGACGGGCAGACGGTCCTGCAGACCCGGTACGACGGCGAGGCCGGGCGCCCGGGTCCCGGCGCCGCGGGGCCGTCACGGGCGGCCGCCGACCAGGGGCGGGCCGCCCAGTGGGACTACCTGGTCTCGCCGGGTCCCTGGTGCACGCCCGTCCTGCGCGGCGCCTCCGGCTTCACCGGGGAGGTGCTGGAGACCGGCCGCCCGCGCAACGACGTGCTGGTGCGGCCCGGCCGGGAGGAGCTCGCCGCGCGGGTCCGGACCCGGATCGGCCTGCCGCCCGGGAGGAAGGTCGTCCTCTACGTCCCCGCCCTCCGCGAGGACAGGCCCCGGGGCAGGGACCGCTACCGGTTCGACCTCCGGCTGGACCTGGCGCGGATGCGGGAGCGGCTGGGGCCGGACCACGTGGTGCTGGTCCGCAGGCATCCCGACGCCGTGGGCGGGGTGCCCGGCGCCGGTGACGGCTTCGCCGCCGACGTCTCGGCCTACCCGGACGTCCAGGAGCTCTACCTGGTCGCCGACGTCCTGGTCACGGACTACTCCTCGGCGGTCTTCGACTTCGCGCTGACCGGCCGCCCGATCCTCTTCTACACCTACGACCTGGAGCGCCACGGCGACCGGGGCCCCGGCTGCTCCTTCGACTTCGCGCAGGCCCCCGGGCCGCTGCTGCGCACCACCGACGAGGTGGCCGCCGCGCTGCGCGGGCTCGACGCGGTCGCCGTGGAGTACGCGGAGCGCCGTGCGTCCTTCGCGGCGGAGTACTGCGGACTCGACGACGGTTGCGCCGCCGCCAGGGTGGTCGAGGCGGTCTTCGGCCGCTGATCGGCACGGTGGGTGACGGAGGGGGTCCCGGGCGGGGAGTACCCGGACGGCTCCTCACTCGGCTGTCGGAAGGTCAAAGCAGCCGATGCCCTTTCCGGGGGTTGGTCAAGAAGTGGCATGGAGACCTTCCGTTGGTTACAGACCGTCAATTCCGGTAACCGGGAGGTCGCCATGCTGATCTGCATGAGGGTCTACTCGCTGGACGACGTCCGTGCCACGTGCAAGCAGAAGGACTCCTGGTGGACCGTCTTCCTGGTCGATCCGCTGGCGTGCCGGCTGGCCCTGGTCGTCGCCAACCGCACGGACGTCACGCCCAACGGGCTCACCGGCCTCTCGCTGGTGCTCGGCGCGGGTGCGGCGGTCGCGTTCGCGGCGGGGCGGCTCGCGGCGGGGGCCGCGCTGTTCTACCTGAGCTTCCTGGTCGACTGCATGGACGGGAAGATCGCCCGGCTCAAGGGGACGGGCACGCCGTTCGGGCTCTGGGTCGACTTCGTGGGCGACCGGATCCGGGAGGTCTGCTGCGCGGCCGGGCTGGCGTTCGGGCAGTACGCGGCGACCGGTGAGGTGGCCTACATCCTGCTCGGCGCCGGGGTGACGGTGCTGGACCTCTTCCGCTACGTGAACGCGGCGCAGATGCGGCGGGTGCGCGAGGTGGTCAGGGAGATCCGGGAGTCCCGAGGCGAGGGGGAGGCGCCCGTCCCGCGGGCGGAGATCACCGCCGTCCTGGACGAGGCCGGCTCGCTGATCGGCCGGCCCTCCGCGCGGCGGCCGTACCGGGGTGCCCGGCGGGCGATCGGGAGGTACCGCCTGATCGGTCCGTTCCTGGCCCGCCACCGGGTGCGCACCCACCTGATGAGCGGCATCGAGTTCCACGCCGCGGTCTTCGTGGTGGCCCCGCTCCTCGGCCCCTGGGCGCTGCTGCCCATCCCGGCCGCGGCGGGCGGGATGCTCCTGCTGAACGAGGCGTATCTGATCTGCCGGCTGTGGCGGTTCACCCGGACGGCGGCGCCCGCCGTACCGGCTCCGCGCAACCCGCAGCACCTGCCCGTCTGACCGGCCGCGGCGGCACCCGCCCGGCACACCTGTTCGACCACATCTTTCACGGGGGTTCGTTGTGATGCAGTCCGACCGTCCGATATTCGTGATCGGCTGCCCGCGTTCCGGGACGACGATGCTGCAGCTCATGCTGCACGCGCACCCGCGCATCGCGGTGCCGCCGGAGACCCGCTTCATGCTCGCCGCCTACCAGCGCCGGCTCAACTTCGGCGACCTCGACGATCCGACGCGCCGCCACGAGCTGGCCGAGTGGCTGGTCGAGCGCCGGCAGAACCGCTTCCAGGACCTGGGGCTGGACGCGGCCGAGGTGACCCGGGAGATCGTCGACGGTCCGGGCACGCTCGGCTCGGCGCTGGGCATCGTGCTGCGGGCCTACGCGGCCCGGTTCGGCAAGCCGCGCTGGGGCGACAAGCGGCCGTCGTACTTCAAGAGCGTCGACGTGCTGCTCCGGCTCTTCCCGGACGCGCAGTTCGTGCACCTGATCAGGGACGGCCGCGACTGCGTGGCGTCGCTGAAGGAGATGCCCTGGTACAACAAGGACATCTCCCACGCGATCGCGATCTGGGCCGAGGCGATGGACTTCGCCCGCGACCGGGCGCCGAAGCTGCCCGCCGGCAGCTACCACGAGCTGCGCTACGAGCGGCTGACGCGCGACCCCGAGACCGAGCTGCGCGGGCTCTGCGACTTCCTGGGCGAGGACTTCGACCCGGCGATGTGCGAGCCGAGCCGGGTGGCGGGCGTCGCCGTTCCGGAGCACAAGACCTGGCACGTGAACACCCACGAGCAGGTCACCACCGCGCGGTCGGGCTCGTGGCGGGACCGGTTGAAGCCGTGGGAGGCCTCGCTGTGCGAGAGCGTGCTCGGCGACCGGCTGGAGGAGTTCGGCTACGAGCTCAGCGGGGCGCCGAAGCCGTCGAAGACGCAGCTGCTCGCCTACCGGCAGGCCGCGGCCGTGCGGAGGCTGACCCGGGCCAAGCGCGCCGCTCACGACCGGCTGGTACGGCTCCGTGAGCCGAACCCGGTCACGGCCCGGCTCACCTCCGCCCAGCTGCGGCTGGCCGGGCTGCCCCTCCTCGCCCCAGAGAAGGCCCAGGACAAGCCCGTTCTCGTCGACCGGTGACCCGCGGCGGGCCGGCGGGAAGCAGAGCGGGAGGGCTCGGGACCGGAGGGCGCGGGGCCGGAGGGTAAAGCAGGTCAAGGGCAGGTATGGAGATGTTCCGCTAGTCGCAGAGAACCGGTTCCGGCGGGCGCGGGGTCGCCATGCTGGCAGGACGAGGGCCTGCTCGGCCGGATCGGGGGATCCGCCGCGGGACCGGGCCGTCCGCCGACTTTCACGGGGGTTCGTTGTGATGCAGTCCGACCGTCCGATATTCGTGATCGGCTGCCCGCGTTCCGGGACGACGATGCTGCGGCTCATGCTGCACGCGCACCCGCGCATCGCGGTGCCGCCGGAGACCCGCTTCGCGGTGCCCGCCTACTACTACCGGTTCGCCTTCGGCGACCTGCGGGAGGAGCCCAACCGGCGGCGGCTGGGCCGGTGGATCGTGCGGGACGGCGACACCGGGTTCGAGGAGCTCGGTCTCGACGGGGACCGGTTCGTCGAGGACGTCGTCGTCGGGCCGCCCACGCTGGGATCGGCGATCGGCATCGCCTTCCGCTCCTACGCCGCGCGGCACGGCAGGCCGCGCTGGGCCGACCGGCGGTCGGGCCACCACCACCAGGTGGACGTGATCCGGCGGCTGTTCCCGGACGCGCAGTTCGTGCACCTGGTCAGGGACGGCCGCGACTGCGTGGCGTCGCTGAAGGAGATGCCCTGGTACACCAAGGACGTCTTCCACGCGGTGAACAGCTGGGCCGAGGCGGTCGACTGCGGCCGCCGGGCCCGCAGGCTCCCGGCGGACGGCTACTACGAGCTGCGCTACGAGGACCTGATGGCCGATCCGGAGATCGAGCTCGGCAAGCTCTGCGCCTTCCTCGGCGAGGACTACGACCCGGCCATGGCCGAGCCGTGCCTGGTGGCGAGGGGGGTGATCCCGCAGGCCAGGTCCCCGTACCCGAACGCCCGCGGCGAGGGGGTCGCGCTGCGCCCCGGTTCGTGGACCTCGCGACTGGAGCCGTGGGAGGTCTCCCTCTGCGAGACCGTGCTCGGCGAGCGGCTGACCGCCTTCGGGTACGAACCGACCGGCGCGCCCGCGGCGGACCGGGCCCACGTCGCCGCGGTGGAGGAGCTCGCCGCCCGCCGCCGGCGGGCCCGCCGGCGGCAGGAGGTCCGGGACCGGATCAACCGGTTCCGTGAGCGGGGCCCGGTGGCCGCGCAGCTCACCGTCCGGCAGCTGGGCGAGTTGGCGAGGGTGTGACCATGCAGTCCGACCGGCCGGTTTTCGTGATCGGCTGCCCGCGTTCCGGGACGACGATGCTGCAGCTCATGCTGCACGCGCACCCGCGCATCGCGGTGCCGCCGGAGACCCGCTTCATGATCTCCGCCTACCAGCGGCGGCTCCACTTCGGTGACTTCGCCGCGCCCGTCTGCCGCCGCGAGTTCGCCGAGTGGCTGGTGGGCCGCCGCCAGTCCCGTTTCCACGTGCTGGGGCTGGACGCGGCCGAGGCGACCCGGGAGATCGTCGACGGTCCGGGCACGCTCGGCTCGGCGCTGGGCATCGTGCTGCGCGCCTACGCGGCCCGGTTCGGCAAGCCGCGCTGGGGCGACAAGCGGCCCTCCTACTTCCAGAACGTCGACGTGCTGCTCCGGCTGTTCCCGGACGCGCAGTTCGTGCACCTGATCCGGGACGGCCGCGACTGCGTGGCGTCGCTGAAGGAGATGCCCTGGCACACCGGGACCGTGCACAGCTCGGTCTCCGTCTGGGCCGAGGCGGTCGACTTCTCCCGCAACCGCGCGCCGAGGCTGCCCGCCGGCAGCTACCACGAGCTGCGCTACGAGGATCTGACGCGCGACCCCGAGACCCAGCTGCGCGGGCTCTGCGCCTTCCTCGGTGAGGACTTCGACCCGGTCATGTGCGAGCCGAAGCGGGTGGCGGGCATCGCCGTACCCGGGCACAAGACCTGGCACGCGCGGACCCACGGCGAGGTGACCACCGCGCGGTCGGGCTCGTGGCGGGACCGGCTGGAGCCGTGGGAGGTCTCGCTGTGCGAGAGCGTGCTCGGCGACCGGCTGGAGGGGCTCGGCTACGAGCTCAGCGGGGCGGCCAAGGCGTCGAGGACGCAGCTGCTCGCCTACGAGCGGACCGCGACCATGCGGAGGCTGGCCCGGACCAAGCGGGCCGCCCTCGACCGGCTGGTACGGCTCCGCGAGCCGAACCCGGTCGCGGCCCGGCTCACCTCCGCCCAGCTGCGGCTGGCCGGGCTCCCGGGACCGGAGGACGAGCGCGTCCTCGCCGGCCGGGTCGCGTCCCCGTCCCTGTCGTCTCCGCCGTCCCCGCCGTCACCGGAGGACGGGCTCACCGGGTGACGCGCTCGAAGAGCTCCTCCCAGCGGTCCAGGACCCGCTCCAGCCGGTACGCCTCGGCGCGCGCGCGGGCGGCGGCGCCCAGCCGCCGCCTCTCGCCCGCCGGGTCCGCCGTGCCGGTTCCGTCCGCCGGGTCCGCCGTGCCGGTTCCGTCCGCCGGGTCCGCCGTGCCGGTTCCGTCCGCCGGGTCCGCCGTGCCGGTTCCGTCCGCCGATCCGGCGGTGCCCAGCGGAGCCGCGGTTCCCGCCGGGAACATCAGCCCGGCCAGCGCCGCGGCGAAGGCGTCCACGTCGGCCGGGGGCACCAGGATCCCGGTCTCCCCGTCGCGGACCAGCGACCGCACGCCGCCCGAGACGTCGAACGCCACCGAGGGCACGCCGTAGGACGCGGCCTCCGCGACGACCAGCGGCAGCCCCTCGTGCTCGCTGGAGAGGCCGAGGACGGAACCGCCGAGGTACTCGCGTCCCATCTCCGCCGCGGGCACCGCGCCCCGGAAGACCACCCGGTCCGCCACCCCGCACGCCCGGGCGTGCGCCCGCAGCCGCTCCTCCTCGGCGCCCTCGCCGATCAGGTGGAGCTCCCAGCCGTCCACTCCTCCTCCGGCCGTCCGGCCGTCCGTCCCGCTCTCAGAGGTCCGGCCGTCCACCCCGTCCCCGGGGGCCCGGCCGTGCACCCCGCCGGCCGGACCCCGTCCGGCCGGCCCGCTCCCGCACGCCATGGCGAAGGCCGAGATCAGCCGGTCGAACCGCTTCACGCCCTCCAGCCGGCCGACGCCGAGCACCCGGCGGGCGGTGAGGTCGGCGGTCCCGGCGGGCCAGGCGGGCAGCGGGTTCGGGACGGACCAGGTGTTGGGCAGCAGCGCGTGCTCGGAGAACAGCCGGGCGTCGTCCTCGCTGACGAACACCGCCCTCTCCAGGCGGCCGTAGTGGCCGCGGACCGAGCGCAGGTGCCAGGAGCCGCGGGCGTGCTGGTAGGAGCCGTGGTACTGGCCGATCGGGAGCAGGTGCCGCGGGAGCAGCGGCCTGAGCCGGGCCACCACGCTCGGCGAGGACAGCACCGCGAAGCCGGGCGCCAGCCCGCCGGTCAGCTCGGCCAGCCGGCGCCGCTCGCGCCGGGCCGCCGTACGGGAGAGCGGCCCCGGCGGTGTGCGGTGGACCACGTGCCGCCGGTAGCGGGGCCGCTCCACGTAGCGGAACGGGTGCTCGGCCCGGTGCAGCCCGACCACGTGCACGTCGTGCCCGCGCTCGGCCAGGCCCTGCGCCACGGTGTGCGTGACCCGCTGGATCCCGCCCAGCGTGTCGGCGTCCAGGCAGGCGAACAGGACAGTGCTCATGGTCGTTCACCACTCCTCACCCGCTGCGCGGCCGGCCTCGTTCCCCGGCCGGCCGCCGCGCTCACCGCGTCGGGCCCGCTCCGCGTCCGCTCCGGGCTCATCGCAGCCGTCCCGGTACGGTCACCCGGATCAGCGGCCGGGCGGAGGCGGGCGGGCGGGTCCGCACCGGGGCCGGGGGCAGGCCGAAGAACGCCTCGACCACCCGGGCGCTCGCCTCGCCCTTCTCGTCGGCGCACCACAGCTCGCGGAACGCGGCGTACTTGGCGGTGAACGAGGCCGAGACGGCGTCCAGGTCGCGCAGCGCGCAGATCAGCTCCCCGGTGGTGTTCAGGCACGGTCCGGGGGCGATCGCCGGCAGGTCGTGGTAGACGCCCCGCTCCACGCGGCGGTACTCGTCCCAGTCGTCGATCAGGAACAGCATGGGCCTGCCGGTGACCGCGTAGTCGCACATCACCGAGGAGTAGTCCGTCAGCAGCGCGTCGGAGGCCAGCATCAGGTCGTTGATCTCCGGATACGACCCGGCGGGACGGACGAAGTGGCGCAGGCGCTGCGGGACCCGGTAGCGCTCGACCGGGTGGGGGCGGAGCACCACCACCCACTCGTCGGCCAGCGCCTCGGCCATCGCCTCCAGGTCGGCCCGGATCGACCTGCCGGAGAACTTGGCCTGGTCCCGGTAGGTGGGCGCGTACAGCAGCACCCGGCGGTCCGGCGGGAGCTCCAGGCGGTCCCGGACCCGGTCCACCGCCGCCGGGTCACCGTGGACGAGCACGTCGCAGCGGGGCGAGCCGAACCGGAGCACCGGCCCGCCGTACTCGTTGGACGGCACGAAGATGCGCTCGAACTCCGCGCTCGGCGCGACCAGCGCGTCCCAGCGGGCCACGGCCGCCCGCCACCGCGCGCGCGGGCCCGGGAAGTCGGCCCGCAGGTCGGGCGAGTTGAAGCCGATCGACTTGATGCCCTGGCCGTGCCAGGTCTGCAGGTAGCGGGTCCGGGGCGGCTTGGGGTAGTCCAGCGGCAGGCCGTGGCTGTCCACCCAGTAACCCGCCCTGGCCATCGTCCAGACGTGGCGCCAGCTCATCCGGCGGACCAGCCGGGCGTCCGGCGGGAAGTTCCGCCGGTTGCGCGCGACCGACCAGACCACCCGGATCGGCGCCCCGCGCCGGCGCAGCTCCTCGTAGACGTAGCGGGGGCTGCCGGTGCAGCCCGCGCCGACGTCGGACTCGAACAGCGCCAGGTCCCGGCGCTGCGGCAGGACGCGGATCAGTCCCCGGTAGACGCGGAGCTTCAGCTCCGGGGTGCTCAGCCGCCTGACGAGCCGGGCCCGCGCCCGCGCCAGCCGGGGCACCGCGCGCAGCACGCCCCGCCGCCGCCAGGTCATCCTCAGGACGCCCGCGTGCCCGTCCGGCCGGATCGTCACCGTGTGCCCGGGGACGGCGACCGTGACGGGTCCGGCCGCCGGGTCGAGCAGCAGCACGTCGGAGGTGGTCCGGCCGTCGGGGCGGGCGACGACGACCTTGGGCTCGTAGCGGCCGTCGAAGCCCGGCCGGCCGCCGTGCCGCAGCGCGGCCAGGTCGACCGTGGCCGAGCTGACGTGGCTGCCGTCGGCCCGGCGGCGGGGCGCCAGCCGTACCCTGGCGGACCAGAGCTTCAGCGTCGCGGTCCAGCCCGGGTGGGCGGCCAGCACCCCGAACGGGTCGTAGGTGCGGATGGTCAGGGTGAGCCGGGTCCCGTCCACGGCGAGGGCCGCCTCGTGCCGGAGCCGGCTCGCGGTGAACGGCAGCTCGGCCAGGCGCAGCGCGGTGATGTCCGTCCCCGGGGACGGGACGGCGCCCCAGTAGGTCCGCCCGCCCTCCCGTACGGCGGCGCGCGGCGGGGCCTGCGGGCCGTTGAGCGAGCGGGCGGCGACGGCCAGCTCGTCCGCGCGGCCGTCGAGGATCAGCGAGCAGCAGACCCGCGCCACGGGGTCGATCCGGTCGAACACCGCCGGGTCGATCTCCGCGAGGTACGGCCCGGCGACGGAGACGAACTCCTCGATCCAGGCCGGGTCCCGCGCGGGCAGCGTGTTGAGGTAGACGCGCAGGTCCTGGCGGAGGAAGCGGCGGTGCCGCTCGGGGACCAGCGCGTCGTGGCCGTGGGCGCGCAGCACCTCGTCGCTGAGGCGGGCCGCCCGGACGCGCTGGCGGGCGTTGTCCAGCTCCGCGTAGCGCAGCGAGATCGAGGCGGGCGCGGCGGAGGCGCGGGCCCGGTGCCAGTTGTAGACGGTCCACGGCACCACCGCGAACCTGCGGGCGGCGCAGTACAGCTCGGCGGTGAAGACGTGGTCCTCGAAGTGCAGGTCCTCCCGGAACGGGATCCGCCGGAGCAGCTCGGCCCGGTAGAGCTTGTTGGTGGCGAAGGAGTCGAGGAACATCTCGGGCTCGGCGGCGATGCCCTCGACGGTCCTGCGCCGGGCGAACAGCTCCGGGTAGTAGCGGCGGCTCTTCCGGCTCCCCTCGTAGAACCGGGTGATCTGCCCGGTGACGAAGTCGGCGCCGGTCCGCTCGATCTCCTCCAGCAGGCTCTTGCAGGCGTGCCAGGGGAGCCGGTCGTCGCTGTCGAGGAACATGACGTACGGCGCGCGGGCGGCGGCCACCCCGTCGTTGCGCGGCGCCCCGCACCCTCCGCTGTTGCGCTCCCTGCGCACGTAGCGGACCCGGGGGTCCTCCTCCATCAGGGCCCGCACCACCTGCTCGGTGCCGTCGTCGCTCGCGTCGTCCACCACGACCGCCTCGACGGCGCGCAACGACTGGCGGAGCACGGACCGCACGGCCCGGGGCAGCCGGGCGGCGTCGTTGTAGGCGATGACGACCACACTGCAGTCCGGCTCATTGATCACGGTTTGAGGTATTCCCATAATTAAATGCGGACTTGTCCGTTTTGTTGACTGATGCCACGGTCTTTACCAGTGCTCGTCCTGGGAGCGGGGGAACCTCGGCGGGGGAAGGAGGTGATCCCCGTCCTGGGTGCTTCGGACTGGAGTCGCGTCGTTGCCAGGAGAGCCAATTTCGTATTACGTTTGGTCGGTGGAAGTTCACGGATCGGCACGAAGCATGGGGTGGCGGATGAGGACATCGTCCATGCCGCTTCGCGTTTCCTCGTTGCCTACCCTCTGTCGGAAGACGACGAGCAAGGACCCCTCCGTGAGTTGCGTCTCGGACCGGACCTGGCGGGCAACCTGCTGGAAATAGTCGTGCTGCTGCTGGACGACGGCCGGGAGTTGATCATCCACGCGATGCGAATGAGGCCGAAATACCGGGAAATGTTGCCGTGAGGAGGTAATTGATGAGCGAGAGGGAAAGGGACGCCTCCACCTCGGGTGGGGTGCCCGTCACGGATGACCTGATTGATCGCCTAGTAACTGAGGCCGAGGAAGGCTACGACGTCACGGCACTCCGTCGCCGAGGAGGACGACGCCCCATGGGCTCGGCCGCCGCCGAGGTGGTTCCGGTCCGCCTGGATCCGGAACTCAGGGCGGCGTTGCTCAGACGGGCCAGGAATGATCATACAAGCGCCAGCGAGGTGATTCGCCGGGCCCTTCAGGCGTGGCTGGATGTCGCCTGACGACACGCCGCCCGTCAGCTTCGGCGAGGCAGCCGGATGATCATTGATGGCCTCGCAGGATTCGACGGATCAGCCAGATGAGGAGGACGAGGCCCGCCAGGGCGGCGGCCGCGGGGGCGGCGCGGCGCAGGAGGGGGACACCGGCGACCTCCAGGAGGTCGAGGGCCTCCTCGTCGGGCGTGCGGGAGGTGCGGGCGGTCCCGGCCGGGTGGACGTCCTGCTGCCGGGCCTCCTTCACCGCGGGGACGGCCGGGGTTTCGCCTGGAGCGGCCGTCTCCCCGGGGGCGGGCTCGCTCAGCAGATCGGAGAGGCCGGCGGCGAACCGGTCGATGAGCTTCGCGCCGACCTCGGCCATCACGCCCCGGCCGAACTGGGCGGGGCGGCCGGTCACGTTGAAGGACGTCTCGACCGAGACCCGGGTCCCGCCGTCCTCCGGGAGGAGCCGGGCGGTGACCGTGGCGGCGGCCGTGCCGGAACCCCGGGCCTCCTTGCCGGAGGCCCTGAGGACGGCGGTGTGCGCGTCCTTGTCGACGTCCTCGAAGGCGGCCGAACCCCGGTAGGTGACGGTGATCGGGCCGACCCTCACCTTCAGCCGGCCGGTGAAGGAGTCGCCCTCCACGGTGTCGAGCACGGCCCCCGGCAGGCAGGGGGCCACCCTCTCGACGTCGAGCAGCACCGCCCACGCCTGCTCGACCGGCACCGGAACCGTGAACTCGTGCTCGAACCGCATCGCCATCGATCCGCTCCTGTCGTGAGTCGGCCGGGCGGGACCGCGCCCGCGGCACCTGCAATATCTGTGACAGTACGACTACGGGCGGGGACTCCGCCAGAGCGGACGTCCCGCCGGCCGCGGAGCAGGAGCGCGCGGCCGGCGGGGCACGGCTCAGGAGAGCGCGGCCCGCACGGCCCGGTGGGTCAGCACCCGGGCCAGGTGGCGGCGGTAGTCGGGCTTGGCGTGCAGGTCCGCCGGGGGCGCCGTGCCCTCGTCCGCCCAGGCGCAGGCGTCCCTGACCGGGTCGCGGCCGTCGCCCGCACCGGCGCCCGCGGCCGGCGGGGCCACGCCGCGCAGCGCCGTCTCCACGGTCCGCGCCCGCACCGGGGCCGGGCCCATGTTGGTCAGCCCGATCCGGGCCTGCGCGATGGTCCCCGCCTCGAGCCGTACGGCGGCGGCCACGCCGACCACCGCCCAAGCCTGCGCGGTCCGGTGGAACTTCTCGTAGTGGAAGCCCCAGCCGTCACCGAGCTTGGGCACCTTGACGCCGGTCAGCACCTCGCCCGGTTCCAGCGCCGTCTCCAGGTAGCCGGTGAAGAACCCGGCCGCCGGGATCTCCCGCCCGCCCGCGCCGGAGGCGGTGACGAGCCCGCAGTCCAGGGCGAGCGCGACGGCGGGCAGGTCCCCGGCCGGGTCGGCGTGGGCCAGGGAGCCGCCGAAGGTGCCGCGGTGCCGTACGGCGGGGTCGGCGACCGTGGCGGTGGCCAGCGCCACCAGGGGGGCGTGCTCGCGGACCACGGGGGAGCGCAGCACCTCGTCGTGGGTGGTGAGCGCGCCGATGAAGACATGGTCGCCCCGGTCCCGCACGCCGCGCAGCCCGTCCAGGCGTCCGAGGTCCACCAGCACGGACGGGTAGGCGAGCCGCAGGCGCAGCAGCGGCAGCAGGGACTGGCCCCCGGCCAGCGCCTTGACGTCGCCGTCGGCCGATTCGGCCTCGCCGAGGATCCGGCAGGCCTCGTCCAGGGACGAGGGCCGGACGTAGTCGAACGGGGCGGGGATCACCGCGCACCTCCGTCGTTCGTGCGGGAGCGGGCCAGGACGCGCCAGACCCGCTCGGGGGTGCAGGGCATCGGGACGTCGTGCACGCCGTACGGCCGGAGCGCGTCGACGACCGCGTTGACCACGGCGGGGGTGGAGGCGATCGTCCCCGCCTCGCCGACCCCCTTCACCCCGAGCGGGTTGCTGGTCGCCGGGGTCTCGGTCCGGTCGGTGACGAAGTCCGGCAGGTCCGCCGCGGACGGGATCAGGTAGTCGGCCATCGTGGTGGTGAGCAGGTTGCCCTCCGGGTCGTAGACGGCCTCCTCGAAGAGGGCCTGGCCGATGCCCTGCGCGATGCCGCCGTGCACCTGCCCCTCGACGATCAGCGGGTTCACCACGCGGCCCACGTCGTCCACGGCCACGTAGGAGCGGATCGCGACGGTCCCCGTCTCGGTGTCGACCTCCACCGCGCACAGGTGGGTGCCGTGCGGGAAGGAGAAGTTCTCCGGGTCGAAGGTGGCGTCGGCGTCCAGCCGGGGCTCGAAGCCGTCCGGGAGGTCGTGCGCGGCGAAGGCGGCCAGCGCGAGCTCCTGGACGGTCCGGCCCGCCCCTCCGAGGCCGGTGCCGCGCACCCGGAAGGTGCCGTCCGCGAACTCGATGTCGTCGTCGGCCGCCTCCAGCAGGTGCGCGGCGAGCCGTTTCGCCTTCTCCTTGACCTTCTCGCAGGCCGCCAGCACGGCGACGCCGCCGACGACCAGCGAGCGCGAGCCGTAGGTGTCCATGCCCCGGGGCGAGACCGCGGTGTCGCCGTGCAGGACGGAGACGTCCTCGAACGGCACGCCCAGCGCGTCGGCCGCGATCTGGCTCCACGACGTCTCGTGCCCCTGCCCGTGCGGGGAGGTGCCGGTGACGACCTCGACCTTGCCGGTGGGCAGCAGCCGGACCGTGGCGTGCTCCCAGCCGCCGGCCCCGTAGCTCAGCGAGCCGAGCACCCGGGACGGCGCCAGGCCGCACATCTCGGTGTACGTCGAGACGCCGATGCCGAGCTGGACCGGGTCGCGCCGCTCGCGCCGGTCGGCCTGCTCGGCGCGGAGCTTGTCGTAGCCGAACAGGGCCAGTGCCCGCTCGGTGGCGGCCTCGTAGTCGCCGGAGTCGTAGGTGAGCCCGGCGACGGTGGTGTACGGGAACTCCTCACGGGAGATCCAGTTGCGGCGCCGTACCTCGACCGGGTCCAGGCCCAGCTCGGCGGCGAGCTCGTCGACGGCGCGCTCGATCGCGAACGTCGCCTCGGGGCGGCCCGCGCCCCGGTAGGCGTCGGTCGGCATCTTGGTGGTGAAGACGCCCGTGCAGGTGAAGTCGTAGGCGTCCATCTTGTAGATGCCGTTGTACATGAACGCGCCGAGCAGCGGCACGCCCGGTGTGACCAGCATCAGGTAGGCGCCCATGTCGGCCAGCAGGTCCACCCGCACGCCCCGGATGCGCCCGTCCCGCTCGGCGGCCACCGAGATCCGCTGGATCTGGTCGCGGCCGTGGTGCACGGTCAGGTTGCCCTCGGAGCGGGACTCGGTCCACTTGACGGGCCTGCCGAGCCTGCGGGCGAGCAGCAGGCCCAGCACCTCCTCGGCGGTGACCTGGAGTTTGGAGCCGAAGCCGCCGCCCACGTCCGGGGCGACCACGCGCAGCAGGTGCTCGGGGATCCCGGTGGTCAGCGCGAGCATGACACGCAGGATGTGCGGGATCTGGGTCGCCGAGTAGAGCGTGAAGCCCTCGCCCTCGGGGGCGGCCACCACCGCGCGGGGTTCCATCGCGGTGGGGATGAGCCGCTGCTGGACGTAGGTCCGGTCGATCACCACGGGGGCGTCGCGGAACGCCGCGTCGGCGTCGCCGCCGGAGAACTTCCAGGTGAAGGCCTGGTTTCCGGCCTCGTGCACGGCCGGGGCGCCGTCGGCGAGCGCCTCGGTCATGTCGAGCACCGCCTCCAGCGGCTCGTAGTCGGCCTCGATCGCCTCCAGGGCGTCGGCGGCCCTGTAGCGGTCGGTGGCGACCACGCAGGCCACGGCCTCGCCCACGTAGCGGACCCGGTCGACCGCCATGGGCGGGTGGTCGGGGATGACGACGTCCTCGCTGACCGGCCAGGCGCACGGCAGGCTGCTCTGCTCGCCGTCGAAGTCGCGGCCGGAGAAGGCGGCGACCACGCCGGGCACGGCGAGCGCGGCGGAGACGTCCACCCGGGTGAGGCGCGCGTGCGCCATCGGGCTGCGCAGGAACGCCACGTGCAGCATGCCGGGGAGCTGGATGTTGTCGGTCCAGCGGGTGCGCCCGGTGATCAGCCGGGCGTCCTCCCGGCGCCTGCGGGCGCGGCCGACCTCGCGGCCTTCGGCGGGGTCCCCGGGCCCGCCGACCTGGTCGCTCTCGGCGATCCGGCGGGCTACGAGGCCCGCGTCGAGCTGCTCGGTCACGGCGCCGCCACCCCTTCGCCGACCGGCTCGCCGGCTGCCTCACCGGCTGCCTCACCGGGCGGTTCGCCGGACATCGCGCGGGCGCCGCGCCGTACCGCGCGGACGATGGTGCAGTAGCCCGTGCACCGGCACAGGTTGCCCTCCAGGCCTTGGCGGACGGCCTCCTCGGACGGGTCCGGGTCGTCCTGGAGCAGGTCGATCGCGGCCATGATCATCCCTGGGGTGCAGTATCCGCACTGCAGGGCGTGCTCCTCGTGGAAGGCCCGCTGCATCGGGTGCAGCTCGCCGCCGGAGGCGAGGCCCTCGACGGTGACCACGTCGCTCCCGTCGGCCTGTACGGCGAGCACGGAGCAGCTCTTGGCGCTCCTGCCGTCGAGCATCACGGTGCAGGAGCCGCAGTTGCCCGTGTCGCAGCCGATGGGGGTGCCGGTCCGGCCGAGCCGGTCCCGCAGGAAATGGACGAGGAGGAGGCGCGGCTCGACCTCCTCCTCGTAGGCGACTCCGTCGACGGTGACGGTGATTCTGGACATACGTCCTCCAGGTCCACCCGCGGGGGGCAGGAGAAGTGGGAGCCGGATCCACCACGAACGTACGCCTCTGCCGTCCCGGGTCAACCGTCTGTTCCCGGGATCACGGGCGGGTTGTGGCGGGAGTACTCCCCGAACGTCCAGCGGAACGGGACCGCCCCGCCGACCTGGACGGCTTCGTCCACGTCGAACGTGACGAGCCGCTCCGCGCCGGGGACGCCGCCCGGGTCCTCCTCGACGCGCGCCCGGCCGGTCAGGTGCAGTGCGTCCCCGCTCTCCCAGTCGAGGAAGAGCAGCCCGCAGCGTTCGTCCAGCTCCAGGTTGCCGAGCGTCATGTACATCAGGTTCCCCGCGTACTCCGGCCAGACCAGCCTCCGGTCGCCGAGGACCCGGACGAACCCCGGGCCGCCGCCGCGGTGGGACACGTCGGCGCCCAGCCCCGCCACCCGGGTGGCCGCGAAGAACGTGTCGGCCCGCCCGATCCACGCCTGCTGGCGGGGGGTGAGCGTCTCCGCGGCGGACGCGCCGCCGGCCTCACCGGGCGGGCCCGCGGCCGCTCCGGTGATCTCCCGCGTCTGGATGTACTTGGGACAGTTGGCGTACACCTGGTCGGTGCGGACCGTCAGCCGGTCGCCGTCCCGGCGGGCCCGGCCGTTGACCCGCATCCGCCGCCGGGTCGCCGGCTCGATGGCGAGCATCCCGATCTCGTGCCCGCCGCCGGCGCCGGCGCCGTCGCGGAACAGGGCGGCCAGCGGGTCGTGCCGGCCGGGCAGCGCGCCGACCACGACGGTCCGCTCACCGGCGGGCCGGGCGAACCCGGCAGGCCCGGTCAGCGCGCTCGCCCAGACCCGGCCGGAGGCGTCGGCGGCGCCGATGACGATCATGCGCTGCGCACGCAGGAAGTCGCCCGCCACGGCGGGGATCTCCGGCCGGGCGCGGGCCGACCCCCAGTCCGCGCGGCGCACCCCGGACCGGCGCTGCACCGCGGCCTCACCCTCGTGCCTCATCGTCTCCTCCTCCGTCCGCGACCGGCATGCCGTGCTAGAAGAAACCGCAGGTGGGGGCCCCGGGCGTGGGAGCGGGCAGGTCGCCGGCGCCGTCGGGGGCGTAGATCTCCAGCCGGATCCCGTCGGGGTCCTCGAAGAACACGCCACCGGAGGACGCGCCCTCGCCGTGCGGGACGACGCCGTCGTGGTGGAGGACGGCTCCGAGCTCGCGGACGACGGCCTCGGCCCGCCGTACCGCCTCGATGTCGGGCACCTCGAAGGACAGGTGGTGCAGGCCCGGCAGGCCGGTGGCGAAGCGGCCCCCGCTCTGCTGCCAGAGGGTGAGCACCAGCGTGCCGTCGCGGCCGAGGAAGGCGTAGCGGCGGCCGTCTTCGCGCGACTCGCCGACGACCTCGAAGCCGAAGACCTTCCGGTAGAAGTCCCGGGAGGTGTCGAGGTCGGAGACGTTGAGGCCGATGTGGCCGGTGCGGAGGGTCATCGTGCTTCTCCCATCATGTCTTCTAATGGATGAATCCGTTAGATGTTCGAGGACAAACTAACGGATGCAGACGTTAGAAAGCAACGGGTGCGTCACCTCCCGGTGAGGGCCGCGACGACCTCCTCCGCGACGCGGGCGGCGCTCGCCGGGTTCTGGCCGGTCACCAGCCGGCCGTCGCGGACCGCGTGCTCGGTGAAGTCCGGAGCCGCCGAGTGCAGGGCGCCGCGCTCGTAGACCGCCTGGGCCACCAGGGTGACGTCCTCGTCGCCGGGGAGGTCCCACATGGTCCCGTGGCCGCCCGCGCCGCCGCGCGGGTCCCGGAGGCGCTCCGGCCGGCCGGGGGTCCCGGAGGCGCTCCGGCCGGCCGGGGGTCCCGGTGGTCGCCTACGCGGAGGACCTCCCGGTCATCCGGAGGTATTGGCGGACCGTGTTCGGGACCCGGCCGGCGAGGTCCGCGCGGCGGTCAGCCGGTCCTGTGCTGCCGGTAGTGGCGGGCGGCGCGGGCGCGGTTGCCGCAGCCGACCGAGCACCACTCCTGGCGGCCGTGGTCCTTGAGGAAGTACAGCACGCAGCGCGGGGCCGGGCAGGTCCGGAGCCGCTCGCGCTCCGGCCCGGCCAGCAGGGAGATCACCGCCGAGGCGAGGACGGCGCGGATGCGGGAGGACTCGTCCGCCCCGCCCGCCGGGACGTTCACCGCGAACGGGGAGCCGTCCTCGGGCCACTCCATCCGGGGCGCCAGCGGCACGGCCAGCGCCGCGGCGTTGACCAGGCCGAGCGAGGCGGCGAAGTCCGGCAGGCGGTCGGCGTCGGCGCCGCTCGGCGGGCCGGGCGCCACGGCCCTGGCGAACAGGGCGCGTGCGGCCTGCCGGAGCCCGACCACCTCGCGCCGGAGCTCCTCGGTGGCGGTGAAGTCCGGGCCGAGCCCCAGCTCCGCGGCGTGCGCGCGGCCCCACCCGGTCATCCCCGGCAGGTCCGAGAGCGCGTCCACCAGGCCGCTCCTGGTCGCGCGGACGGTGCTGACGAACTCCAGAGCCAACATGCCCCGACTTTAACGCCCGGAGCCGTTAGGGCCGCCGTTCCGGCACGGTCACCGTCGTTCCGGCACGGCCACGGCCGGACGGTACGGACTCAGGTGCGGTCACCGCCGGACCGCGCCGTCACCGCCGGGCGGCCCGGACTTCCGTGCGGTCACCGCCGGACGGTACGGACCCCGGCGCGGTCACCGCCGGACCGCACGGGCGATCACGGCGACGAACCCCGCGCAGGCCAGGCCGCCCAGGACGACCGGGAGCATGACGCCCGGGTGCAGGCTCGGCACGCTGAGGTAGAGGATGCCGACGGTCAGGAAGAGCAGGCCGCTGAGCAGGGCCATCCAGTCGGTCCGGTGCCACCGGCCGGGGCGGTCCGCCCCGGATCCCGTCGCGGGCCTGAGCCCGGATCGCGTCTCAGGCCGCACGGCGCACCTCCACGTCTCCGACGCCCGCCCTGACGTTCAGCACGATGGTCGCCACCTCGCCCTCCGGGGGCACCTCGGGTTCCAGCACCCTCTCGTGGCGGATGTCGGCGCCGCCCTGCACCACATGGTCGATCTTGACGTCGCCGAGCTTGGAGTATCCGTCCACCTCGGCCCTGACCGTCGGGGGGAGGATCACGGTGATCTCGCCGACCGACACCGTGGCCTCGACGACGGTCCGCGAACCCGGCGGGAAGGTCAGGTCGCCGAGATCCAGCCGGCCCTCCCCGACGCCCACCTCGTAGGTGCGGGAGAGCTGCGAGACAGATGCCGGGACCCAGTCGTAGGTGCCGAACTTCTTCGGGACGTCGCTCACCGCCGATCCCACCACCAGGGAGAGCGCGACGACGGTGCCCGCCGCGACCAGGGCGGCGCCCCGTCCGAACCAGGCGGCGACGATGAGCCCGGCGCCGATGGTGACGAGTGCGGCGGCGCCGACGGAGGTCATGTTGACCGAGCCGGTAGCGGACTGGACCGCCATGATGATGCCTCCAACGATCACGGCCAGGAACATCGTGATGACCCCGACGAAAGCCCTCGGCGGCTTCGGCCGGGGCGCCGGTCGCGGCGGCGGGCCGTACCCGGCGAGGTCGAAGGGGGCGGCGCCGTACGGCGACGGCCGCCTGCGGGGGTCCAGCGGCCGGTAGGGCCCGTGCGGGGCGAAGGGCGCGCCGGAGGAGTCGAACGAGGGAACGGCCGTGCGGCGCGGGCCCGTCGGCAGGCCCGGCGCCGGGACGCCGTGCGTCGGGACGTCCGTGCGCGGAGTGTCCGTGCGCGGGACGTCCCGCGGCGTGTCGTGCGTGGGGAAGGCCGGTGCCGGGGCCTCGTGCGGCCGGGGGCCCGGTGCGTCGTGCGGCGGTGCGTCGTGCGGTGGGAGGGGGAAGCGGGCCGTGACGGCGGTTCCCGCCGGGTGTGCTCCGGCAGGAGCGGTCCCGGGCGTGCCGGTCTCCTCCGCGGAGGCCTGACCGGTCTCCGCGGAGGTCTCCGCCGCGGAGGCCCGGCCGGTCTCCGCGCGGGCCTGCGCCGCGGCCATCCGGGCCTTCGCCGCCGCGATCGCCTCCTCGACGGCGCTGTTCCGCTCCGCCGGCCGCGACGGGGCGTCCGGCGCCTGCGCGTACGACTCCCGGTGGGGCGGCCGGTTCCCCGGGTACGGCTCGGCTGCGTACGGCTGCGCGCCCGCGGGCGGCCGGACCCCCGCGTGCGGATCACCGGCTCCCGGCGGGGAGGACGGGAGCCCGGCGGACGGGAAGACGGACGGCTCCCCGGTGTGGGGCGCGACCCGGCGGCTGCCGCGGAGCCGCTCGGGCACGGACCGGGTCAGGGCCAGCAGGTCGACCCCGCGCGAGTGGGCCGCGAGGAGCGCGACCGCGAACAGGGTGCCCGCCACCACGCTGGGAGTGCCGATGCCGCCGGAGCTCACGTTGATGATCAGACCGAAGGCGAAGACCGCGGCCAGCAGGGCCAGGACGGTCTCGCCGTCGAAGTCGCGCCGGGTCCACTGCTCCAGGTGGCCCGGACCGCCGTTCGGCTCCCGCATCAGCAGGAAGGCCGCGATGTAGAGCATGATCCCGGCGCCCGAGGCGAACACCAGCATGGCGAAGCCGACCCGGAACAGCACCGGGTCCACTCCGGAGTGGTGTCCCAGGCCCGAGCAGACGCCGGTCAGCATGCGGCCCTCGTCGTCGCGCCGGAGCCGCCGCCGCCCGTCCGCACCCTCGCTCTCGCCCACGCCGGTGGCGGTGACGGTGGCGGACGGCGAGTCGGGCGGGGTGCTCGCCGGGCCCTGGGGGCTGCCGGTGTCGTTCATGTTCTCATCGTGGCCCCTGCGCGGGCCCGGCCGCATCCGGGACACCCCTGAGTCGTCCCCGAGGGGCGCGCCCTTTCTCAGGGGCGGGTCAGGGGGACGCCCGATGCGCCGGGCACCGCGGGCATGTGACGATGCTGGCGATGTGGTTCTTCCGCTCCCTCCGGGGGGCGGCCTCTCGCCTCCCCGGCCGAGGCCGGTGACGGCCGGACCCCGGCCGGTGGAACGGCGGGAGCTCTACTCGAGAGGAGCGACGGCGCCCGCCGCCGGCCGGACGACCGGCGGCGGGCGCCGGGAATCCGATGGCTGACCGACAGACGACGCGCGGACCCGCCGCGGACACGACATCCCCGCAGGTCCAGGACGCCCCGGGCGCGGCTCAGGGCACGGTGCCCGCGGCCGCCGAGGGGCCGGAGGGGCCCGGCTTCCCCCGGCTCGTGCGGCCGGTGGACGGGCGCCTGGTGGCCGGGGTGGCCCAGGGGGCCGCCGCCCAGCTCGGGCTCGACCCGGTCGTGCTGCGGCTGGCCTTCGTGCTGCTCACCGTGCTGGACGGGATCGGCGCCGTGGCGTACGCGGCGCTGTGGATGTTCACCTCGCGCGTGCCGTACGAGGGCAGGGAGCCCGCGCGGGACTGGAGCCAGGTCACCGCCTACGGCGCGATCGGCCTGGCGCTGCTGGCGCTGGGCTGGCTCACCGGCGCCTCGAAGGGCGGGATCGGCGCGTGGCCGATCGCGGCCGGCGGCATCGGCTCGCTGATCCTGTGGCAGCAGGCCGACCCGGACCGGCGGCAGCGCTGGATGGACTCCACCGTCGGGCAGGCGCGCAAGAACCGGGTGCGCACGTTCGCGGGCCTGGTGCTCGTCGTCATCGGCGCGATCGGGTTCCTCGCCGCCAACAACGAGCTGGGCAAGGCCCGTCCCGGCATCGTGTTCACGCTCGTGGTCGTGGGCGGGGTCGCGCTCATCGCGGCCCCCTGGCTGGCGGGCCTGTGGAAGGAACTGCAGCGGGAGCGCCGTGAGCGCATCCGGCAGGAGGAGCGGGCGGAGTTCGCCGCGCACGTGCACGACTCCGTGCTGCACACGCTGACGCTGATCCAGCGCAACGCGCACGACTCCCGCGAGGTGGCGCGGCTGGCCCGCTCCCAGGAGCGCGAGCTGCGCAACTGGCTCTACCAGCCCCAGCAGGACGCCGACGCGTCGGTGGCAGCGGCGGTGCGGCGGGTCGCGGCCGAGGAGGAGGACTCCCACGGGGTGCCGATCGAGGTCGTCTGCGTGGGAGACTGCCCGCTGACGCCGGAATTGTCGTCGATGGTGCAGGCGGCCCGGCAGGCGATGGTCAACGCCGCGAAATACTCCGGGTCTCCGGTCGTCTCCGTCTACGCGGAGGTGGAGCCGGGGGAGGTCACGGTGTTCGTCCGGGACCGGGGCGTCGGGTTCGACATGAGCGAGGTGCCCGAGGACCGGCTGGGCATCCGCCAGTCGATCATCGGCAGGATGGAGCGCAACGGGGGCAGCGCCCGCGTGCGGACCGAACCGGGCGAGGGTACGGAAGTCATGCTGACGATGAAGATCGAGGGCTCGTGAGCCGCACGCGGCCGGGAACCCCGGAGGTCCCGGAGCCGGGGCCGGGCGGAGCGAGCGAGGAGCGGTGAGGGAGCACATGGGCGCCATCAAGGTTCTGATCGTCGACGACCACCGGTTGTTCCGGTCCGGCGTCCGCGCCGAGCTGGGGGACGCGGTGGAGGTGATCGGGGAGGCCGAGGACGTGGAGTCGGCGGTGCGGACGATCGCCGAGCTCCAGCCCGACGTGGTCCTGCTCGACGTGCACATGCCCGGCGGCGGCGGGCAGGAGGTGCTCCGCCGCGTCCTGGGCTCCGGCTCGCAGGTCCGCTTCCTCGCGCTGTCGGTGTCCGACGCCGCCGAGGACGTCATCGGCGTGATCCGCGGCGGCGCCCGGGGCTACGTCACCAAGACCATCAGCGGCCGGGAGCTCACCGACGCGATCCGCCGGGTGGCGGACGGGGACGCGGTCTTCTCCCCGCGGCTGGCCGGGTTCGTGCTGGACGCCTTCGCCTCCTCCGAGGCCCCGGCGATCGACCCCGAGCTGGACTCGCTGACCCAGCGGGAGCGGGAGGTCCTGCGGCTGATCGCCCGGGGCTACGCCTACAAGGAGATCGCCAAGGAGCTGTTCATCTCGGTCAAGACCGTGGAGACCCACGTCTCCTCCGTCCTGCGCAAGCTCCAGCTCTCCAACCGCCACGAGCTCTCCCGCTGGGCCACCGCCCGCAGGCTGGTCTGACGGGTCCGCGGGGACCGGCCCGGACGGTGCGGTCCGGGTGGGAGCCCGGGCCGTCCGGGCCGGTCAGCCCTCCCGCATGACGGCGAGGAAGTGCGAGACCTCGGAGCGGAGCAGCTCGGCCGTACGCGCCAGGCCCCTGGCGTCGGCCGCGTGGCCTTCCCCTGCTCCGCGACGCTGCCGGGGTCCGTCGCCTCGCCCGATCCCGTCGCGTTGCCCCGCCCCGCCGCCGCTGCCACCGTCGACGGCGGCGGCGATGGCGTGGGCGAGGGCGTCCATGTCGCGGACGGTCCGGCCGATGGTCTCGATGACGTCGATGCCCTCCCTGGCCGCGGACTGGGCCGAGGCCACCTGGTGGGCGATCTGCCCGGTCGCGTCGGCGGTCTGGGTGGCGAGCTGCTTGACCTCCGAGGCGACGACCGCGAAGCCCCGGCCGGCCTCCCCGGCGCGGGCGGCCTCGATGGTGGCGTTGAGCGAGAGCAGCCGCGTCTGCCCGGCGACCTGGGAGATCAGGGTGACGACCTGCTGGATCTCCTTGGAGGAGTCCTCCATCAGGCCGACCGCCTCCTTGGCGGCCTCCGCCTCGCGCACCGAGGCCGAGGCCGAGGTCGCCAGGCTGGCCGCGGAGGTGCTCAGCTCGGTGGAGGCGGCGGCGACCTGCTCGGCCACCGACATGACCGTCGACTCGAACTCGTCGGCGAGCCGCAGCCGGGCCTGCCCGGCCGCGGCGGCGCGGGCCGCGGACTCGGCCATGGTCGTGCGGGCGCGGTTGATGGCCTCGGCGCTGGTACGGAACGAGCCGGGCATGCCCTCCAGCAGGAACTGCCGGTGGAAGCGGCCCTCGCTGGCGGCCTGCAGGGACGCCGCGGCCTCCCTGACGAAGGCGTCCATGCGGTCGATCATGCGGTTGAGCTCGTGCCTGAGCTCGACCAGCTCCGGGTGCTCCTCGCTGCCGGGGACGTGGCGGACCCGGGCCTCGAAGTCGCCGGCCGCGCCCAGCCTGCACACCCGCAGCATCTCGGCCACGGCCTCGCCGACGACCGCGGAGTCCGGCCGTTCGGCGGCGGCGTTCCGCTTCTCCCGGCCCGGCAGGGCGATCATCGCGCCGCCTCCTGCCCGGCCAGCGACCACACGAACTCCTCGTACGACATGTTCTGCTCCTCGAGAGTCCGCTCCAGCAGCGCCGTGCCCGCGGCGACGGCTTCGGCGGGACGTGCGTGGCGCCGCTCCTCGGCGACCAGCGACGCGTACAGCGGCTCGACCCGCCGCAGGGCGTTCCTGGAGGGGACCCTCCGGTTGGAGTGGTAGCCCACGACCTGCCCGCGGGCACCCGTGCTCGGGGTGACGTGCGCGAACACCCAGTAGTGGGCGCCGTCGCCGGCGAGGTTCACGATGTAGGCGAAGATCTCCCGCCCCTGCTTGAGGGTCTCCCAGAGCAGGGCGAAGACGCAGCGGGGCATGTCCGGGTGGCGGATCATGTTGTGCGGGCGGCCCAGCATCTCGTCCTCGGGATAGGCGGACACCCGGAGGAAGACGTCGTTGGCGTAGGTGATGCGCCCCTGGAGGTCGGTCTTGGTGACGATGATCTCGCCGGGGTCGAACGTGCGCTCCACCCCGGTCGGCCGGAGCCCGCTGGCTCGCATCGCGCTGTCTCCGTGTGTCTGGGAACCCGCTCCCGGCCGTCGTCGGAAGCCCGCCCCCGTTAGATGCTCCGGAGGCCTGCCCCCTGAGGATCGGCCGGTCGCCCGGCGAGCTGAGCGCCGTCCGGGTGAGGCACGTCACACTCCCGGCCGCCGCCGGGAGCCGCGGGTACGCCGTGGCGGTCACCCGCGAATCCGCCGGAAGGCTGATGCCGCACTCCCGGCGGCGACCTAGTCTGAGGGCCGGTGACCACCAGGGGGTGAGCGATGCGCAGGACGGTCCGCGAGATCGGCTGGGCCGTACGGGGTGCCTGCCGGGGGAGCGATCCCGAGCTGTTCTTCCCGGTGGCGCCCTCGCCCGAGCAGGAGGAACGGGCCAAGGCGGTCTGCGCCGGATGCCCGGTGCTGGCCGACTGCCGGGCCTACGCCGTACGGGCGGGGGAACCTGAGGGGATCTGGGGCGGGCTCACCGTGCGCGAGCGGCGCGGGCTGCGGTTTCCGCCGGGGTGGCGGCGCGCCGCGGGCTGACCGGCCGGCGAGCGGTGGATGAGCCGGAGTCCGGGGCCTCGGGCGGGGAACGGCGGCGCGCCGCGGGCCGGCCGGTCGGCGCGTAGGGTCGGACCCGGAGCGAGGGGGACGGGATGCGTGCGGTGAACGGGGGACCTGCGGCGGTGCCCGCGGCCGGAGGGAGCGGGGGGCCCGCGGCGGCGGTCGCCGCCGGAGGGGGCCGGGAGGGGGCGGCGGCGCTGGCCGGGGCGGTGGCCGTGCTGGCGGCGGCCAACGTGCTCAACAACCGCGTGGCGCCACGCCTGGCGCCGCTGACCTCGGCCGCGGCCACCGGTGCGCTGCTGGCCCTGGCCCGCCGGTCCGGCCTCTCCTGGACCGAACTGGGCTTCACCGAGGGCCGCCGCGGCCTGCGGATCGGTGGCGCGCTCGCCGCCGCCGTCGCCGCGGCCTACGGCGCGGGCATCGCGATCCCCGCCACCCGCCGGTTCTTCCGCGACGAGCGGGCCCTGTCCCTGTCCCGCGCCCGCGCGCTGGAGGAGGCCCTGCTCCAGGTCCCGGTCGGCACGGTCCTGCTGGAGGAGGTCGGCTTCCGCGGCGTCCTGTACGGCCTGCTCGCCCGCTCCCACGGGACGCCCGCGGCCGTCGCCGTCTCCTCGGCCCTGTTCGGGCTCTGGCACGTGCTCCCGGCGATCGACATGGCCGCGGCCAACCCCGCGCTGAGCGCCCTGGCCGCGGGCGAGGCGCCCGGTGGGGCCGCACCGGGGGCCGCTGACCCTGATTCCGCCTCCGCCTCCGCCTCCGCCTCCGTCGGCGCCGCCCGTCCGCCGGAGACCCCCGACGCCCCGGCGGCGCCGTCCGTTCCGGGGCCGCGGGCAGCGCCGTCCGCGGCGGACACGGCCCGGGTGGTGGCCGGTTCGGTGGTCTCCACCGGGATCGCGGGGGCGCTCTTCTGCGGGTTGCGCCGGCGGGGCGGTCTGGCGGCCCCCGCGCTGCTCCACGTCGCCACCAACTCGCTGGGCTACCTGTTCGCCCGGATCGCCCCCGAAGAGCCGCCTCCCCGGTGAGGTGTCATCTGGTCGGCGAGCCGCACGTCATCGTCCGTGTACGAGCCCGGAACCGTCCGCGTGCGAGCCCGGAACCGTCCGCGTGCGAGCCCGGAACCGTCCGCGTGCGAGCCCGGAACCGTCCGCGTGCGAGCCCGGAACCGTCCGCGTGCGAGCCCGGAACCGCCTCCCCGGGGAGGCACTACCGCGCGGCGGGGGAGAAGCGCCCCCGGGCCACCAGTTCGACGCTGACCAGCACGGCCACCGCTTCGGCGGCCAGCAGTGCGACCAGGACGACGAGCTGGACCACGCCGGCGTGCAGCGGATCGGCCCCGCCGAGCAGCATGCCGACGAACGCCCCCGGCAGGGTGACCAGGCCCACGGTCCTGGTCTGGTCCAGCGCGGGCACCAGCGCTTGGGCCGCCGCCGGGCGGCAGATCTCCAGGGCCGCGTCGCGGCCGGAGAAGCCCAGCGAGAGCGCCGCCTCGACCTCGCCGCGCCGCTGGGCCAGCTCGTCGGCCGCGCGCCTGCCGGCCAGCGCCGTGGCCGTCAGGCAGCCGCCCAGCAGGATGCCCGCGACCGGGATCAGCGCGATGCCCTCGGGCGGGACCGTCCCGGTGCCGGCCAGCAGCAGGAAGACCGGCAGGGTCCCCGCCCCGACGGGCACGGCCGCCCACCAGGCGGCCGCCCCGGAGGTGATCCGGCGTCCCGCCGTCAGGCTCGCCACGCCGTACATGACCAGGACGAAGGCGCCCGCCGCCGCCGGTCGCCCGGCGGCCCACACGATGACCAGCGAGACCGCGCCGAGCTGCACGGCGGCGCGCAGGCACGCGGTGAGCACGGCCCGGCCGTGTCCGAGGCGGCCGAGCAGGGCGACGGCGGCGCCCGCGAGGGCGAGGGTGACGACGACGGCGGCGGTGGCCGGGGACAGGGCGATGGTGCTCACGGGCAAGAGCATGTCCTACCGGCGGCGGCCGGGCCGGGCGGACAGGGGCGTGGGCGGGCGGGGGCCGCGGGGCCGGGGTCGGACGGGGGCCTGGAAGGGCGGGGGCCGCGGGGCGGGGAGGGCGGACCGCCCGCCTCGATCGCCTGCGAGATCGAACTGCAGGGGCCGCGGGGCGGGGAGGGCGGGGCGCCGTCAGGTGGTGACGACCCGCTTGAAGGGCTCGGCGTAGCGGTCGGCACCGAACCCGGCGTGCTGCGCCATGAGGGCGAAACGCTCCCTGAGTGCGTCCTCCAGGCCCTGGACGTGGCCGGTCTGGCTCTTGTGCGCGCGCAGCGCCGCGAGCTTGCGCTCGAAGGTCTCGGTGACGTCCACGTAGTGGTCCGGCGTCTCGTGCCCGTTCAGCCAGACCTCGCGCACCGTCCAGGCCGCGAGGCCCTCGTCCTGCAGCAGTTCGGGGAAGGCGTAGGGGTTGCGGGCGTCGGGGTAGACGGCGTCCAGGGCGGCCCCGCCGACGGCCCGGTGGTCGGGGTGGCTGGGGGCGATGAAGGAGTAGTTGCGCTCGGGGGTGTGGGTGATCACCAGGTCGGGGCGGACCTGGCGGACGACCCGGGCGATGTCGCGCCGCAGGTCCAGGCTCTGCTCCACGGTCCCGTCGCGGTAGCCGAGGAACCGCACGTCCCGCACGCCCACGATCTCCGCGGCGGCGCGCTGCTCGGCCCGGCGGAGCTCGGCCATGCCGCCGTTGTCCAGCTCGCGGTCGGAACCGCCCGCGTCGCCGTCGGTGACCACGCAGTAGACCACCTCGACACCCCGGTCGGTGAACCGCGCGATGGTCGCCGCGGCGGCGAAGTCGACGTCGTCCGGGTGCGCGGTCACCGCGAGCACCCGGCTGATCTCGTTCTCGGGGAGCATATGGGCCCTTCCTGCCTTCCGTTCCTCCGGCCGGCGCCGTGATCGGCGTCCCGTCCGACCGTGACAACCGCCCGCGCGCCCCCCGGCATTCCTCATCCGACCGTGACAACCGCCCGCGCGCCCCCCGGCGTTCCTCATCCGGCCGTGACGACCGCCCGTCCCCCGGCGTTCATCATCCGGGCGTGGACCCGGTTGTCGGTGAGCCGCCTTAACCTAGGGAGGTGCCGATCCCAGCCGATTCCCTGACCCACCCGCTGCTCGACGGGCTCAACCCCCAGCAGCGCGAGGCCGTCGTGCACCACGGCAGCCCGCTGCTCATCGTGGCGGGCGCCGGTTCGGGCAAGACGCGGGTGCTGACCCACCGCGTCGCCTACCTGCTGGCCGAGCGGGGCGTGCATCCGCAGGAGATCCTGGCGATCACCTTCACGAACAAGGCCGCCAAGGAGATGAAGGAGCGGGTCGACCGGCTGGTCGGGCCCCGCTCCGCGGTGATGTGGGTGATGACCTTCCACAGCGCGTGCGTGCGGATCCTGCGGCGCGAGGCCAGGCGGCTGGGCTTCCCCTCCGGGTTCTCCATCTACGACCAGGCCGACGCCCAGCGGCTCATGGCCATGGTCTGCCGGGAGATGGACCTCGATCCCAAGCGCTACCCGCCGCGCTCCTTCTCCGCGCAGGTCAGCAACTTCAAGAACGAGCTGGTCGACTACGAGACGGCGGCGGCCCAGGCGGCCACGCACATGGAGCGCACGCTCGCCGAGGCCTACAAGCTCTACCAGCAGCGGCTGACCGAGGCCGGCGCGATGGACTTCGACGACCTGATCATGCTGACGGTCACGCTGCTGCAGATCTTCCCCGACGTGGCCGAGCACTACCGCCGCCGCTGGCGGCACGTCATGGTCGACGAATACCAGGACACCAACCACGCCCAGTACACCCTGATCAGGGAGCTGGTCGGCCGTCCCGAGCTGCGCACCGCCAACGGCGACCTGGTCCGGGAGGGCACGTCCGGCATCGCCCCGGCCGAGCTGTGCGTGGTGGGTGACGCCGACCAGTCGATCTACGCCTTCCGCGGCGCGACGATCCGCAACATCCTGGAGTTCGAGCGCGACTACCCGGACGCGAAGACGATCCTGCTGGAGCAGAACTACCGCTCCACCCAGACGATCCTGTCCGCGGCCAACGCGGTGATCTCGCGCAACGAGAGCCGCAAGCCGAAGAACCTCTGGTCCGACCAGGGCGCCGGACCGAAGATCGTCGGATATGTGGCCGACGACGAGCACGACGAGGCCATGTTCGTCGCGCAGGAGGTCGACCGGCTCACCGACACCGAGGGCGTGCTCCCCGGTCAGGTGGCCGTGTTCTACCGGACCAACGCCGCCTCCCGCGTCTTCGAGGAGACGTTCATCCGGACCGGCCTGCCGTACAAGGTGGTGGGCGGGGTGCGCTTCTACGAGCGCAAGGAGGTCCGCGACCTGCTGGCCTACCTGCGGGTCCTGGCCAACCCCGGTGACGTGGTCTCGCTGCGCCGCATCCTCAACGTGCCCAAGCGCGGCATCGGGGACCGGGCCGAGGCGATGGTGGAGGCGTTCGCGGCGCGCGAGCGCATCCCGTTCGCCGACGCGCTGCGCCGGGCGGACGAGGCGCCGGGCATGGCCACCCGCTCGCTCAAGGCGATCAGGGACTTCGTCGCGCTCCTGGACGACCTGGCGGTCAAGGCCGAGGGCATGCCGCCGTCGGCGCTGGCCCAGGAGGTGCTGGTGACCACCGGCTACCGGGCGGAGCTGGAGAACTCCGACGACCCCCAGGACGAGAGCCGCCTGGAGAACCTGGACGAGCTGGTCTCGGTGGCCTCGGAGTTCGAGGAGGCCAGCCCCGAGGGCACGCTCGTGGAGTTCCTGGAGCAGGTCTCGCTGGTGGCCGACGCCGACCAGATCCCGGCGGAGGACGGCGGGCAGGGCGTGGTCACGCTGATGACCCTGCACACGGCCAAGGGCCTGGAGTTCCCGGTGGTCTTCCTCACCGGCATGGAGGACGGCGTCTTCCCGCACATGCGCTCCCTCGGCGAGCCGAAGGAACTGGAGGAGGAGCGCCGCCTGGCCTACGTCGGCATCACCCGCGCGGAGCAGCGCCTGTACGTCTCGCGGGCGGCGGTCCGCAGCTCGTGGGGCTCCCCGTCGTTCAACCCGGCCTCCCGCTTCGTCTCCGAGATCCCCTCCGAGCTGGTCGACTGGCGCACCGACCCGAAGAAGAACGCCTGGACCGCCGCGACCCGCCGCGAGCCCTCCCGCACGGCCCCCGCCCGCAAGCCCGGCGGCCGGAAGATCCCCGACCTCGCTCCGGGGGACCGCGTCACCCACGACCAGTACGGCCTGGGCACGGTCGTCTCGGTCGACGGCGACAAGGCGAAGGTGGACTTCGGCAGCGGCGGGGCCAAGACCCTGGTGCTGGCCTACGCGCCGCTGGAGAAGCTCTAGAGGCCGGAGAAGCTCCAGAAGGCCGGAGAAGCTCCAGGAGGCGCGAACGCCCGGCGGATGCTCCGCCGGGCGTTCGGTCACCGGCCGGAGGGGACCGGCCGCGAGACGTCTGCGATCACTTGGTGACCAGCGGGATCGCGGTCTCGCTCGCACCCTCTTCGAGGTCCTTGACCTCGGCGACCTCGTCGGCCGGCGGGGCCTTCACCGAGACCTTGGCGCCCCAGCCGCTGTAGTCGGTCTCGACCGTGACGGAGGTGTCCTTCCCGGACGCGTAGGTGGTCGTCAGCCGGGTGGGGAGCCGGTCGGCGCCGAAGGCCATCCTCCAGGTCACCACGGTCTTGGCCGCCTTGGCGGAGGGCTTGTCCATCATCGAGGCGCGGAACCACGGCGAGACCTTGTAGAGCTCGCCGAAGGTGATCTTCCCGGTGTAGCCCCCGGTCTGCTTGACGGCGTGCGCGAGCAGGGCCTTGAGTGTCGCCGGCTCGGCCGGGTTCACCAGCTGGCTCATCGAGCCGTAGACGCCGTTGATGGGGCCGGGGAAACGGAGCCAGGTCTTGCCGGAGGGCAGGAACTCGCCGAAGACGCCGCCGGAGAGGTAGGAGACGTTCTTCACCTGGATGGTCCGCTCGGGCTTGGCGAGCCCGGCGAGCATCTTGGAGAAGCCCGCGCTGTCCTCGTCGCCCGATTCCTCGGCGATGGCCCCGAACTCCTCGAGGTCGCTGGCCTTGATGCGCAGCTTGGTGGTGTGGTCGGACGCGGCGACCCCGGAACGGCCGAACTGCAGGACGCCCGTCCGGGTGGAGAAGACCTGGCGGAAGTCGTCCGTGACCAGCTTCGTCTTGTCGGAGAAGCTCACCCCGCGTCCGGCGCCGAGCTTGCTCTGCAGCGCGGCGAGGGGATCGGCGGGCGCCTGCGCGTGGGCGGCCGAGGCGAGCGTGGGGACGGCCAGACCTGCTGCTGCGGCACAGGCCAGACCGGCGATGAAACGCTTCAAGTGGATTCTCCCGTGTATTCCCTCCACCCCGTTCGGGAGGGACCCGGACATCCTTCCGAAGCCAGATCACAATAAAGTCTCGTTAAATGTGGCATATGACTAATTGATAGTGGATATTCCGTGCAGAACGCCGCGGGGCGGTCAACCGACCGGCAGCGCCGGAGGCGGGGAGAAATCGCCGCCGACCCGGCCCGCGTCGGCGGTGTCCTCCGGAGGCGGGGGCGCCAGTGTCACGTCCGAGCCCCAGCCGGTGTAGCGGGTGTCCGCGACCGTGACGGTGGGCCGCTCCGGCGTCCCGGGGACGGGCTGCCTCCAGGTGGTCGTCAGGCGGCGGGCCAGGTTCGACCGGTCCAGCCAGAGCCGGAAGCCGACCGTGATCTTCGCGCTCCGGCCCTTCGGCGGCCCGGCGAGCCGGTCGCGGAAGGAGGGGGAGACACGGTAGAGCGTGCGCAGCGTCACGGTGCCCTGGCGGTACGTGCCGGAAGGCAGCTTCCGCTTCACCGAGCTGTGGGAGAGCAGGGCGCCCAGAGTGGCCGGTTCGAAGACGTTCACGATCTGCGGCAGCGCCGCGGTCTGCTTGATGTTCGCCGGGCCGATCAGCCCGAGCCAGCTCTTGCCCTCGGGCAGCCAGGTCTCGTAACCGGGCCCGGACAGGTAGGCCTCGTCCGGGAAGCAGATCACCCGGGTCGAGCCGAGCCGCCGCCCGATCAGGCCCTCGAACTCCCGGATCGCCCCGCGTCCCGCCTCCGTGCGCCCCGTCGTGTCCGTGGCGTACACCCCGGAGGCGTCGAACTCCACCCTGCCCCTGCGCCAGATGGTGACGACCGCCTTGCCGTCCCGGTAGACCCGTCCGACGTCGGAGATCCGCAGCCCCGTGTGCTCGGCGAAGTGCCGTCTCAACGCCGTCACGGGCGACGGCGCCCCCTGCGCCGTCCATGCGGCCTGCCGCGTCTCCGTCGTCCGTGCCGTCTCCGTCGTCCGTGCCGCCTGCGTCGTCCGTGCCGTCTGCGTGGCCTGTGCCGTCAAGGCTCCCCCGGCTCCGGAGGCGGGGACCGCCCCGGCCGCGGCATCGGCCCGCAGGGTCCCGGCCTGCGCCGTACCCGGCTGCGGCAGCGCGGCGGCCAGCGCCACCGCGACGAGCGGAACGGCCCACCGTCTCATCGGATCCCCCTCACCGGAAGCCAGGATCCGCCAAGCTAGGCCACCCGCGCCCGCGCGGCTATGCCGTGGGCTGACAACTCCGCCTTCCGGCTTTGCGCGGGGATGAGCCGTTCCGGTGGGAACGTCCCGGGGACCGGAGCGCCCACGGGGGACCGGCGCCTTCTCCGGGAGGAGGACGGAGGTGACACATGCCTACGGGATATCGATGTTCCGCGCGATATTCGCGCGAGGGAGGACCGTTCACTGATTGCATGAGGGTGCGAGACGCGGCGACGGATGGACCGGTCATGGAAAGGCCGCCTCGCGGGGTGGGGTGCCCATTGCGGGAAACGGCCGGTGACGGTGGACGCCGTTTTCGGCCGTTTCCCGGACCGGGCCCGCGTACGGCATGCCGTACGCGGGCCCGGCCGGCCCGGTCCCGGTGGTGGCGCCGGGCCCGGGCGGGGCTCGTCCGCCCGGTTCCGGTCAGCTGCCGTCGCGGTGCGAGCCCAGGGTGTTGACGAGTTCCTTGGGGTCGGGCGCGTCGGAGGGCAGGTCCTTCTCGTCGATGACCTGGTCGGCGGGCGGGGCGGTGATGGTGACCTTCGAGCCCCAGCCGCTGAAACGGGTGTCGGACGTCGTGGTCAGCGACGACTTGCCGATGGCGAGGGTCTCGGAGACCGACGCGCGCCGGGGCAGGCCCTTGCCGTCGAGCCAGAGCCGCCAGGAGAGCTCGGCCTTGGCGGACTCGCCCGTCGGCTTGGTGCGGAGGGCGGCGCGGAAGCCCGGGGAGAGCTTGTACAGCTCCGCGTAGGTCAGGGTGCCCTGGTGCCGGAGGCCGTCGCGGGAGTGCCTGCCGGAGGGGTCCTTCACCAAGGCGGCCAGCACGGTCGGCTCCAGCACGTCGGGGTGCTGGAGGAAGAGGGGGCCGCTCTTGCCGCCCACCCACTTCTTGCCCTCGGGGAGCAGGCCGTTGTAGACGCCGCCCGAGGCGTAGAGGCGGTCCTTGATGCTGATCATGCGGTAGGAGCCGTTGCCGGACTCCTTCCCGGAGGTCATCCGCACGGCGAGGTCGTAGGCGGCCGGGCCGGTGGGGCCGAACTGCAGCCTGCCCTTGAGCTCGGCCTTCAACAGGGTCGTCTCACCGGAGAACATGCGCGCGGTCTGGGTGACCCGGACGCCGCGGCCGGTCTGGAACTGCCGCTTGAGCGCGTCCGCCGGTGCGGGGGCGGTGGCGGAGGTGGTGGTGGCGGCGGGGGCGGCGTGCGCGGCGGCGGAGGTGGCGGTGGCCAGTGCCGGTGCGGCCAGCACCGCGGCCGTCAGGGCGATCGATCGCCTCATGGGATCAGTTGTCCTTTATGTAGATATGAGGGGGGAGCATTCTTTCAGGTAACGATCATCTGTGAATCCGGGTTCCACGTCCCGGCGGTCGCGGGGCCCGGTCCTTGCGGGGCGCCGCACCCCGCAAGGCCCCGGGCTCGGGGAGCCCGGCCCCGCCGGGCCGGTTACGCTGCGGACAGCCGCCGCCCACGAGTGGGCGGGACGCAGACGAGGAGGTCTGTCATGGATGCCGAGCCGAGGATCCGCGTCGTCATCGCCAAGCCGGGGCTGGACGGCCACGACCGGGGTGTGAAGATCGTGGCCAGGGCGTTGCGGGACGCCGGGATGGAGGTCGTCTACACCGGTCTGCACCAGACGCCCGAGCAGATCGTGCGCACCGCCGTGCAGGAGGACGCCGCAGCGGTCGGCCTGTCGATCCTGTCGGGGGCCCACATGACCCTCTTCGCCAAGGTGATCGAGCTGCTCAGGGAGAACGACGCGGGCGACATCGTGGTGTTCGGCGGCGGGATCATCCCGGAGGACGACATGCCCGAGCTGGAGCGGATGGGCGTCGCCCGGATCTTCACGCCGGGGGCGACCACGGAGGAGATCGTCGAATGGGTGAGGGGCACCGTTCCCGCCCGGGTCTGACCCGCCTCCCCGCCGTCCGCGGGCCGCAGGTCACCTGTGAGCCGCCGTCCGCGGGCCGCCGGACCGTGCCCGGACCGACGACCGCGGGTGGGCCGCCGGTCGTGTGCGGGCCGCCGCCGCCACGATGTGAGCCGCAGCACGGCCCCGGTGACCTCGCCGGGGCGCTGGGGAGGCTAGGCTTCATTGGCGCAAAAATCGCGAGGCTCCCCTCACTGTCGTGGAGCCGGACCGCCGACATCTGTACACCAGCCGGACAAGCAAGGACGGACCCTCGTGGACCTGTTCGAACATCAGGCGAAGGAGCTCTTCGCGGAGTACGGCATCCCCGTGCCGCGCGGCATCGTCGCGCACACCGTGGAGGAGGCACGCGCGGCAGCGGAGGAGCTGACCGGCCGTGTCGTCGTCAAGGCCCAGGTCAAGACCGGTGGCCGAGGCAAGGCGGGCGGCGTGAAGGTCGCCGACGACGCCGCCGACGCCGAGCGGAAGGCCACCGACATCCTCGGGATGGACATCAAGGGCCACACGGTCCACAAGGTCCTGATCGAGGAGGCCAGCGCGATCGCGGAGGAGTACTACTTCTCCTTCCTGCTCGACCGTGCGAACCGCACCTTCCTCGCCATCTGCTCCGCCGCCGGCGGAATGGACATCGAAGAGGTCGCGCACAGCACCCCCGAGAAGGTCGCGAAGGTCCCGGTCTCCCCGCTCACCGGCATCGACCGGGCCAGGGCCCGCGAGATCGCCGTGGCCGGCGGACTGCCGGAGAAGGCGCTCGACGGCGCCGCCGAGCTCATCGAGAAGCTCTGGGCCGCCTTCGTCGACGAGGACGCCTCCCTGGTCGAGGTGAACCCGATGATCCTGTCCGCCGACGGCCAGGTGAAGGCCCTGGACGGCAAGGTCACCCTCGACGACAACGCCGCCTTCCGCCAGCCCGAGCACGAGGCCTACGCCGACAAGGCCGCCGAGGACCCGCTGGAGGCCGCGGCCAAGGCCAAGGACCTCAACTACGTCAAGCTCGACGGCAGCGTCGGCATCATCGGCAACGGCGCGGGCCTGGTCATGAGCACCCTGGACGTCGTCGCCTACGCGGGCGAGGCGTTCCCCGGGCAGCCCAAGCCCGCCAACTTCCTCGACATCGGCGGCGGCGCCTCGGCCGAGGTGATGGCGGCCGGCCTGGAGATCATCATCTCCGACCCCTCGGTGAAGTCGATCTTCGTGAACGTGTTCGGCGGCATCACCGCCTGCGACGCGGTCGCCAACGGCATCGTGGCCGCCTTCCAGCTGCTGGAGAGCCGCGGCGAAGCCGTCACCCGCCCCCTGGTCGTCCGCCTGGACGGCAACAACGCCCTGCTCGGGCGGCAGATCCTGGCCGACGCCAAGCTTCCCGGCGTCGAGCTGGTCGACACGATGGACGAGGCGGCCAAGCGCGCCGCCGAGCTCGCTGCGGTAGGTGCGTAATGGCTATCTGGCTGACCGAGAACAGCAAGATCATCGTTCAGGGCATGACCGGCGGGGAGGGCACCAAGCACACCCGCCGCATGCTCGCCGCCGGCGCCCGGGTGGTGGGCGGCGTCAACGCCCGCAAGGCCGGCACCGTGCACGAGGGCCTGCCGGTGTTCGGCACCGTGGCCGAGGCCATGGCCGAGACCGGTGCGGACGTGTCGGTGGTGTTCGTGCCGCCGGCCTTCACCAAGGACGCCGTCAAGGAGGCCGTCGACGCCGGCATCCCGCTCTGCGTGGTGATCACCGAGGGCGTGCCGGTGCACGACACCACCGAGTTCTGGGCGTACGCGGTGGCCAAGGGCAACAAGACCCGGATCATCGGCCCGAACTGCCCGGGCATCGCCTCGCCGGGCGCCTCCAACGCCGGCATCATCCCGGCCGACATCACCACCGCGGGCCGGATCGGGCTGGTGTCGAAGTCGGGCACGCTGACCTACCAGCTGATGTACGAGCTGCGCGACTTCGGGTTCTCCACCGCGGTGGGCATCGGCGGCGACCCGGTGATCGGCACGACGCACATCGACGCGCTGGAGGCCTTCCAGGCCGACCCGGGCACGGACGCGATCGTGATGATCGGCGAGATCGGCGGAGACGCCGAGGAGCGGGCCGCGGCCTACATCGAGCAGCACGTGACCAAGCCGGTCGTGGCCTACGTGGCGGGGTTCACCGCGCCGGAGGGCAAGACCATGGGCCACGCGGGCGCGATCGTGTCGGGCTCGGCCGGGACCGCGCAGGCCAAGAAGGAGGCGCTGGAGAAGGTCGGCGTGCGGGTCGGCAAGACCCCCAGCGAGACCGCCCGCCTCATGCGCGAGGTCATGCGCTCCCGCTGACCGTCCGTGCCGGACCGCGCCGGACGGCGCGGTCCGTCCGGCCGTCCGGCGGTCCCAGCGGTTCGAGAGAGGCGCCCGGTGCGATTCCGCCGGGCGCCTCTCCCGCGTCCCGCCCCGGCGCACCCCCGGCGCACCCCCGGCGCACCCCCGGGAGACCCCTTCCGGCCCACGTCCCCGGAAATCCGTACGACTCGCGGCATTCCTCCCGTACGGCGTGCGACACGCGGACCGATGAGCGCCCGCCTGCCGGAAGATCGGTGAGACCATCGGGTACTGTGACGGCCCTTCTCGACCATTTCCGGACGGCTCCCCGAACCGTCCTCAGTCGCATCCCCCTGCCCGGCGCCACGGGTGACGACGACGTCCGCAGGCCGCTCCCCGTCTCAGGAATGCTCGCCGCCGCCTGGACGCTCGGCGTCGGCCTGGCGGTGCTCACCACGCTCACCCTGATCGGCTGGATCGCCGCTCCCCGGGGCACGCTCGACGGCGGCCTGCCCGAGGTCTTCCGCACCGCGGCGCAGCTCTGGCTGGCCGCGCACCACGCGGGGTTCGCGATTCCCGGCGGGTCGGTCGGGCTGATCCCCCTCGGGCTGGTGGCCCTGCCCGCCTTCCTGCTCTACCGCGCCGGGATCTGGATGGCCCGCGACGCGGACCTGCGGCTGCGGCTGCCCGCCCGGCTGCCCAGGAACAGCCCCAAGGAGCAGGCCAACGCCCGGCGGCGGGCCCAGCTGGTCCTGATCGCGCAGGCGGGCGTCTCGCTGGCGGCGCCGTACGCGCTGCTGGCGGGGGTGGTCGCGCTCGTCGCCCGCAACGCGATCACCCAGCCGTTCCTGGGGGAGGCGCTGGTCAGCCACCTGATCCTGGCCTTCGTCGCGGGTGCGCTGGCGACCGTCAGGGCGATCGGGCCGTGGCGGGTGATGCCGCGCCTGCTGCCCGAGCGGCTGCGCTCGGTCGCGGGCGGCACCGCCGCCGCCCTGGGGATCATGCTGCTGGCGGGCGCCCTGCTGGTGCTCGGCGCCGTCGTGGCGGGGTTCGACGAGGTCCGGCACCTGACGGACGTGCTGGCCCCCGGGGTCGTCGGCGGCCTGCTGCTCGTGCTGGTCCAGGGGCTCTACCTGCTCAACGCGTTCGTCTGGGGGATGGCCTACATCGCCGGGCCCGGCTTCTCGGTCGGGACCGGCACGCTGATCGCCCCGACCGGGGTGCAGCTGGGCACCGTGCCCAGCCTGCCGATCCTGGGGGCGCTGCCCGAGGCGGGTCCGACCCCGGCCTGGCTCATGTCGGTGATCGCGATCCCGTTCGTCGCCGGGGCGGTGGCGGGCGTCGTGCTCGTCAGGATCGCGCCCTCTCCCACCTACGAGGGCGCGCCGTTGTGGGGCTTCGCCTGCGGCATCGCCACCGGCTGCGCGGCCGGTGCGCTGGCGGCGCTGTCCGGCGGTGCGCTCGGCGGCGGCAGGCTCGTCGAGATGGGTCCCGCGGCCTGGGAGGTCATGCTCTCGGTGACGCTGGAGACGGGGGTCGCCGCGGGCATCTCGGCGGGACTGGCCAACTGGTGGCTGATCTTCCGGGGCCACAACACCGCCGTCACCAGGGCGGCGGCGAAGGCCGCCTCGGCGGCGGCGCCCGTCCGCAAGGCGGGCGCGAAACTGGCCATGGCCGCGGGGTCGGTGACCGGCCGGGCCAGGGCCGCCGACGCGGACGAGCACCGCGCGCTCCCGGGTCACTGGCTGGACGCCACCGAGTGCGACACCCAGCCGATCCCGGTCATCCGGGACGACTGGGAGGACGAGCACGCCTCCGCCGCCTCGGAGAAGCCGCAGCGGAACCGGCGTCCGGAGCCGCCCCGGCCGCCCCGGCGCGACATCGTGGACGAGACCGACGACAAGGGCGGGCACGTGATCTACGTGGACCCCTACGCGTGGGACCGCGACTGAGCCCGCGACCGGGTCAGGGGCCGAACGGGAAGCGCAGCTGGCCGGGCTCGACGAAGGGGAGCTTCTTCCTCATCGAGTCCTCCAGCCGGTTGAGGCACTCGTCCTGGGCGGTGACGGTGCCCGCGCCCCGGCGGCACTCCTCGTAGGCGGACAGCTCGTCGCGCAGGTAGAGCTGGAACGCCGACGCCATGATCGAGAACAGGAGCGCCACCGACGCGATGGCGATGCCGGCGACGGCCGTGCCGATCGGCTTGGAGACCGACCTGAGCGCCGGGATCGCCCGGACCGAGACGACGAGCGCGAAGATCGACATGACCAGTCCCGCCATCGGGAGCATGAGGGTCATCACCGCAGACGCGAACGCGAGCCACAGGGCCCGCCGTCCCGCGCTCTCCGCCGGCCGTAGCTGGACGGGTGTCGTCACTGTGCCAACCTCCTTGCGTCGCCCGAGCGGACGGACCTATACCCTTGCAGCGGCGTGAGTCCCCGTCCGAATGGAGTGCGTCGGTGTCATCCCAGGCCGCTCGGCTTGTGGTTCTCGTGTCCGGATCTGGAACAAACCTACAGGCCCTGCTGGACGCCGTGGCAGACGAGGGTTACGGCGCCCGGATCGTGGCGGTGGGCGCCGACCGCGACGGGATCGAAGGGCTGGCCCGCGCGGAGCGCGCCGGGGTGCCGGTCTTCGTCGAGCGCGTCGCGGACCACCCGGACCGCGAGGCGTGGGACCGGGCGCTCGCGGCCAGGATCGCGGAGCACAAGCCCGACCTGGTGGTCTGCGCCGGGTTCATGAAGATCCTCGGCGCGCCGACGCTGACCGCCTTCCCCGTGCTCAACACCCACCCCGCGCTGCTGCCGGCCTTCCCCGGCGCGCACGGGGTTCGCGACGCCCTCGCGTACGGCGTGCGGGTCACCGGCTGCACCGTGATGCTCGCCGACGCCGGGGTCGACACCGGCCCGATCATCGCCCAGGAGGCCGTCCGCGTCTACGACGGCGACGACGAGCACACCCTGCACGAGCGCATCAAGACCGTCGAGCGAGGGCTGCTCGTCGACACCGTCGGCCGGATGGCCCGCGAGGGCTGGACGGTCACCGGCCGGACCGTCCGCCTCGGGCGGCCCGCCGACCCCCGCTGACCCCCGCTCGACCCCCGCCGACCAGGCGGCCGGGCGACCCGGCGGATGAGCCGGGCGCCCCCGGAGAACCGGAACCAAACAGGAGGACCGAGAAGTGACCCGCATCGCCATCCGGCGCGCGTTGATCGCGGTGTACGACAAGAGCGGGCTGGAGGAGCTGGCACGCGGGCTCGACGCCGCAGGGGTGGAGATCGTCTCCACCGGCGGCACCGCCGCGAAGATCGCCTCCTTCGGCGTCCCGGTCACCCCGGTGGAGGCGCTGACCGGATTCCCCGAGTGCCTCGACGGCCGCGTCAAGACCCTGCACCCGCGCGTGCACGCGGGACTGCTCGCCGACGGCGGCAACCCCGCCCACGTCGCGCAGCTGGAGGAGCTGGAGATCGACCCGTTCGAGCTGGTCGTCGTCAACCTCTACCCGTTCCAGCAGACCGTCGCCTCCGGCGCCTCCGACGCCGAGTGCGTGGAGCAGATCGACATCGGCGGCCCGGCGATGATCCGCGCCGCCGCCAAGAACCACGGCACCGCCGCGGTCGTGGTGGACCCGGCCGCCTACGGCGACGTGCTCGCCGCGGTCGCCGCCGGGGGCTTCACCCTCACCGAGCGCCGCCGCCTGGCGGCCGCCGCCTACGCGCACACCGCCTCCTACGACACCGCGGTGGCCTCCTGGTTCGCCGACGTCTACACGGCGGAGGAGGGCACCTGGCCCGCCTTCATGGGGGCCTCCTGGGAGCTGTCGGCCGCCCTGCGCTACGGGGAGAACCCGCACCAGCGCGCCGCGCTCTACACCGCGGGCACCGGCGGGCTGGCCGGAGCCGAGCAGCTGCACGGCAAGGAGATGTCCTACAACAACTACCTCGACGCCGACGCGGCCTGGCGGGCGGCGTGGGACTTCGCCGAGCCCGCCGTCGCGATCATCAAGCACCAGAACCCGTGCGGCATCGCGGTCGGCGCCGACGTCGCCGAGGCGCACCGCAAGGCCAACGCCTGCGACCCGGTCTCGGCCTACGGCGGCGTCATCGCGGTCAACGGCGAGGTCACCGAGGAGCTGGCCCGGCAGATCGCCGAGGTCTTCACCGAGGTCGTGGTCGCCACCGGGTTCACCGCCGAGGCGCTGGCCGTACTGACCGAGAAGAAGAACCTCCGCCTGCTGGCCTGCCCCCAGGGGCCGGCCAACCCGGCCGAGTTCCGCCGGATCGACGGCGGCCTGCTGGTGCAGACCGCCGACCGGGTGGACGCCCCCGGCGACGCGGCCGAGGCCTGGGAGCTGAAGGCGGGTCCCGCGGCGTCGGCGGAGGTCCTCGCGGACCTGGCCTTCGCCTGGAAGGCGTGCCGCTCGGTGAAGTCCAACGCGATCCTGCTGGCCGCAGGCGGCGCGAGCGTCGGCGTCGGCATGGGCCAGGTCAACCGGGTCGACTCGGCCCAGCTGGCGGTCTCCCGCGCCGGCGACCGCGCCGCCGGGTCGGTGGCGGCCTCCGACGCGTTCTTCCCCTTCGCCGACGGGCTCAAGGTGCTCGTCGACGCGGGTGTGAAGGCGATCGTGGAGCCCGGCGGCTCCATCCGGGACGACGAGGTGATCGCCGCGGCCGAGGCCGCCGGGGTCACCCTCTACTTCACCGGCACCCGCCACTTCTTCCACTAGGAGTCCCGGCGGGGGCCTCCGGGCTCCCGTCTGCGAGCCCCGGCGGGAGCCCTCGGGGCTCTCCCGCCGGGGCTCTCCCGTCCGCACGGCCGTCGCGTTCCGCGGCGGCCGTGTCCTCTTCCCGTTCCCTGTCCGTGTCGTCCTCCGCCGCCCGTGCGGGCCCTGAGTCCGACCGGGCGGCCGCGCGGACCTGTGTCCGGGCGGGGAGCCCGTACGGCCGCGCACGCGCGCGGCGAGCCCGTGCGGCGAGCCCGTGGGGCGACCGGAGTCACCGGGCGGGGGATCGGGCGGAGAAGTTCCGGAAAGCCCTACGGCGGAGGCTCCGCCCGCCGATACAGGTGGTGCCACTCGCGCGAAGCCTCCCGGCCGGCGCCGCACGGCCGCTCCTCGCCGGAACCTCAGGGCCCCGGACCGGCCGTGTGAGACAGGTCACTGGGACAGGAGACAAAAGAGTGGCGAGTTGAACACAATTTTTCGGCTCGAAAAGGTTTGGCGCGCGCTTAGCCTGTGTCATCCCTTCTCTTTCCCTTGGAGACCTCGCATGGCCGTGCTCGACTTCCTGCTCCCCGCGCTGGTGATGATCGCCGGTTTCTGGCAGAGCCCCGTCTTCCTGGTGGCGCTCGCGCTCGGTGCGGGTTACCTGGGCGCCAAGGCCGTGGAGGTCATCCCCTTCACCCGCCGGATCATCGAGCGGCGCGAGGCCGAGGCGGCCGAGCGCGGCTGACCCGCCGTACGGCGCGCGGTCCGCGGGGCCGCTCCGGCGGACGGCGCGTGCGCGCTCCGCCGGCGGCCCGCGACCCCGGCTCGGCCGGTCCGGCAGGCGGTGCCGACGGCCGGACGCGGACGATCTCATGAGAAAGTTGGCATCATGAGCGCGCAGATTCTGGACGGCAAGGCCACCGCGGCGAAGATCAAGGCAAGTCTGGCGGAGCGGGTGGCCGCGCTGAAGGAGCGGGGGATCACCCCCGGGCTCGGCACGGTCCTGGTCGGCGACGACCCCGGCAGCCAGATCTACGTCGCCGGCAAGCACCGCGACTGCGCCGAGGTCGGCATCGCCTCCATCCGCAGGGACCTGCCGGACAACGCCACCCAGGCGGAGGTCGAGGAGGTCATCGACGACCTCAACGCCTCGGCCGAGTGCACCGGCTACATCGTCCAGCTCCCGCTGCCCCGGCACCTGGACACCCAGGCGCTCCTGGAGCGGATGGACCCGGGCAAGGACGCCGACGGCCTCCACCCGGTCAACCTGGGCCGCCTGGTGCACATGGTCGACGCGCCGCTGCCCTGCACCCCGCACGGCATCGTCCTGCTCCTGCAGGAGTACGGCGTGCCGCTCAAGGGCGCCGAGGTCGTCGTGGTCGGCCGCGGCATCACGGTGGGCCGCTCGCTCGGCCTGCTGCTGACCCGCCGCTCGGAGAACGCCACCGTCACCCTCTGCCACACCGGCACCCAGGACCTGGCGGCCCACACCCGGCGCGCCGACGTCGTCGTCGCCGCCGCGGGCGTGCCGCACCTGATCACCGCGGACATGGTCAAGCCCGGTGCGGCCGTGCTCGACGTCGGTGTCTCCCGGGTCGAGGGGAAGATCGCCGGTGACGTCGCCCCGGACGTGGCGGACGTCGCCGGCTTCCTGACCCCCAACCCCGGCGGTGTGGGCCCGATGACCCGGGCCCTGCTGCTCGCCAACGTGGTCGAGGCCGCCGAGCGTCAGGCCGGGACGGCCTGACGCCCACCACGCCCACGGCTTCCGAGAGCGGGGGGCACCCACGGCGTCCGGACGCCCGGGAACACCCGAAGCACCCGGGACGGGCCCGCGACGAGGGCCCGGAACCGGGACCGGTCAGGACGCCCGGCGGCCCACGGCGGTCGCCGCCGGTGAGGGCTCGGCGCCGCCGGTCGCCCGCTGGGGCGGCACCACCGGGGTGGGCCTGACCAGCCCCAGGGCCACGACCTCGTTGGCCAGCCTGGTGCGCCGGTTGGTGCCCTCCGGAATCCGGAATTTCTGGTAAAGGCGGAGGAGGTGCTGCTTGACCGCCGCCTCCGTCACCACCAGATCGTCCGCGATCTCCCGTGCCGTGGCCGGGGCGACGAACGCCTCGTCCGAGAGCGCCGGCCGGCACAGCGACGTCAGCACGTCCACCTCCCGCCTGGTCAGCTCCGGCGCCGCCGCGCGGCGGAGCTCGACCTCGGGGACGAAGTCCTCGCGCGGGACCCCGCCGATCCGGCCCCGCGCGGCGCCGAAGGAGACGACGTCGCCGTCGTCGAGGACCCTCCGGGCGATCGGCCTGCCGTTCACCCGCGTGCCGTTGCGGGACAGGCCCAGGTCGACGACGTACAGGTAGGGTCCGCGCCGGACGAATTCCGCGTGCAGCCGGGACACGCTCGGATCGGTGAGCCGGATGTCGACTCCCCGGCCTCGCCCGACCGTCGTGATCTCGGGGCGCAACGGGACCACCTCACCGGTGTCCTCGACGCGTATGAACGGCCCCTCCACGGCAGTTCCTCCCCAGGTAGCCCGCCGTAACTGTTACTACAGCTCCGGCTTACCCAAACGAGGGGATGCGGAATCTCCTTTGCCAGAAGCAGAATCCTTCGTGAAATTGGTCTGGACCTCTCGAAAAGGTTTCCCCTGCTCACGGGTAGACTCCCGAGGAAGATAAGCGGAGGAAACACTCATGGCGGACAAGCCCACCAAAGGCCTCGCCGATGTCGTAGCCGCGTCCACAGCGCTCAGCGACATCGACGGTCAGGCCGGTCGCCTCTTCTATCGCGGATACGACATCCACGATCTGGCCGGCCGCACCACCTTCGAAGAGACCGCCCACCTGCTGCAGTGCGGCACGCTCCCCACGCGGGAGCAGCTGGCCGCCTACGGCGCGGAGCTGGTCCAGGGGCGCGCGCTCGGCGCCCTCGTCGAAGCCAACGTCGCGGAGGTCGCGGCGAAGCAGGCGCCCATGGAGGCGCTGCGCACGCTGGTCTCGCTCGCCGGCGCGGACGATCCGGACAAGGACTCCAACAGCCCGGAGGCCAACCGGCGCAAGGCCGCCCGGCTGACCGCGCAGCAGCCGCTCCTGGTGGCCCGCTACCACGCGGCCAGGACCGGCGCGTCGATCCCGGAGCCGGACCCGGCGCTCAGCGTCGCGGCGAACTTCCTGCTGCAGATCACCGGCCGCGCCGCCGACGCCCGCGCCGTGAAGATCTTCGACGCCTGCCTCGTCCTGCACGCCGACCACACGATGAACGCCTCGACGTTCGCCGCCCGCGTCTGCGCCGCGACCCTGTCGGACATGCACTCGGCCGTCGTCGCCGCCATCGGCACGCTCAAGGGCCCGCTGCACGGCGGCGCCAACGAGCAGGTCATGCGCACCCTGGAGGCACTGGACCCGGGCGGCGTGGCGCAGGCCGTACGCGACAGGCTCGCGGCCGGCGAGAAGATCATGGGCTTCGGGCACCGCGTCTACAAGACCGAGGACCCGCGTGCCACGCACCTGCGCAAGATGTCGCAGGAGCTCGCCGAGGCCTCCGGGGACGACACGTACTACCGGATGTCCAAGGAGATGGAGGAGGTCGTCTTCGAGACGAAGGGCCTCTACCCGAACGTCGACTTCTACGCCGCGACGGTCTACCACTACCTCGGCATCCCGACCGACCTGTTCACTCCGGTCTTCTCGGTCAGCCGCATGTCAGGATGGACCGCACATGTCATCGAGCAGCACGCCGACAACCGGCTGATCCGTCCGGACAGCGAGTACATCGGCGAGCGGGACCAGAAGTGGAAGCCGATCGGCGAGCGGTGAACGCCAGAACGACAGACGACCGCTGGGGGCCGTACCCGCTGGTGCTTGCGGGTGCGGTCCTCGCCGTCGCCGCAGCCGTCCTGGTCGACGTCGAGTGGGGGGGATTCGCGCTCGGCGCCGTCATCATGCTGGGCGCCGCGACGAGGCTGGCCGGAGGCGGACGGCTGGCCGTACGGAAGAAGACGACCGACGCCGTCACGCTCGCCGTCCTCGGCGCCGCGCTGATGGCCGGGTCGTTGCTGCTGGAGTATCCGTGGCTCATGCCGCGATAAGTCGTCGGATGACCGGGTGGCCCTCAGGCCGCGCGCACCCGTCCGATAGCCTCAACGGCCAGTGAGCCTCAAAAGGACTGTCTGGCCCGTGTTAGTTCAGAAGGGGAACCACACGCATGCCCAAGATCAAGGTAGAGAACCCCGTCGTCGAGCTTGACGGCGACGAGATGACGAGGATCATCTGGCAGTTCATCAAGGAGCAGCTGATCCTCCCCTACCTCGACGTCGACCTGAAGTACTACGACCTCGGCATCGAGCACCGCGACGCCACGGACGACCAGGTGACGATCGACTCCGCCAACGCCATCAAGCAGTACGGCGTCGGCGTCAAGTGCGCCACCATCACCCCGGACGAGGCGCGGGTCGAGGAGTTCGGCCTCAAGAAGATGTGGAAGTCCCCGAACGGGACCATCCGCAACATCCTCGGCGGCGTGGTCTTCCGTGAGCCGATCATCATGTCCAACGTGCCGCGGCTGGTGCCGGGCTGGACCAAGCCGATCGTCATCGGCCGTCACGCCTTCGGCGACCAGTACCGCGCCACCGACGTCAAGATCCCCGGCGAGGGCTCGCTGACGCTGACCTTCACCCCGAAGGACGGCTCGGAGCCGATCGAGCTCAACGTCTTCGACTTCCCGGGCGGCGGCGTCGCCATGGCGATGTACAACCTGGACGAGTCGATCCGCGACTTCGCCCGCGCCTCGATGCGGTACGGCCTGGCCCGCAACTACCCGGTCTACCTGTCGACGAAGAACACGATCATGAAGGCCTACGACGGGCGCTTCAAGGACATCTTCGCCGAGGTGTTCGAGACCGAGTTCAAGAAGGACTTCGAGGCCGCCGGCATCTCCTACGAGCACCGCCTGATCGACGACATGGTCGCCGCGGCGATGAAGTGGGAGGGCGGCTACGTCTGGGCCTGCAAGAACTACGACGGCGACGTGCAGTCCGACACCGTCGCGCAGGGCTTCGGCTCGCTCGGCCTGATGACCTCGGTCCTGATGTCGCCCGACGGCCGCACCGTCGAGGCCGAGGCCGCCCACGGCACCGTGACCCGTCACTACCGTGAGCACCAGAAGGGCAACCCGACCTCCACCAACCCGATCGCCTCGATCTTCGCGTGGACCCGGGGCCTGGCGCACCGCGGCAAGCTCGACAACACCCCCGCGGTGACCGACTTCGCCGAGAAGCTGGAGCAGGTCTGCATCGAGACCGTCGAGGGCGGTCAGATGACCAAGGACCTCGCCCTGCTCGTCGGCGGCGACGCCCAGTGGCTGACCACCCAGGACTTCCTGGCGGCCCTGGACGAGAACCTGAAGCGGAAGATGGCCTGACCGCCTTCCGGATCAGGGGAGGGACGGCCTGACCGTCCCCCGGCAGCACAGGAGGGGGCCGCCCACCGGGCGGCCCCCTCCCGCTTTCCCGGCCTCTCCCGCTTTCCCGGCCCCTCCGCCCCGTCCGGTCCGTTCGCCGGACCGGGGCGTGCTCACCGGAGCATCTCCAGCTCGCCGGTGGAGAGAGTCAGCACGCCGTACTCCCGTGTGGCGGTCTCCTCGGTCCTGAGCAGGACCTCGTCCGAGGTGACCCAGCCCTGGAAGACCCAGTGGCGCCAGCCGCCGTACGGGGTGAGGCCGGGTCGGGCCTGGCGTCCGGTCGCGACGTCGATGATCAGCGGCGCCTCCTCACCGCTCGGAGCGGTGACCATGCGGCCGTCGGGGGAGACGCCGCCGGACGGGCCGCCGGGCCAGTCGTCCGTGGGGACGGTCCGCAGGCGCTTCCCGCCGGGGGTGAGGAAGCGCAGCTCGCTCTCGTAGGGCCCGTCCTCGGCGGCCGTGACCCGGTGGACCACCGGCCCCGTCGACGTCCAGCCGATGAGGCGGTCGCCGGGACCGACGCGGAGCCGCGACCGCCGCCCCGTCCGGGTGTCGGTGATCTGAACCGGCCGGCCCTCCACCGGTTGGAAGGCCAGACGACGGCCGTCGGGGGTGAAGAAGAGCCCGGGCCGGTCCGCGAAGCCGGTGTCGGGGTCGAGCGGGTCAGAGGCGGGGATCGCTTTCCCGGTCTTCAGGTCGTGCACGACCAGCCGCAGGTCCTCCCTGCGTCCGTAGGCCAGGTGGCGGCCGTCGCGGCCGATCGTGAACAGGCCGGGTACGGGCAGGGCCTCTGGTGAGGGCGGGACCGGCACGGCGTCCGTCGCCAGGTGCCAGCGCTCGCACGGGTCACCGGTGCACCCGGAGAGCACGCCGGGCGGCGGGGAGGACGCGGGCGGCCCGCCGGACGGCGTGGGAGGCGGAGTCACGGGTCTCGTCGCAGGGACGCCGAAGACGATCGCCATCGGAGAGTCCGGAAGCGCGTCCAGTACCCGGTGGATCCCACCGGTGGCGGGATCCACCAGGTGGACGTCGTTCTCGGCGTCCTGCAGCACCGCCCGGTCACCGGCCGTGCCCTGATGAATCCAGGAGACAGGGGGACTGGGCAGCCGGACGATCCGCAGGATCCGGCCCGACCGCAGGCTCCTGACGGCGAGGACGTCGTCCAGACCTGGGAAATCCGTGCCGTAGGCGTGGAACGCCTTCCAGTAGAGGCCGACGGCGTGCTCGCCGTCCGCCGTGACGAGGGCGTGGCCCCGGGTGACGTCGGAGTGCACGCCGGTGCGGCGGGCCTCACCGGGAACATCGCGAAGGCGCGTGCCGTCCCGGTCGAACACCGCCCACGGCCTGTCCTCCCCTTCGGCAGGGCTCCCCTCCCCGCCGCGGCAGGGGACGGCGACGATCTCGCGGGCATCCCGGCCCAGGCTGAGGATCTCGCAGACGCCTTCCAATCGTCTGACGAGCCCCGTCTCGAAGTCGGTGAGGTAGACCTTCGGCCTTCTGCCCAGGCGGGCCGCGGAGAAGAACCGGCCGTCCCCGGAGACGTGCAGGTCGAGGCGTTCCTTGGCGGACAGGCCGTCCTGCAGCCCTGGATCCAGCTCGATCCTCCGGCCGCTCGGGAGGTCAGGGGCGACGAAGCGCCGTCCGGCCGCGCTGAGGTAGGCGACCCGGCGACCGTCGGAGCTCACCTGGAGCGGAGTCCGGATCCGGGTCGTCCCGTCGTCGCCGGACAGGGACGAGGTGGCGTCGGGTAGCTCGATCCGCTGCAGCCCCGCCTTCCCCTCGACCGGACTCGCGCCCTCGACGGGCTCCCCGGACCGTACGGCCAGCTGCCAACCGGAGCACTGGAGGGTGTACTCCGGGCCGGAACCGTACAGGCACCGGTCCCACCAGGCGTGGCTGACGGTCACCGGGAGTGGCGGAGGCGTCCAGGGGCCGCTCAGCGGGCGGGGGCCGGTCGGCCCGGAGTCCGGCAGGAAGGCCAGGCCCAGGCCGAGCACCAGACCGAGCACCAGACCGAGCACGGCCAGAACGGCGGTCGCCCACCGGTACCGGCGCCACGGGCTCCGGGGCGCGGTCACCAGGGGTCCACTCTGCCGATGACGGGGCTCCGGTGGCTCTCGACCGGGCCGATGCCCCGGGCCTCGGAGGTCTTCCCGGTGGCCGGGTCGACCAGGCGCAGTTCGTCGTCGACGTCGTCGAGGTCCAGTCTGACCAGGAAGCGACCGCGCGCGTCCCAGCCCAGCAGTTCCGGGGCGTCGCCGAACTCGGAGAGCTCGACCCGGATCTTCATCTTGCGGACGGTCTTCCCGGTGGCCGGGTCCACCGTCGCAGCCTCGCCGTTCTCGGTGAGGACCAGCACGCGGCGTCCGTCGGGGAAGAGCCCGGCGGCCGGCGCCGGGTCGAAGGGCACCCGCGTGCGCACGGTGCCGTCCGGGTCGACTGTGACCAGTTCGGCCTTGTCGCCCTCGGGCAGGGTGACCGCTGTGAACCCCCGCGGGCCGACGCCGAGCACCCGCGCGATCCCGGGCACCTCCACGCCCCGCCCGCCGTCGGTCTCCACCAGGCGGGTCGTGCCCGTTCCCGGCCCGGTGGCGGTGAGGGCGGCGTGGCGGCCGTCGTGCGAGAGCACCGGCACCGGGAGCTCCGTGTCGGCCAGCGGCCCGGTGAGGTCGTGGCGGACTCCGGTGCGCAGGTCCTGGTGGACCATCCGCCGGGTCCGGGCGTGCAGGTAGACGGCGTGGAAGCCGTCGCCGCTGAGCGCGAACGGCGCGGGGCGCGGCAGCGGGCCCCGCCGCCCGGCGAAGGTCGCGGCCTGTGGGGCCATGATCGAGGTGCGCGGCTCGTCGGGGCCGTCGTCCACGGCGAACAGCTCCCACACCGCGCACTTCCGGAAGGTCAGCCGGGTCCCGCACTCCGGCAGCGCCGCGTGGGCGATCGGCCGGGACGAGGTCTCCTCCCTGCCCTCGGGAGCGAGCCGGGTGACGGCGTCGGGAGAGCGCGGCGCCGGGACGGACCAGGCGAGCACGGCGCCCAGCACGACGGCCGCGGTGACCGTCGCGACGGCGGTCGCGGGAGCCGCCCACCGGTGTTCCCGGTGCGCGCGCGGGACGGGCCGCCAAGCATGGGTGCCCATGGCCAGGGCGACGAACGGCACCACCAGGCTCACCAGGAGGAGGGGCGCCGCGAGCGTGTTCGACGGGTCCGGCGGCAGGCTCCGGAAGCCGCACCATAGGGCGGCGACCGCCCCTCCGGCCGCCAGTACGTGCGCGGACCGGGAGCGGGCGGAGATCTCCGCCGCCACCCGGTCGGCCGGTTCGTCGGGCAGCGGCCGCGTCCGCAACCCCCGGAGCAGGACCGGTACGGCCGTCACCACGGCGGCCGTGGCCGTGATCCACAGCAGGGCGGCGGCGCCCGTGCCGGGTGTCACGGACGTGCCGGGTGTCAGCGACCGGGCGACCGCCCCGTGGACGGCCAGCGCTCCCGCGGTCACCGCGCTCACGGTCCACAGCAGGGCCACCGCCGCAGGGACGAGCCGCAGGCCGAGGTCCCCGCGCCCGGACGGCCTGGCCCGTGCCAGCCGTACCTCCGCCACCAGGACGCCGGCGAACCAGCCGAGGAAGACCGGGAGCGGACGGATCATGATCGACTCGGCGGTGAACCCGGCGAGGACGACGAGCAGTCCGAAGACCAGGCCGAGCGAGCGCCAGCGGCGGGTGACGCGGATGTAGGCCAGGACGCGGTCGCCGTTGGACGGGGTGAGCACGAGGCGCTGACGGAGGGCGAACCGCTCGATCTGCTTCGGCTCGACCTGATCCATGAGCGGTGGAACGACGGCCAGGGCGATCGGGGCGAGCACGAGCGCGATTGAGAGCACGGTCCCCCTTCCGTCCGAGCCGGAAATCTAACATGATCAATTACCGGCGGGTAAGGGGAGTGCGGTGATTTCCAATCATGTCCTGGCACAGTGGGACTCGAAGGCGGGGGCGCTCACCCCGCATGACCGGCGCCGGTTCGCGGTCGCGGGCTGTGTGGGCCTGGTCCTGGTCGTCGCGGGCCTGATCGCCTGGAACTCGGGCGCGCTGGTGCCCCGGCTCTCGGCTCGCTGGGAGGGCCATCAGGGGGAGACGTGGAGGAACGACCTCGGCCGATCCGAACTGCTCGTCAAGGAGGAGAGAGTCGTCGTCAACGACGGCCACCTGCCGGTCACGGTCACGGCCGTATCGGGGCGGAGCCCGGGGCTGACGCTGCGCTCCGCCGGTGTCCGCCTCCCCCAGGTGATCGGACCGGGGGAGGCGCTGCTGCTGACGCCCGCCTACGCCGTCACCGACTGCGAGACGGCCCCTGAGACGATCGATCTACGGGTCCGGGTGGATCGGTGGTGGGGGACGGCGGAGGTGGGCGTGCCCTTCGCCGAGGGCGAGTCGCCGTGGATCAGAGGGCCGGTCACGTCCGCCTGCGAGTTCGCGGAGGCCAGGGCGGGACGCTGAGGGCGCCGTCCCCGTCCGCTCCGCGTCGGCGTGTCACCGCTCCGCGGCCGCGCCGATGGCGATCCGGTCGTCGGCGGGGAGCCCGGCCAGGCGGTGCATCCGGCCGTTGCGCACGTCGATCCGGTAGAACCCCAGGATGTCCCGGCTGGTCCGGCCGGTCAGCTCGACGACGACCTCGCGGGCGCTCAGCCAGTGCACGGCCTCGGCCGAGACGGGCTCGCCGAGGGCGGGCAGCGGCAGGCTCTTGACGGTCCGCCGGGAGGCGGCGTCCACGATGCGGAGGCTGTCGTTGCCCGGCTCTCCCGAGACGGCGGCCGCGGCGTACTTCCCGCTGGGGGAGGCCGTCCAGCCCGGATACTCCTCGTCGAGCCAGCCCGCGGACCTCTCCGCGGGCGTCGTCTCCCCGGCGGGCACGGGAGAGGTCGAACCGGTGGCGAAGTCGGTCCGGAGCCGCCGGTCGGCCAGGCGCACGGTGAAGTGGCGGCCGTCCGGGGAGACGGCGACGGAGGTGTGCTCGAGGTCGGCCGGGGTGAGCGCGGGGGACAGGTAGCGCTTCGTCCCGCTCGGCAGGTCGTGGGCGACGTACCGGAGCTCCGCCGCGCTGAGGTAGGCGAGGCGGCGGCCGTCCCGGCTGACGGCCGGGCCGAGCTCCCGCGAGCGGTCGTTGCCGTATCCCAGGTCCTGGACCGCGTCGGGGACGTGGAGCGTGGCCCTGCAGCCCCCCGGCTCGCAGGTCGCCCTGGGGAGATCGGGCCGGTCCTTCGACGGGCGGTCGGAGGCCATGGCCAGGGTCCAGCCCGAGCAGAGGACCTTTCCCGCGTACGGCGTCGCGGGACGGGCTCCCCGGCACTCGCCGGGAACCGCGTAGCGGATCACGTAGGACGTGCGCGGCGCCTTCCACGCGGCGGGTACGGCGGGCTGGGCGGACCCTCCCGCGGAGGGCTCGGCGGAGGGCTCGGCGGAGGGCTCGGCGGAGGGCGATCCGGAGGCGCCCGGCCCGGTGGAGGCCCTGGCGGCCTGCGGGACCGCGGCGGAGGCGCCGGAGTCGCGGTCGCCCGCGGCCAGCGCGGTGGTCCACACCTGGCCCTGCGGGGTCAGCGTGACGATGAACCCGACCAGCAGCGTGAGGACGGCGGCCGTCAGCAGGGCCCTGCGCCTGCCGCGGCGGCGCAGGTCCGCCAGCGACCGGTCGGACAGGTCGGGGACGGAGGCCTCGCCCGCCTGCGTGGCGAACCGGTTGACCAGGCGCTTGCGGTCCCCCTTGGTGAGGGTGTCGAGCGCCTCGGTGAGCTCCGACTCCACGGTCTCCACGGGCAGGCCGAGGACGTCGGCCATCTCCTCGGGCGTCCTGCCGTCGTGGAGGCAGGCGACGGCGATGAGGCGGCGGCGGGGCGGGAGCCGTACCAGGGCGGTGGCACCGGCGGCGGTCGGCCTGCGGAGGAAGGCGCGGTAGAGCGCCGTGTGGGCGTGCGTGGCGGGGTTCTCCCACGGCGTGGGGGGCCAGGCCAGGCCCACGGTGCGGTAGGCGCGCAGGGCCAGCCGGATGGCCTGCTCGTGGCTGCCGGTGAGCAGGAGTCCGGTGCCGACGAGGGAACGCTGATCGCGCTGGACGAAGTCGCGAAAACCGATATATCGCCGCATTGGGCCTTACTCCGCATGGTTGGGGAGATCAAACGGTAGCGATCCAGGTAGCCGGAGCGCCAAATCGGGACGATTGTCAACAGTCGGCCGGTTCGAAGAGTACCGGTGCGTCCCCGTCCGTGCGTCCCCGTCGGCGCCGCCCGACCGGGGAGACGGCCCCGGGCCGGAGCGGCGGGACCGGGCACGGCGAGGTCACTTAGGGGTAACGCGGGGGGACGGGCCTCCGCCGGGCCGTAAAGTTTTTCCATCGGAGCCGGGCGAGACCGTAGGGAAGAAGATGCCGCAGATCGAGCCACTGGGAGCGGGGGAGCCGCGCCAGCTCGGCCCGTTCCGCGTCGTCGGGCGGATCGGGGAGGGCGGTCAGGGGGTCGTCTACCTGGGGACGGACGCGGCCGGGGAACGGGTGGCGATCAAGCTGCTGCACGTGAAGTTCTCCGGTGACGCGATCGCCAGGTCGCGGTTCGCGCGCGAGGCGCGGGCGGCGCAGCGGGTCGCCTCGTTCTGCACGGCGGCCGTCGTCGCCGTCGATCTGGAGGGCGACACCCCCTACATCGCCAGCGAGTACATCGAGGGCAGGTCGCTGCGGCAGGTCGTGGAGGCCGACGGCCCGCTCAGCGGCGCCCCGCTGCAGCGGCTGGCGGTCGGCACGGCCACCGCGCTCACCGCGATCCACCACGCCTCGATCGTGCACCGGGACCTCAAGCCCGACAACGTGCTCATGGCCGCCGACGGCCCCCGCGTGGTCGACTTCGGCATCGCCCGCATCATCGACTCCACCGGGACGATCACCAGCCGGGCCGTCGGCACCCCCGCCTACATGGCTCCGGAGCAGATCGCCGGGGACGACGTCGGGCCCTACACCGACGTGTTCGCCTGGGGGGCGACCATCGCGTACGCGGCGACCGGTGAGATGACCTTCGGCGGTGACTCCATCGCCATCGTGCTGAGCCGCATCCTGACCCAGGAGGTCGATGTCGGCATGATGCCGGAGCCGCTGCGGAGCACGGTCCGCGCGGCCCTGGCCAAGGACCCCGCCGCCCGGCCGTCGGCCGACCGGCTCCTGCTGCGCCTGCTCGGCCACCCCGAGACGGGCGACGCCTCCCCTGCGGTGCTCACCCGGGGCGTGCAGCTCGCCAGCCCGGCGGCACCGGTCCCCGCGGGGTCCGACAAGGGGCCCGGTACGGGGCCCGGTACGGGGGCCGATCCGGATGCGGAGCCCCGCCCCGAGGCCGGGCCGGCGGGGACCGGTCCGGGGGAGGACTCCTCCGGGACCCCGGACGGGGACGGAGGCGAGGACGGGGAGGCCGGCGAGGCCACCAGCGTCATGCGCGTCCCCGGTTCGCGTCCGCAGCCGCCCGCGATCCCCTCGACCGGGTTCCGTGACCCGCGCTTCGCACCGGACCCGCCGGTCCGGCCTCCGGCGGTCCGGCAGGACCACACCACGCCGTCCGCGTCCGATCAGCCCGCTCCGTACGCCTCCGACCGGCCGGCGCCGTACACCCCCAACCAGGCGGTGCCGTACGCCTCCGACCGGCCGGCGTCGTACACCCCCGGCCAGGCGGTGCCGTACCACCCGTCCGGTCCGTCGGGTCCCGGGCGGTTCGACCGTCCGCCGCCCTCCGACGTCGGGCCGCCGAGCTGGGAGGCGACCCGCCCCGTCCCGTTCGAGGAGCCGAGGACCGCGAGCGCCCCCGGACGTCCGCGCCGGGCGCGCTGGATCGCCCTGGTGGTGGCCGTGCTGCTGGTCGGAGGCGCGGCGACCGCCTACGCCACCGGCTGGCGCCCGTCGTTCCTCACCGGGACCGCACCCGGACCCGGACCCGAGACGACCGGCGGGCAGGGTGGGGCGAAGGGCGACTCGCTCGTGGACCGGGCGGCCGTGACCAAGCGGCTCACCGTCGGGATGCGGGACTTCCTGCCCGGCATCGCGCTGCAGAGCGGCGGGAGGTGGACCGGCTTCGAGGTGGACCTCGCCACCGAGATCGCCGAGGAGCTGGGGGTGCCCGCCGGCGGCGTCACCTTCCGGGCCACCCGCCTGCAGGACCGGCCGGGGCTGCTGGCGAGCGGAGAGGTCGACATGGTCATCGCGACCTACCCGATCGACGAGGACGACGACGTCACGTTCGCCGGGCCGTACTACCTCGCCCACGTGGACGTGCTCGTCAAGGACGACTCGCCGATCGTCTCCCTGGCCGGGCTGGAGAACCGGCGGCTGTGCGCGCCGACCGGGAGCTCCGCCGTGGGCGTGGTGCGGGACGCGGTGCCCAGCCTCAGGCCGGTCCCCGCCGGCAACTACGCCCAGTGCATGGACAAGCTGATGGCCGGCGAGGTCGACGCGGTCCCGGGCGACGACCTGGTGCTGGCCGGATACGCCGACCCCGCGCGGGAGGCGACCCCCAAGAGGGTGCTCGGCCTGAAGCTCACCGACGAGCGCTACGCGGTGGCGCTGAAGAAGGGCGACGAGCGCGCCTGCCGGGCCGTCCGGGCGGTGATCGCCGGGCTCTACCGCGAGGGCAGGATCAAGGAGATGCTCGACGAGCACTTCCCCGGCGTCGGGTTCACCACGCGGGAGGACGCGCAGCCCGCCATGGCCGACTGCGGCTAGCCCCGGGCGGCGCGCTCGATCCGGTCGGCGGTCTCCTCGGCCCAGTCGCGCATCATCCGCATCTGGCGGATCCCCAGGTCCAGGGCGTATCTCCCGAAGCGGGTCTCCCGCTCCCGCGGCTTGGACGCCTCCAGCGCCTCCAGCTCGGCCAGCCTGGCGGCGTAGACCCCCGCCTCCCTGCGGAGCAGCGGCACGGACTCCTCCGGCTCCAGCATGGGCAGCAGGAAGGCGCGCAGCGCCCCCTCGTCGCGGACCGGGCGGAAGTGCTCCTTCGTCACCAGCCAGTCGTGCAGCCGCCGGGAGCCCTCCTCGGTGACCGTGTAGGTCTTCCGGCCGCGCGGCCCCTCCTCGCCGACCGTCACCAGGCCGTCGGCGGCCATCTTGGCGAGCTCCGGATAGATCTGGCTGTGCCCGGCGTGCCAGGCGTGGTTGACCGAGCTCTCGAAGCGTTTCGTGAGGTCGTAGCCGCTCGCCGGGCCCGACGCCGTCAGCAGGCCGAGAAGCGCCATGCGCAGGGACATGCCGTCCATCCTAGCCGCGAATTGACATGTCATAACTGACATATCAATATCTACATGTGGCTACTGACATATCGACTCCCCCCGCGGAGACCCGCCCCGGCGACGGGCTGCTGCTGTTCGCCGTTCTCGGCGGGATGTTCCTGGCGATGCTGGACCAGACGATCGTCGGCACCGCGCTGCCCCGGATCGTCCAGGAGCTGGGCGGAGCCGACCTCTACACCTGGGTGGTCACGGCCTACCTGCTGACCTCCACGATCACCGTCCCCCTGTACGGCAGGCTCTCCGACGTCTACGGCCGCAAGCCGCTCCTGATGATCGGCGTGGGGCTGTTCCTCGCCGGTTCGGCGCTGTGCGGCGCGGCCCAGGACATGACCCAGCTGATCGCCTTCCGGGGCCTGCAGGGGCTCGGCGCGGGCGCCCTGCTCCCGCTCTCGCTGGCCCTGGTCGCCGACCTGTTCCCGCCCGGCCGGAGCGGCCGGGTGCAGGGCGCGCTGGGCGGGGTGATGGCGCTGAGCTACATCGCCGGGCCGTTCCTCGGCGGGGTGTTCACCGACACGGCCGGCTGGCGCTGGGCGTTCCTGGTCAACCTGCCGATCGGCCTGGCCGTGCTCGCGATCGTCGCGGCGCGGCTGCCGCACACGGCCGGACAGGGCCGCGGCGCCCGTCCCGACTACCTCGGCATCGCCGTGTTCACCGGGGCGATCGGGGCGCTGCTCGTCGGGCTCACCGAGAAGGGCCGGGGCGACCAGTCGTGGACCGCCGCCCCGGTGCTCTGGCCGATCGCGGTGGCCGCCGCCGGGCTGGTGCTGTTCGTCCTGGTCGAGCGGCGCGCCGCGGAGCCGATCATCCCGCTGGAGCTGTTCCGCGACCGGACCTACGCCCTGGCCAACGCCGCCTCGTTCCTCACCGCCTTCTGCCTCTACGCCGGGGTGGTCTTCCTGCCCCGCTACTTCCAGGAGGCGCTGGGGCTCAGCGCCACCGAGTCGGGCCTGCGGATCTACCCGCTCATGCTCGGGATGGTGGCGGGCAGCGTGGTCACCGGCGCGCTCATCTCCAGGACCGGCAGGTACAAGCCCTGGCTGGTCGCCGGCCCCTTCCTGATCGCGGTCGGCGGGCTGCTCTGCGCCGGTCTGGCGACCACCACCTCCGGCCTCGCCCTGGCCGGCTGGATGGCCCTGCTCGGCCTGGGTATGGGACCCATGCTGTCCGGGCTCACGGTGGCGGTCCAGTTCGCGGTCCCGCCGCGCCTCATCGGTACGGCGAGTGCGAACCTCACCTTCTTCCGGCAGATCGGCGGTTCCGTCGCCCTGGCCCTGGCCGGCGGCCTCTACACCGCGGTCGTCCGGGACGAGGCCGCGGCGCACGGGCCGGAGGCGGCGCACGCCGCCGCGACGGCCGCCGTCGTCCCCTGGCTCGCGGTGGGCGGGGCCGTGCTCGCCCTGGCCGCGCTGCTGGCACTGCCCGGCGGGCGAATCGGGGCACTCGCCGGAGGGCCGCCCCGGCCCGCGGAGTAACATCCCCAGCGTCAGAATTCATCCTTCGAGTGGGGGAAGGTCATGGCCCAGACTCCCGTAAAGGTCACCGTCACCGGCGCCGCCGGTCAGATCGGCTACGCGTTGCTCTTCCGCATCGCGTCGGGCCAGTTGCTGGGCGCTGACGTCCCGGTCAAGCTGAGCCTGCTGGAGGTCCCGCAGGCGGTGAAGGCCGCCGAGGGCACCGCGATGGAGCTCGACGACTGCGCGTTCCCGCTGCTGAGCGGCATCGAGATCACCGACGACCCGAACGTCGCCTTCGCCGGGGCGAACGTCGCGCTGCTGGTCGGCGCCATGCCGCGCAAGGCCGGCATGGAGCGCGGCGACCTCCTGGAGGCCAACGGCGGCATCTTCGGCCCGCAGGGCAAGGCCATCAACGACAACGCGGCCGACGACATCCGCGTCCTCGTCGTGGGCAACCCGGCCAACACCAACGCCCTGATCGCGCAGCAGCACGCGCCGGACGTCCCGGCCGAGCGCTTCACCGCGATGACGCGGCTGGACCACAACCGCGCGCTCTCCCAGCTCGCGGCCAAGCTCCAGGTCCCGGTCACCGAGATCAAGAAGATGACGATCTGGGGCAACCACTCCGCCACCCAGTACCCCGACCTGTTCCACGCCGAGGTCGGCGGCAAGGTCGCCGCAGAGCAGGTGGACGAGGCCTGGCTGCGCGACACCTTCATCCCGACCGTGGCCAAGCGCGGCGCCGCGATCATCGAGGCCCGGGGCGCTTCCTCGGCCGCCTCCGCCGCCAACGCCGCGATCGACCACGTCTTCGACTGGGTCAACGGCACCGAGTGGACCTCCGCGGCGATCCCGTCCGACGGCTCCTACGGCGTCCCCGAGGGCATCATCTCGTCCTTCCCGGTCGCCTCGCGCGGCGGCAGGTGGGAGATCGTCCAGGGTCTGGAGATCGACGCCTTCTCCCGCGAGCGCATCGACGCCTCGGTGCGCGAGCTGGTGGAGGAGCGCGACGCCGTCCGCGCCCTCGGCCTGATCTGACCGCGACGCCGTCCACGTGCCGTCCGGGCCCCGGCCTGATCCAGGCGAGGACACGGGCGTACGGCAGGAGCCCCGAACCTCCGCGGTCCGGGGCTCTTTCGTGTCACCAGATCCTCCGGAGGAAGCCCCGGTCTTCAGGCCAGGGAGGAATCCGGACCCTTGATCGTCACGTTCTAGTGAAGTCTCGCTCGGCGGCGATAACCAAGCCGTCACCAGTACGACCGCCCCAGGGCATGGGGTGGCTGCGCGGGGAGGCTTCGGGGTTGCCCAGCCGGTGAACCGCGAACCTCAACATGGTTCCCTCCTCGGGGATCAGATTGAAATCCTCCGCTTTCAGGCGGAGGAGGATGTCAAATGTCCCGGTGATGGTGGAGCCATGACGTGTCGTTCGGCCCGCCGACCATGATCAACGCGTTCAATGATCACTGATCGTCGGGGGAGCGGTGTTGAAGGTGCATGGTGCGGCGCGGGTCGTCGCCGGAGTGATGGGTCTGGTTCTCGCGGGAGCGCCGGAGGCGGCGACGGCGGGGGCCGCGGAGAAGAGGACGGCGCGGGTGGGCGCCGCGAAACCGGGGGCGGCTCCGGCGGACGGCAGGGCCGCCTGGGGCGGGGCGGACCTGTCCGTGCGGATGGAGGCGTCGCCGCGGCGCGCGCGGCCGGGGCGGCGGCTGGTCTACCGGGTGAGGGTGCGCAACTCGGGGCCGGGTGACGCGGTGCTGCCCGTGCTCACCGTCCGGCTGCCGAAGGCGGTGCGGATCCGCTACGTCGACGTCGCGGAGTGCCGCCCGGGCCGGGCGGCGGGCGAGGTGGTCTGCGCCTCCCGCCGGGACGTGCCGGCGGGAGGCGACGGCAGGGTGACGATCATCGGGACGGTCCGGCCGGGTGCGCGCGGCCCGCTGCGGGCCACCGCCGTGCTCTCCTCCCAGGTCGTGGACGGTGACGCGACCGACAACACGGCCCGTACGGTGACCCCCGTGAGGAGACGGGACACCGGGCGGCAGGGGCTCAGCGGGGCAGTGCCGCCCAGGCGTCGGTGACGATGTCCCGCAGCTCCGGGTGCTCCGGCTTCCAGCCGAGCTCCCGCTGGATCTTCTCGGAGGAGGCCACCAGCACGGCCGGGTCCCCGGCGCGGCGTCCGCCCACGACCGCCGGGATCGGGTGCCCGGTCACCTCGCGGCAGACCGACACGACCTCCTGGACCGAGAAGCCGGTGCCGCTGCCCAGGTTGTAGACCTTGTGCTCGCCCGGCGCACAGGCGTCCAGCGCGAGCAGGTGGGCGCGTGCCAGGTCGGACACGTGGATGTAGTCGCGCACGCATGTCCCGTCGGGGGTCGGGTAGTCCGTGCCGAACACGTTGACCGACTCGCGCTGTCCCAGCGCCACGGCGAGGACATTGGGAATCAGGTGGGTCTCCACGGTGTGGCGCTCGCGGTAGACCCGGCCGTCGGCCGCGGTGTACGCGCCGCCCACGTTGAAGTAGCGCAGGCTGACCGGGGCCAGGCCGTACATCCCGGCGAAGGCGGTGAGCGCGGTGTCGACCGCGAGCTTGGAGGCGCCGTAGGGATTGGTCGGGCGGGTCGGGTCGGTCTCCGCGATGGGGGAGCGCTCCGGCTCGCCGTACGTGGCGGCGGTGGAGGAGAACACGATGCGGCCGACGCCGGCGGTGCGCATGGCGTCCAGCAGGGCCAGGGTGCCGCCCAGGTTGTGCGCCCAGTAGAGCCCGGGGTTCTCCACGGACTCGCCGACCAGGGACTTGGCGGCGAAGTGCAGCACGCCGTCCATCCCCTCCAGCACGGCGGTGGCGTCGGTGACGGAGCCCCGCACGAAGCGCGCGCCGGACGGCACCGCGTCGGCGTGGCCGGTGGAGAGGTCGTCGAGCACGGTGACCTCGTGGCCCGCCTCGGCGAGCTGGGCCGCCACGACGCTCCCGATGTAGCCGGCTCCCCCGGTGACCAGCAGTTTCACGAGCCCTCCTGTTTGATGGTGTTGGAAGATGTTTATTTATGTAAGCCTACCGTCAGCATATGCTGGCTCATCCAATATCGGCGAGAGTCGGAACGGGCGACGGCCATGACGGAGACGGTCTCGTGAACAGTGTCCTGGCCAACATCGCGCTGGTCCTGCTCTTCGTCCTGATCGGCGGATTCTTCGCGGGCGCGGAGATGGCCATGGTCTCCCTCCGGGAGAGCCAGGTGCGCAGGCTCGGCGCGCAGGGGCGCAGGGGGGCCAGGGCCGCCGAGCTCGCCCGTGACCCCAACCGCTTCCTGTCGGCCGTGCAGATCGGCGTCACCGTGGCGACCATGCTGTCGGCGGCGTTCGGCGCCGACACCCTGGCCAAGGAACTGGTGCCCGTGCTGACCGGCTGGGGCACGCCGGCCGCCGTCGCCGCACCCGCCGCGCTGGTGCTGGTGACCCTGGTGATCTCCTACTTCTCCCTGGTACTGGGCGAGCTGGCGCCCAAGAGGCTGGCCCGGCAGCGGGCCGAGGGGCTCTCCCTGCTGGTGGCGCCGTTCCTGGACCGGGTGGCCGCGCTGTCGCGGCCGGTCATCTGGGCGCTGTCGAAGTCCACCGACGGCGTGGTCAGGCTGCTCGGCGGTGATCCCGAGGCGGACCGGGAGGAGATGTCCACCGAGGAGCTGCGGGACATGGTGGTCGGCCACCAGGAGCTGGACGAGGACGAGCGCAGCCTGATCGCGGAGGTCTTCGCGGCGGGCAAGCGGCAGCTCCGCGAGGTGATGCTGCCCCGCACGGAGGTGGAGTTCATGTCCGTCGACACCCGGCTCGCCGAGGCCGCCGTCCTGGCCGCCGCCATGCCGCACTCCCGCTTCCCCGTCTACCGGGACTCCTACGACGACGTCATCGGGTTCGTGCACATCAGGGACCTGCTCGACCCGGTCCTGACCGGGTCGATCGAGCCGATCGGCGAGCTGGTGCCGATCCGGCCGGTCAAACTGGTGCCCGCCAGCAAACGGGTGCTGAACACGCTGTCGGAGATGCGCGACGAGGGGCAGCACCTGGCGATCGTGGTGGACGAGTACGGCGGCACGGCGGGGATCGTCACGCTGGAGGACCTGGTCGAGGAGCTCATCGGCGACATCCGCGACGAGCACGACGTCACCGGGGAGCCGGCGGTGCTGCCGGCCGGGCAGATCGAGCTCGACGGGCTGGCGAACCTCGACGAGGTGGCGGGCGAGGCCGGCATCCGGCTGCCCGACGGGCCCTACGAGACCCTCGGCGGGTTCGTGATGGCGGCCCTCGGGCACCTGCCCGCGCTGGGGGAGCGGGTCGAGGTCCCCGGCTTCGAGCTGTCGGTCACGGAGCTGGACGGGCGCAGGGTGGCCCGGGTGCGGATCGAACGCCGCCCCGAGGAGGGCCCGCCCGGCCCGGATCTTCCTCCCGATTCCATGGATTCCGGACCGGCGGCCGCGGAATCCGGTACGGCTTCCGCGTCGGAGTCCCCGAGCACTCCCGGCGCCTGACAGAATTACCGACTATGGCCAGTCCCCGTGTCCTGTCCGGAATCCAGCCCACCGCCGACTCCTTCCACCTGGGTAACTACCTGGGTGCCGTGCGGCAGTACGTCGCGCTGCAGGAGGGCTACGACGCCTTCTACTGCGTCGTCGACCTGCACGCGATCACGGTGGACTACCAGCCCGAGGCGCTGCGGCGGCGCTCCAGGATCGCCGCGGCCCAGCTCTTCGCCGTCGGCCTGGACCCCGAGCGGTCCACGGTCTTCGTCCAGAGCCACGTGCGCGAGCACACCGAGCTGGCCTGGGTCCTGATGTGCCTCACCGGCATGGGCGAGGCCGGGCGGATGACCCAGTTCAAGGACAAGTCCGCCAAGTACGGCGAGAGCTCGGCCGGGGTCGGCCTGTTCACCTACCCGATCCTGCAGGCGGCCGACATCCTGCTCTACGGGGCGAACAAGGTCCCGGTCGGGGCCGACCAGAAGCAGCACCTGGAGCTCACCCGCGACCTGGCGCAGCGTTTCAACCACCGCTTCGGCGAGACCTTCACGCTGCCCGAGCCGTACATCGTCAAGGGCGTCGAGAAGATCACCGATCTGCAGGAGCCGACGGCCAAGATGTCGAAGTCGTCCTCCTCTCCCGCGGGCATCCTGGACCTGCTGGAGCAGCCGGGGCCGCTCCGCAAGAAGGTCATGCGGGCCGTCACCGACACCGGCACCGAGATCGCCTTCGACGAGGAGAACAAGCCCGGCATCGCCAACCTGCTGCGCATCCTGTCGGCGCTGACCGCCACGCCGATCCCCGACCTGGAGGCCCGCTACGCCGGGCAGGGCTACGGCACCTTCAAGAAGGACGTCGCCGAGGCCGTCGTGGAGACCTTCACGCCGATCCGCGAGCGCACCGAGAAGCTGCTCGCCGACGAGGACGAGCTCGACAAGATGCTCGCCGCCGGCGCCGCACGGGCCCGGGCGGTGGCCGCCGAGACCATGGCGAAGGTCCGCGACCGGGCGGGGTTCCTTCCCGCCCCCTGAGCGATTCCCTCCGCCGCCGGGGTAGGGGAGACGGCGTGACGGGTCTGAAGGAGCGGATCGGCGCGCTGCGCGAGTGGGGCGGGCGCGAGGTCGAGACCGACCGGATCAGGTGGCCCTGGCTGGACCACCTGATCCGGACGGTGCAGCGCTACCAGGTCCAGTCGGGCGACCGGCTGGCCGGCGCGGTGACCTACTTCGCCTTCCTGTCCTTCTTCCCGATCATCGCGCTGGCCTTCGCCGTCGCGGGCTTCCTGCTGTCGGAACGGCCGAACGCCGAGGAGACCCTGCGCAAGGCCATCGACGAGTACCTCCCCGGCCTGGCCGCCAAGCTCCCGATCGACCAGATCGCCGAGGCCCGGACCGGAGCCGGGATCATCGGCCTGCTCGGCCTGCTCTACGCCGGTCTGGGCGCGATCGACGCCCTGCGCGGGGCGCTGCGCGAGATCTCCATGACCACCGAGCCGCCGCTCGGCTTCCTGCCCGGCAAGCTCCGCGACCTGGCGGCCCTGGTCCTGGTCGGCTTCACGATGCTCCTCTCGGTCGTGGTCGGCGGCGTCGCCACGCAGGCCAGCGGGATGGTGGCCGGGTGGCTGGGCCTGTCGGAGTCGTTCGCCGGGACCGCCACCGTCTGGCTGGCGGGCCTCGCGGTCGGCGTGGCCGCCGACACCGTGGTCTTCCTCGTCGTTCTGGGCTGGCTGGGCCGTTCCACCCAGCCCTTCCGGGTGGTGCTGCGCGGCGCGCTGCTGGGGGCGGTCGCCTTCGCCCTGCTCAAGCAGCTGGCGGCGTTCCTGCTCTCGTTCACCCTGAACAACCCGGTCTACGGGGTGTTCGCGGTGATGGTCGGCCTGCTGATCTGGATCAACTTCTCCGCCCGGGTGGTGATGTACACCGCGGCCTGGACGGCCACCGCCTCCCTCGGCCCGCCGCCCGATCCGACTCCCGTGCCCGGCGGGGACAGGCTTTTCAGCCAGGGCTGAAGGGCTTCGGGCTTGGGTGGGGTTTTTCGTTTCGGGCATGGTCGCGCTCTGCGGGCCGGTGGTCCAGGCGGCCGTCGCAGTGGCCGTCTGGTGGGGTCAGGCCTCCGGCCTGGCGGGCGCGCGGGGTTCGGTGCTTCATACGCCGCCTGGACCACCGGCCCGCGCCGCGCTCCTCGTGCCGCGCCGTACGGCGTGCGGGCCGTATGGACGCGGTTCTTTAGCCCGAGCCCCACAGGCTACGAGCGGCGGCGGCGGCCGTACACCAGCCAGGCGGCGCCGCCGAGCAGGGCCGCGACGGCGGCCGCGGCCGCGTAGGGGAGTGCGGAACCGGACTCCTCCTCCGCGGGGCGGGCGGCCCCGGCGGGTTTCTGCGCCGCGGCCGGGCCCTGGGCGGGCGGGTTCGCGGCCTGGGCCTGGGCGGTCGGCAGCGGAGCCGGTTCGGGGACGGGCTCGACCAGGCGGCCGACCGGGACGGCCCTGCCGCGGGCGGCGAAGCCCCAGTCGAGCAGGTCGGCGATGTCCTCCCACATGTAGCCGTCGTGCCGCATGATCGTCACGATGACCGTGTGGCCGTTCCGCTTGGCCGCGCCGACGAAGCTGGCCAGGGCCTTGGAGGTCCAGCCGTTCTTGACGCCGATCATGCCCTTGTAGCGCCAGAGCAGCTTGTTGTGGTTGCCGATCTCGTAGTAGCCCTTGGGCGCCGGGAACCTGTCCGTCTTCAGGCTGACGTACCGCCGGAAGTCGGGGTTGGCCAGGCCGGCGCGGGCGATCAGCGCCAGGTCGTAGGCGGAGCTGCTCTGGCCGGGCTTGTCGAGCCCGTTGGGCGTCTTGGCCACCGTGTCGAACGCCTGCAGCCGCCGGGCCTCGGCGTTCATGTCGGCGAGCGTCCTGTCCAGGCCGCCGTTGGCCTCGGCCAGCGCCACCGCGGCGTCGTTGCCGGAGACCAGCAGCAGGGCCTTGAACAGGTCCTCGACGGTGTAGAGCGGTTTGGGCACCAGCCCGACCGCGCTGCCCTCCACGTTGACGGCGTTCCTGCTCGGCCTGACCTTCTTCGCCTTGTCGAGCTTGGGGATGAGGGCCAGGGCGGTCAGCGCCTTGAGCGTGCTCGCCGGCAGGTAGCGGCCGTGCGCGTTCTTGGCGGCGAGCACCTCGCCGGTGTCGGCGTCCGCGATCACGTAGGACTTCGCCGAGGTCTTGGGCGGGGCCTTCATCCCGGCGGGGAAGACGATGCCCCGCTCGCCCAGGCGCGCGCCGCCGACGGGTTCACGGCCGCTGGGGTCCCATGCCCCGGCCGGCGCGCCGTACGCGGGCGGCGCGGCCTGCGCGGTCCGGGCCTGCGCGGGCGGTGCGGCCTGTACGCTCTGCGCGGGCGGTGCGGCCTGTACGGCCTGTGCGGGCGGTGCGGCCTGTACGGCCTGTGCGGGCGGTGCGGCCTGTACGGCCTGTGCGGGCGCGCCCAGGAAGGTGACCGTCGCGAGCAGCACCCCTGCGGGTGCGACGTGTTTCATCCCCATAGTGATCTCAGGGTAGCTTTGTGGTGATTCGCCTGCGTTCGCATGCGGGGGCTCATCCCCGGCCTCGGGACGGGCCACGCTGCGGGATACGGACATAATGCAAATGTCGCGAAAGATCGCCGGATTTCTGGTCGCGCTTGCCGCTTTCATGATCGTCGAGTGGATCAACCTTGGGTTCAACCTGCAGGACGGCCACCCCACGGCGTTCTACGTGGTCCACGGGGTCCTGGTCGCGGTCAACGTCGCGCTCGGGCTCGTGCTCGGGTTCGTCGGCCTGCGCGGGCTGGGCGGCCTGCGGGGCCTGTTGGGCCTCCTGGGTTTCCGGGGCCTACGCGGCGGGGTGAAGCGCCCGCAGGGTCCGCCGGTGTAGTTCGGCGGCCTCCTCCGCGGAGTTGCCGATGCTGGTGAAGCCGAGCTTGCCGAACTCGGGGATCGCGCCCAGCAGGTGCAGCACGTTGCCGGTGCGGGCCTCGCGGTCGAAGCCGAGCCCCCGGTCGCGCAGGAGCTCGACGACCTCGCGCGGCTTGCGGCCCCGCAGCCGGGGGACGGCGCAGTTGTCCGTGGCGACGTAGTACTTGGGCTGGCCCGAGCACATCAGCAGGCCGGTCCCGGGGTCGTAGACGGCGCCCGTGGTCAGCAGCGCGGCCCCGAAGGGGTGGGTGGTGCCGCCGATGCGCAGGTTGATCTCGCACAGCAGCGTCCGGTAGCCGCCGTCGGTCTTCACCGCGAAGAAGTCCATCCCGAACAGCCCCACCACGCCCCGGCGGGCCAGCACCGCGGCGATCCGCCCGGCGCACTCGCCCACCTCGGCGCGGTAGTCCTGGCTGGCGGGGAAGGTGCAGCCCTGGTACACGTCGCCGTTCGGGCCGCCGAGGACCTGCTCGTGCGTGGCGACCACGTCGTAGGCGCCGCCGGGCGTGATCCTGGCCAGCGCGCTGGGGGAGCGCAGCGGCCGGTCCTCGATGAACTCCTCGATCACCGCCCCCCGGACGGCGATCTTCTCCGCGAAGGTGGTCCAGTTCTCCTCGGCGGCGGAAAAGCTCGTACGGCAGGCGGTCAGGCGCGGGCCGTCCTTGACCACGATGGCGTTGCCCAGGCCCGAGTAGCTGTTGTTGAGCTTGACCATCAGCCGGCCGCCCCGGCTGAGCGCGCGGGCCGCGTGCTCGACCTCGGTCAGCGACCGCAGGTCGGTGAAGCCGGGGACGAGGGGGACCCCCGCCTCGTCGCCGACCATCCGGCTCCCGCTCTTGGAGCCCAGGTGGGCCAGGGCGGTGGCCGGGCCGTAGACCGGCAGCCCGGTCAGCCCGGAGAGCCGCTCCTCGGACTCGCTGACCACGAAGGGCACCATCCACGCGTCCCGGACGTCGCCCAGCGCGCCCCGGATCCGCGCCAGGACGTCGGGCCGGCTCAGGATCTTGTCGGTGAGCGGCAGGGGGCGCGGATCACCCAGACCGATCATCTCCAGGCGTCCGCGGGCCTCGCCCGGGTCGTCGAGGAAGCCCAGGTAGTAGTCCACGATCGCCGGGTCCACCTGGACCGAGCTGAGGTAGACGACCTTCACCCCCGGGCGTTTCAGGGTGAACAGCAGGAAGAGCAGCCGCTCCTCGTAGCAGCGCGCCCCGGGGATGATCCGGAGCTCGTCCTGCGGCAGTGAGAGCGAGGGGATGACCACCACGGTTCCCTCGTTCGGTTCGAAGATGCTCAATCTGGAGTGCTTCTCCCCAAATGGGATATTAGTGATCATAAGCGGAGTGAACCACGCATTCTTTCGGGTTGCATCAGTCCGCCGGGTTCGATGAGCGGTACCTCAGGGTCACGGAAGTTGCCAGGTCGGGCGATGTTTCAACCGTCCGTGACCCCGGGTGCCAGGCGCCCGTCATCCGGTAGGACTACCGTTCCCTGGCTAATCCGAGTCATTCGTCATGGTTCGTATGGGTCAGGAGGGACAGGAGACAGGTATGGGGCGACAAAACATTTGGTGCAGATGTCGGCGCGGGGCCGCTGAGGAGGGATAAAGTCGATGTCATCGTCAACGCGCCGGTGGCCTCGCTTCGGCCTGCCGACTCCGCGCCGGCGATCCGTCGTCCACGGCGGCGTGTCCGCGATGCCCGTCCGGGGCACCCGCCCGCGCCCTTCCGTGCGGCGACCGTTTTCCAACAGGACTGCCCCATGGATCGGGTGATTCTGGGCAGTGGCACGTGCGTCGAGGATTCGGACCGCTGGCGCGGATGGGACGGTGACCAATGCGAGGGCGTAATCTGCGGGGGGAACTCGACGCGTTCCTCGCCGAGCGCGAGGCGGAGCTGATCGGCTTCCGCCGAGACCTCCACATGAACCCCGAGCTGGCGTTCGCCGAATACCGCACGACGCAGCGCGTCGCCGAGCGGCTGGGCGCCGCCGGCCTCGTGCCCACGGTGCTGCCGCGCGGCACCGGCCTGATCTGCGAGATCGGCAGCGGCGAGGGGCCGACGGTGGCGCTCCGGGCCGACATCGACGCGCTCCCGGTGCCCGACGAGAAGGACGTGCCCTACAGCTCGACGGTCCCCGGCGTCTGCCACGCCTGCGGCCACGACGTGCACACCGCGATCCTGCTCGGCGCCGGCCTCTTCCTCGCCCAGCAGGCGAGGGCGGGACTGCTGCCCGGCAAGGTCCGGCTGCTGTTCCAGCCCGCGGAGGAGCTGCCCGGCGGGGCGCTGGAGGTCCTGGCCGCGGGCGGCCTGAGCGGGGTGGACCGGATCTTCGGCCTGCACTGCGACCCCAAGGTGGACGTGGGCAAGGTCGGCCTCAAGGCCGGGCCCATCACCTCCGCCTGCGACCGGGTCAACATCCGGGTCAGCGGCCCCGGCGGGCACACCGCCCGGCCGCACCTCACCGTGGACCTGGTCTTCGCGCTCGCCAAGATCCTCACCGAGCTGCCCGCCGCGCTCTCCCGCCGGGTCGATCCGCGCTCGTCGCTCAGCCTGGTCTGGGGCCGGGTCGAGGCCGGTTCGGTGGCCAACGCGATCCCGGACGACGGTCTCGCCGAGGGCACCCTGCGCTGCCTGGACGAGGAGGCCTGGCACGCGGCCCCCGACATGATCAAGTCCTTGCTGGAGTCGGTGGCCGGGGCCTACGGCGTCGAGGTGGACCTGGACTACGTGCGCGGGGTGCCGCCGGTGGTCAACGAGGAGGACAGCGTGCAGATGCTGTCCGAGGCGGCCGAGAGCATGCTCGGCGAGGGGGCCTCGGTGCCGACCCAGCAGAGTCTGGGCGGCGAGGACTTCGGCTGGTACCTCGAGTCGGTCCCCGGGGCGTTCGCCCGCCTGGGCACCCGCACGCCGGGCACCGCGCACGCCGGAGACATCCACCAGGGCACCTTCGACGTCGACGAGAGCTGCATCGGCGCGGGCGTGCGCTTCCTGGTCGGGACGGCGCTGACCGCCCTGTGGGAGGAGCGGCAGCCCACCGTCGAGGAGCCGCTCGTCGTGGTGAATTCGGACACCTGAGCCGCCGGAGGCCGACCGGACGGGCTTATCGGTCGCGGCGGGGCCTGCTGCATCTCCACGGGGAAAGGAGAGGGCCTGCGGAGAGCCGATGATCTCCGCAGGCCTCGCGGCGGTGATTCCCGATCCGTGCCGGGCCGGTCTTTCCTCCGCTCCGCGGAGTCGCTCAGCAACGAATCGGTGTTTCCAGCGCTCTCAGTGAACGTCTACACCCGCGTCGGTGATACTGCAGTTGTATCCCGCCGCCCGTACGGTGGAAGCCGGCGCCCTCATGGTGTTCCGCTCCCTGGTCACGGTGTTGCCGTAGATCGTGATGCGGTAGGGGTACTTCGAAGTGACGCAGGTGGCACTCACCCGGTAGGCGCCCCAGCCCGCGAAGCACTGTGTGCGGGCGACGTTCGGCGATTGGCTGGTCTGGCAGGACCAGACTTCCGCATTGGCCGGAGAGGCCGTGGTGACACTCGCGGCAAGGAGCGCTGCAGAACTGATCAGGGTTGTTGTGATGGCCTTGAACCTCTTCACGGTGAACCCCCTCGTGACTAGATGATCTTGGGGCGGCAGATTACCGCGGGTTCTGTTCGACGAGTGATCTGAATCAGTCTTTGCCGTTCTTTCCGCAAGGTAATGAAGTGTGGTGTTTCGGGGGCTGAACTTGGCTTTCTCCAGCGCTCCGGAAGGGCCGGCTGCTTCGTTCGGGGACCGGAGGAGCCCGCGGCCTCGTACTCGGCGGGACTAAAGATGTCGTGCCGGATCCGTGGCAAGGAGCGCCCTGGATCCGGCTTGGGTGGCGGGCATGGAGCGGAATGTTTCCTTGTCGGTTTTCTACATGAGCCAGGGGTTCCATGTTGGGAGAATGCCTGGGGTGACGGTCCGGAGGACCATGGCGGCTGGGCCTGCGGAGCACAGGTCGTATTTCCGGTGAAGCGAGTGACCTGTTCGCTCCGCCTTCCCCGGAACGGGGTAGGGGACTTACCGGCGGTTTCGTTCCGGCGGGCGGGCGGTGACCGTGCGTCGCGGTCGCGCGCCGACTCTGGGTGCCGGGAGGGACCGCTTGCGCGGCCTGCGATACCGAATCGCGGGGCAGGCCGCGTGGGGGTGTCCCCGCGGTGGGTGGAGCGTGCGGACCGTCGCTCCTGGGCCTCCGCTTCGGGGGCCGGTGTGCCGGCACGGGACAGGAGTCGGCGGCTAATTACGGAAGCGGCACGGGACGATGGAAGGGCTGTCGCCCGTGATCGGTTCGGGCTCTCAGGAGGGGGTAGGGCTCGTTCCGGTCACAGTCGCGACTGGGGTCGGTAACGGGCAGGTTGCGGAGCTGTGTGCCGGTTTGGAGTGGTCTGTCTTACCAACTACATTCCGTGGATGGCTGCCGTGCGTTTCTTCGTGCGTGCACAAGTTGATACAGCGGAGAGATGGAGGGGAGTCACCTTGCTTCGTAACCAGTTCGGCAAGATGGCAATGACCACGGTGGCGGGGGCCATGCTCATGGCCGCGGCCGCGTGTGGCGGCAACGACACCGGTTCGGGGGGGAGCACTACGGCGAGCCCGGGTGCGACCAGCGAGGCGCCCAAGTCGAGCCTCAAGGTCGGCCTCGCCTACGACGTCGGAGGCCGTGGCGACAAGTCGTTCAACGACTCCGCCTATGCCGGTCTCGAGCGAGCGGGCAAGGAGCTCGGAGCCGAGATCAAGGACCTCAGCCCGGCCGCCGACGGCTCGAACCGCGGTGAGCTGCTCCGCCAGCTGGCGGACGCCGGCTACAACCCGATCATCGGTGTGGGCTTCGCCTACGGCGAGGACATCAAGAAGGCCGCCACCGAGTACCCCGACATCCAGTTCGCGGTGGTCGACTCGGCGTCCAACGCGCCGAACGTGACCGGTCTGCTCTTCGCGGAGGAGCAGGGCTCCTACCTGGCGGGCGTCGCGGCGGCGGAGAAGACCAAGTCGAACCACCTCGGCTTCGTCGGCGGTGTCGAGAACGACCTGATCAAGAAGTTCCAGGCCGGGTTCGAGGCCGGTGCCAAGTCGGTGAAGTCGGACATCAAGATCGACGTCAAGTACCTGACGCCGGACGGCGACTTCAGCGGCTTCAAGGCCCCGGACAAGGGCAAGATCACCGCCGAGAAGATGTACCAGGACGGCGCGGACATCGTCTACCACGCCTCCGGTGACTCCGGCTTGGGCGTCTTCCAGGCGGCCGCGGCCGCCGGCAAGCAGGCCATCGGCGTCGACTCCGACCAGTACGAGACGGTCAAGGAGGCCGACCTCAAGAAGGTCATCATGACCTCCATGATCAAGCGCGTCGACAACGGAGTCTTCGAGTTCATCAAGGCCTTCCAGGGCGGCGCCAAGGGCGGCAGCAACAGCGTCTACGACCTGAAGGTCGACGGTGTGGGGCTGTCCACCTCCGGCGGCTTCATCGACGACGTCATGCCCAAGGTCGAAGAGGCCAAGAAGAAGATCATCGACGGTTCGGTCACCGTTCCGACGCAGCCGTGAGGTCGCTCCTCCGCAGGCCCCGATAGGGGGACCGCGGAGGAATGCCGGAGAGGCCCGGGGCAGGTCCCCGGGCTTTCTCCCTGTCTCGGACAGGACCTCGCGAGCCCCCTAGGCTCCCCAGGAGAACGCATTGTGACGAGCTCGGACACCCTCGCCGCGGCGCCGCCCGCCGTCGAGCTTGAGGGAATCACCAAGCGCTTCCCCGGCGTCGTCGCCAACCACGACATCCGTATCACCGTCGCCCCCGGAACGGTGCATGCGATCGTGGGCGAGAACGGTGCGGGCAAGTCCACCCTGATGAAGATCCTCTACGGCATGCAGCGGCCGGACGAGGGACGGATCCGGGTCAACGGCCAGGATGTCGACTTCCGTACTCCCGGCGACGCCATCGCCTCTGGAATCGGGATGGTGCACCAGCACTTCATGCTGGCCGACAACCTCACGGTCCTGGAGAACATCGTTCTGGGGGCCGAGCCGAAGAAGGCCGGCAGGCTGGACGCGGACGGAGCACGTACGCGCATCCGCGAACTGGGTGAGAGCCATGGGCTCCGGGTCGACCCCGACCGGCTGGTCGAGGACCTCGGCGTCGGCGACCGCCAGCGGGTCGAGATCCTCAAGGTCCTGTACCGCGGCGCGCGCATCCTGATCCTGGACGAGCCCACGGCGGTCCTCGTGCCGCAAGAGGTCGACGAGCTTTTCGGCAACCTCGGTGAGCTCAAGGCGCAGGGCTTCACGATCATCTTCATCTCGCACAAGCTCAACGAGGTGCTCAGCATCGCGGACGCGATCACGGTGATCCGGCGTGGCACCACGGTCGCCAGCGTCGAACCCGGATCGGTCACCGCCCGGCAGCTCGCCGAGCTGATGGTCGGCAGCGAGCTTCCCACTCCGGAGACCCGGGAGTCCACGGTCACCGACCGCGTCGTGCTGGACCTGGGCGGCGTGACGGTCTGCGGAAGCGGGGACAGGCCGCTCCTGAAGGACGTCACCTTCCCCGTGCGTGCGGGCGAGGTCGTGGGCATCGCCGGTGTCGAGGGCAACGGCCAGTCCGAGCTGATCGAGGCCATCATGGGCTTGCGTACCCTGGACGGGGGCCGGATCCTCCTCGAAGAGGAGGACATCACCGCCTGGACGACCCTGCGGCGGCGGGAGGCCGGCATCGGCTACATCCCGGAGGACCGGCACCGCCAGGGCCTCCTGCTGGAGGCCCCGCTCTGGGAGAACCGGGTGCTGGGTCACCAGACGCGGGTCCCGGCCCGCAAGGGCATCTGGGTGAACCGCGCGGCCTCGCGCAAGGACACCGAGCGCATCATGCGCGAGTACGACGTCCGGGCGCCCGGCATCGACACCCTCGCCCTCGCGCTGTCCGGTGGCAACCAGCAGAAGCTGATCATCGGACGGGAGATGAGCGGCGCGCCGAAGTTCCTCATCGCCGCCCACCCGACGCGCGGTGTGGACGTCGGCGCGCAGGCCGCGATCTGGGACCACCTGCGTACGGCCCGCGCCGCGGGACTCGCCGTGCTGCTGATCTCCGCGGACCTCGACGAGCTGATCGGCCTGTCGGACAGTCTCTACGTCATCTACGGCGGGCGCATGGTGGCCCGCCTCGACCCGAACCAGGTCACGCCCGAGGAGCTCGGCGGATACATGACCGGGGCGATCGCGGAGGAACAGGCATGATGCCCGCAGGGCTGCAACGCGCGCTGCTGACGCTGGCAGGCGCGGTGGTGGCGGTGCTGATCGCCGTCGCGGTATCGAGTGTCGCGATCCTCGCCGCCGGGGCGAACCCGGTGACCGCGCTCCAGGCGATGTTCGACTTCGGCGACACGCAGATCCAGGTGGTGAACTCCGTCACCACCCTCCTCAACCGGGCCGTCCCGCTGTTCATCGCGGGTCTCGCGGTGGCAATCGGCTTCCGGATGAACCTCTTCAACATCGGCGTCGAGGGGCAGTACCGCATCGCGGCGGTCGTCGCCGCCTTCGTGGGGTCCCAGTTCGAGCTGCCGGGCCCCGTCCAGATCCTGCTGATCATCGTCGTGGCGATGGTGGTGGGCGGTCTGTACGCGCTCATCCCCGCGGTGCTCAAGGTGACGCGCGGGGTGAACGAGGTGATCGCCACGATCATGCTCAATTACATCGCGATCAACCTCGCGGCCTTCCTGGTCCGCGGCCCGTTCGCCGGTGAGCGCGCGGAGGGGCAGCTGACCACCTCCACGCCGGAGCTGCCGGAGTCCGCCTGGTTCCCCAACCTGAACGTCCTGTTCGAGATGTTCGGTCTGCCCGCTCCGCGCGGCGGCGGTCTGTGGGGCTTCCTCGCGGTGGCGGTCGTGGCGGGCCTGATCATCTGGCTGGTGCTCGAACGCACCCGGTTCGGGTTCGAGGTGAAGGCAACCGGCCTCAACGCGTCGGCGGCCCTCGCCTCCGGCGTCGACCCCAAGCGCATGGTGATCTCCGCGATGGTCCTGTCCGGCGCCGTCGCCGGCCTCATCGGCCTGCCGGAGATCCTCGGCCGCACCCACGCCTACGGCTCGAACTTCACCGCAGGCCTCGGCTTCCTCGGCATCGCGGTCGCGCTGCTGGGCCGCAACAAGCCAGGCGGCATCGCGGTGGCCGCGCTGCTCTTCGCCTTTCTGGACCGCGCCGCGGCTCCGCTCCAGTTCGCTGACATCCCGCCGTCCGTCATCACCATCATCCAGGGCACCATCGTGCTCATGGTCGTGATCGCCAACGAGGTCACCATCCGTATGTCGATGCGCAACGAGGAACGGCGGGCCGCACGCCAGCTCGCCACCACCGATCAGGCAGGGGTGGCCGCATGACCGCGTCCGCGGCAACCGCGGAGGCCCGCCGGGTGCGCCGCTACCACCTGGCGCTCCTCGCCGTGGCGGCGCTGATCCTGCTCCTGTCGCTCGCTCGTGTCATCGGGGGTGCGCCCGAGCTCACCTCGTCGGGGACGTTCAGCGCCGCCCTGCTGCTCGCCGTACCCATCGCGTTGGCGGGCCTGGGCGGCCTGTGGGCCGAGCGGGCGGGCATCGTCAACATCGGCCTCGAGGGCATGATGGTGCTCGGCACCTGGTTCGCGGGATGGGCCGGCTACCAGTGGGGGGCCGTCGCGGCCCTCGTCGCCGGCCTGTTGGGCGGAGCACTCGGCGGGTTGCTCCACGCCATCGCGACCGTGACGTTCGGCGTCGACCACATCATCAGCGGCGTGGCCATCAACCTCCTCGGCCCGGGCATCACCCGCTTCCTGTCCGAGGTGCTGTACGCCCAGGGGACGGCCGCCGGCGAGAAGGGGGCGGGCATCACCACCTCGCCCACGCTCTCCTCCACCGCCCCGGAGGTCAGCCTGCCGATCCTGTCCGACGGCCCCGACCTGCTAGGAAAGCTGGAGAACACGCACTGGTTCCTGCTCTCCGACGTCGCGGGGATGCTGCGCGGGCTCACCCACAACGTGAACGTCCTGGTCATCCTGGCCGTCGCGCTGATCCCGCTGACGTACTTCGTGCTCTGGCGCACGGCCTTCGGCCTCCGGCTCCGCTCCTGCGGTGAGAACCCCTGGGCGGCCGAGTCGCTGGGCGTCAAGGTCTACCGGACCAAGTACGTCGCGACCGTCATCTCGGGCGCGATGGCCGGACTCGGTGGCGTCTTCCTGGTCTTCGTCACCACCAAGTACGTCGAGGGGCAGACCTCCGGCCGGGGGTTCATCGGCCTGGCAGCGATGATCTTCGGTAACTGGCGGCCCGGCGGCCTCGCCGCCGGCGCCTCGCTGTTCGGCTACGCAGACGGCCTGCAACTGCGCAGCTCCCAGGCCGTCACCGGGCTTCTGCTCTTCGGTGCCCTGCTCCTGCTCGTCTACACGGGCATGCAGGTCCGCAGCCGCCTGGCCGCCGGCCTGCCCGGAGTCCGGCAGTACACCGCCGCCGCGGCGGCCGCTCTCGCCGCCGTCGTGCTGCTCTGGCTCTGGCTGACCGTCGACAAGCTGCCCAACGAGTTCGTCTTCATCACCCCGCACGTGCTGACGCTGCTGGTTCTGTCCGTGGCCTCGCAGAGCCTGCGTCCGCCCGCGGCCGATGGTGTGCGCTATCGCCGAGGAGAACAACATTGATCGACTGGGCCGCACTCAAGGCCGAGGCCGTACGGGCCATGGGCAACGCCTACGCGCCCTACTCGAAGTTCCCGGTGGGCGCCGCCGCGCTGGTGGACGACGGGCGGATCGTCTCCGGCTGCAACGTGGAGAACGCCTCCTACGGCGTCGGGCTGTGCGCGGAGTGCGGGCTGGTCTCCGCGCTCCAGGCGAGCGGCGGCGGCCGGCTGGTCGCCTTCACCTGCGTGGACGGGCACGAGGAGCTGCTCATGCCGTGCGGGCGCTGCCGCCAGCTGCTGTTCGAGTTCGGCGGCCCCGAGCTGCTGATGGAGACCGTGGACGGGCCGAAGCCGATGGCGGAGATCCTGCCGTACGCCTTCGGTCCCGACGACCTGAGCCGGGGGGCCTGACAGACATGGACGCGATCGACGTCATCGTCACCAAGAGGGACGGCCGCGAGCTGTCCACCGGGCAGATCGACTGGGTGATCGACGCCTACACCAGGGGCGTGGTCGCCGACGAGCAGATGTCCGCGCTCGCCATGGCGATCCTGCTCAACGGCATGACGCGGCGGGAGATCGCCGAGTGGACCCAGGCCATGATCCGGTCCGGGACCCGGATGGACTGGTCCGGACTGCCGGGCCGTACCACCGACAAGCACTCCACCGGCGGCGTCGGTGACAAGATCACGCTGCCGCTGGCCCCGCTGGTCGCAGCGTGCGGCGGCCACGTCCCGCAGCTGTCCGGCCGCGGCCTGGGCCACACCGGCGGCACGCTGGACAAGCTGGAGTCGATCCCCGGCTGGCGGGCGTCGCTCTCCAGTGACGAGATGCTCGGCGTGCTGCGGGAGGCCGGGGCGGTCATCTGCGCGGCGGGCGAGGGGCTCGCCCCGGCGGACAAGAAGCTCTACGCGCTGCGCGACGTGACCGGCACGGTCGAGGCGATCCCACTGATCGCCTCCTCGATCATGTCCAAGAAGATCGCCGAGGGCACCGGCGCGCTGGTGCTGGACGTCAAGGTCGGCTCGGGCGCGTTCATGAAGACCGTGGACCGGGCCCGGGAACTGGCCACCACCATGGTCGAACTGGGCACCGACGCCGGGGTGAACACGGTGGCGCTGCTGACCGCGATGGACCGGCCGCTGGGCCGGGCGGTGGGCAACGCGCTGGAGGTGACCGAGTCCGTCGAGGTGCTCGCCGGCGGCGGGCCCGAGGACGTGGTCGAGCTGACCGTGCGGCTGGCGCGCGAGATGCTCCAGGCCGCGGGGCTGGACGGCGGCAAGGACCCCGAGCAGGCGCTGAAGGACGGCTCGGCGATGGACGCCTGGCGCCGGATGATCAGCGCCCAGGGCGGCGACCCGGACGCGGAGCTGCCCAGGGCCGCCGAGACGATGGAGGTCGTCGCGCCCGCGACGGGCGTGCTGACCCGGCTCGACGCCTACGGCGTGGGGCTGGCCGCCTGGCGGCTCGGCGCGGGCCGGGAGCGCAAGGAGGACCCGGTCTCCTTCGGCGCGGGCGTCATGCTGCACGCCCGGCCGGGGGACGCGGTCCGCGAGGGCCAGCCGCTGATGACCCTGCACGCCGACGAGACGGCCCGCTTCGACCGGGCGCTGGCCGCGCTGGACGGCGCCTACGCGATCGGCGAGGCCGGTGAGGTGGACCTGCTCCCGCTGGTGATCGACCGCATCAGGGCGTGAGCGTCGGGAGCTGACCCTCGAGGTCCCGGCCGGAGGTCTCCGGCGATCGGCGCGGCGGCCGGTCACCGCACGGCGGTGGCCGGCCGCCACCGTGTCCGGGGTGCGTGCTCGGGGCGCGTGCTCAGGTGGGGAGGGACGCCTCCGCGGAGTCGAAGATCCCGGCGACGACGGCGCGGTGGGTCGGCAGGGCGGCGGCGTGGCGGGAGGGCCGCCGAGGCCCGAGCGTGCCCCGACCTGTCAGGTCCGTGCATCATGAATGTCCTTCCCGGTTTTGCCGGCGCCCGCCGATACCGTGGTGTTATCGTTACCGGACGTGAGGGGAGGTGGGTGTGCGCAGGTCGTACAGGTTCCTGCTGCGCCCCACCGCCAAGCAGGCCGCCGCGCTCACCGCGTGCCTGGAGGACCACCGGCAGCTGTACAACGCCGCGCTGGAGCACCGCCTACGCCAAGGCGGGCGTGAGCGTCCGCTACGGCGACCAGTCCGCCGACCTGAAGCACATCCGCGCCGATGACCCCGTCGGGCAGGGCCGCTGGTCGTTCTCCTGTCAGCAGGCCACGCTGCGCCGCCTGGACAAGGCGTTCGGTGCGTTCTTCGCGCGCGTCAAGGCCGGGCGCACGCCGGGCTTCCCCCGGTTCAAGGGGCGCGGCCGGTTCGACACCGTCACCTGGCCCAAGGACGGTGACGGCTGCCGGTGGGACTCCCAACCCGAGCACCCGACCGCCACCTACGTGCGGCTGCAGGGCGTCGGGCATGTGCGCGTGCACCGGCACCGGCCCGTGCGCGGGAAGGTGAAGACGATCGCGGTGAAGCGGGAGGGTTCCCGCTGGTATGTGATCCTGTCGTGCGACGAGGTGCCCGCCCAGCCCCTGCCCGCCACCGGCGCGGTCGCCGGGATCGACCTGGGGGTGGCGTCGCTGGTGACCACCTCCGGCGGCGGGCACATCGGCAACCCGCGCCACCTGGCGGCCTCCGCCGACCGCCTGGCGGCGGCGCAGCGCGACCTGGCCCGCAAGAAGAGAGGGTCCGCGCGGCGCCGCAAGGCCGTGGCCCGGGTCGCGGCGCTGCACGCCAAGGTGCGGCGGCAACGCCTGGACCACGCCCACAAGGCCGCGAACGCTCTGGTGGCCGCCTACGACGTGATCGTGCACGAGGCGCTGAAGGTCGCGAACATGACGCGGTCGGCGTCCGGCACCGCAGAGCAGCCCGGCCGCAATGTCGCGGCCAAGTCCGGGCTGAACCGTTCGATCCTGGATGCGGGTTGGGGGGTGTTCCTGACGGTCCTCGCGTACAAGGCTGAAAGCGCCGGTCGCGAGTTGATCGCGGTGAACCCCGCCAACACCTCCCGCACGTGCTCGCGCTGCGGGCACGTGGCGAAGGAGAACCGCCTCACCCAGGCCGCGTTCGCCTGTACGGCGTGCGGGCATGAAGCGCACGCCGACGTGAACGCGGCGGTCAACATCGTGAGGGCAGGGCTTGCCCTTCGTGAGGCTGCGCAAGCGGCTTAGCGAGAAGCCGCTCCCTTCAGGGAACGGAGGAGTCACGCAGTACTTCCAGAACTTCCTGCACTTCCTGCACTGGTCCCCGCTGGAGACCGCGCTGGCCTTCCTCCCGGCCGGCCTGCTGGTGGCCGTCACCTCGACGAAGATGGGCGGCCTGGCCGACCGCTTCGGCACCGCCCGGCTGATCGTGATCGGCTCGGCCGCGCTGGCCGCCGGATACGCCTTCTTCCTCCGCGTCGACGAGGCACCCGACCTGGCCACGCTGGTCATCCCGGGCATGGTCCTGCTGGGCGTCGCCTTCGCCCTGTCCTTCCCGTCGCTCAACATCCAGGCGACCAACGGGGTCGCCGACGACGAGCAGGGCCTGGCCTCCGGCCTGCTCAACACCTCCGGCCAGGTCGGCGGCGCCGTCGTGCTGGCGGTGGTGACGGCGGTGCTGACCTCCAGTACGAGCGCCGACCCGCTCGACGGCTTCCGCGCCGCGATCGCGGTCTCCGGCATCCTCGCGCTGGCCGGTCTGGTGATCGCCCTCACCGGGCTGCGCGGAGCCCGTACGGCCGCCGCGGAGCGGAAGGAGGAGCCGGTCCTGGAGACCGTCTGAGGACGGAGCCGGCCTGTACCCGGAGCCGGGCCGGGGATGGAATCGGCCCGAGGGCGGAGACCGTCCGGGAACGCCCGCGCCCCCATGGACGAATCAGGGGCCCATGGGGGCGGGTGCGGATCTCCGCGTGACGAGGACGGCCGGGGCGGTGAACCGGCGGGTGTTCCTGGGCATCTAACCCGGCAGGAGGCCCACATGAACCGCTCTCGCGCCGCGCTAGTGATCATTCCCCTCGTCCTGCTGGCCGGCTGCGGCGGCTCGACCGGCCGGACGGACCCGGCCGGCCGGGCCACCGGGGTCACCGGCTCCCCGTCCTCCGGGGTCGCCTCCACCGCCGGGACCGGGTCGGTCCCGCCGACCGCGCAGGACCCGCCCGGTACGCAGGACCCGTCGGGTGGGCGGACCCCGGGGAGGACCTCCGCCCCGCAGGCGCCGCCCACCGGGCCGGAGCCGCCGACGAGTACCGGAGCGGTGCGGGTCGAGCGGAACCTCGACGAACCGCCGCTCGTCACCGGCGTGCGCTTCGCCGAACACGCCGGTTACGACCGGGTGGTGATCGACTTCAGGGGGGACCTGCCCGGCTACACCGTGGACTGGGTGCCCGAGCTGGTCCAGGACGGGTCGGGGGAGCCGATCGACGTCGAGGGCGGGGCCTACCTGCAGGTGACGATGCTCCCGGCGAACGCGCACACCGAGGAGGGCACCCCCACCCTGACGGGCGGGCCGATCCTGCAGGCCGGGCTGGGCAACGTGCGCAGCGTCGTGAAGACCGGCGACTTCGAGGCCGTGGTGGGCGTGGGCATCGTGCTGGAGCGCAGGGCCGGGTTCCGCGTCACCGAGCAGAAGCAGCCGAACCGCCTGGTCATCGACGTGGCCCACTGAACCCGTGCCCCGGGCCCGGTGGCAAGATGGTCCGATGGTGAGGAAAATCGACAGCGCGACGCGGATCCCCGTACCCGGGGGAAAGATCATCGACGAGTACGTCGGCCGGGTCAACAGCGGCGACGCCGGGATCTCGATCGCGCACATGAAGGCCCCCGCGGGCTGGGACGAGCCGGCCCAGACGCCGGAGTTCGCGGAGTACACCCTGGTGCTCTCCGGGACGGTCGTCGTCGAGCACGCCGGGGGCACGACCGAGGTGCGCGCCGGCCAGGCGTTCGCCTGCGAGCCGGGGGAGAAGGTCCGCTACAGCTGCGGCCCCGAGGGCGCCGAGTACGTCGCCGTCTGCCTGCCCGCCTTCTCCCCGGAGACGGCACGCCGTGACGAATAGCCCGCGCGGCTTCCGGCGGTCTCCGGAAGATCGCCGGACGGATACCGGACGGTAGGATATCGAGATGAGCCAGCAGCTACCCACCCTTGAGGAGATCCGCCGGGCTCCGAAGGTCTTGCTCCACGATCACCTCGACGGCGGTCTGCGGCCCGGGACCATCGTCGAACTGGCCCGCGAGACCGGCTACGACCGGCTGCCCACGACCGACCCCGGCGCGCTGCGCACCTGGTTCCAGGAGGCCTCCGACTCCGGTTCGCTGGAGCGCTACCTGGAGACCTTCGACCACACGGTCGGCGTCATGCAGACGCGCGAGGCGCTGGTCCGGGTCGCCGCCGAGTGCGCGGAGGACCTGGCGGCCGACGGCGTGGTCTACGCCGAGGTGCGTTACGCGCCCGAGCAGCACACCGAGCGGGGCCTGAGCCTCGAAGAGGTCATCGAGGCGGTCCTGGAGGGGTTCAGGATCGGCTCGGAGGGCCGGGGGATCAAGGTGGGCACGCTGCTCACCGCGATGCGCCACCAGGCCAGGTCCATGGAGATCGCCGAGCTCGCGGTCCGCTACCGCGACGTCGGCGTGGCCGGGTTCGACATCGCCGGGGCCGAGGCGGGCTACCCGCCCACGCGCCACCTGGACGCCTTCGAATACCTCCAGCGGGAGAACGCCCACTTCACCATCCACGCCGGCGAGGCGTTCGGGCTCCCGTCGATCTGGCAGGCGATCCAGTGGTGCGGCGCCGACCGGCTCGGCCACGGCGTGCGGATCATCGACGACATCGCGGTGTCCGGCGACGGCGAGCCCAAGCTCGGCCGCCTGGCGGCCTACGTGCGAGACAAGCGCATCCCGCTGGAGATGTGCCCGACCTCCAACCTGCAGACCGGGGCGGCGCCCTCCATCGCCGAGCATCCGATCGGCCTGCTCCGCCGCCTCAGCTTCCGGGTGACGGTCAACACCGACAACCGGCTGATGAGCGGGACCACCGTCTCGGAGGAGTTCGCCAAACTGGTGGAGGCGTTCGGCTACGACTGGGACGACCTGCAGTGGTTCACGGTCAACGCGATGAAGTCGGCGTTCCTGCCGTTCGACGACCGGCTGGCCCTCATCAACGGCGTCATCAAGCCGGGCTTCGCGCGGCTGAAGTGGCAGGCGTGAGCGGGGCCGCAGGAGCGGGACGGGTGTCATGAGAGAGGTGTTCCGGTCGAAGGCCGCGCTGGTCCTCGGCTGGGTGTGGGTCGTGTTCGCCGCGGCGAACGCGGCCGACCTGGTCGTCCGCTACAGCGGGCCGCCCTCGCTGGCCGCCGGGGCGGTCCTGGCGGTGCTGACGGCCCTGGTGTTCGTCACGTGCATCCGCCCGGCGGTCGTCCTGACCGACGAGGGCGTGCTGGTCCGCAACCCGCTCCGGGACGCCTTCGTGCCCTGGGCCGCGGTGGACGGCGTGGCGGTCTCGCACGGGATCACGATCACCTCCGGTGACGCGGCGGTCCGCTGCTGGACGCCGCAGACCACGGCGCGGGAGCGGGCGGCGGCCGTACGGCGCGGGCGCTCCGGCTCCGACGGCGGCGCCCTGGCGACCGAGCCCGCCCGGAGCAGGGGGGAGCAGGCGGCGGCCGAGGCGCTGGCGGGCAGGACGCACGCCGACTGGGTGGCCGAGCAGATCAGGCGGCGCGCCGAGGCCGCCAGGCCGCGGGCCGGAGCCGGTGGGACCGGGACCGGTGGGACCGGAGCCGGGGCCGGGGCCGGTGAGGGGCCCGCGACGGTGAGGATCACCTGGGCGCCGGGCGCTCTGGCCGCGCTGGGCGTCGCCCTGGCCCTGGTGGTCGCCGCCTTCCTGGCCTGAGCCGGTCCCGCGCCGGATACGGTCCGGGTCGCGTCCCGCGCCGGATACGGTCCGGGTCGCGTCCCGGCAGGGCCTGAGCCCGTACGGCAGGAGGGCGCGGCCCCGGGCCGACGGGGGTCAGGGCGGACCGGCACGCCAGGCGGCGACGAGGTCCTCCGGGGTGACCAGGGCGACCTCCGCCGTCGCCGAGCCGCTCCGGGAGACGGCGAGCAGCGGCGTGGCGGGGGCCGCACCCGGCATCCGGGAGCGGCGGACGATGAGCGCGTCCAGGTCGCCCCGCTCGAAGGGCCGGTCCTCCCGCCACACGACCGAGCCGAGCAGGGTCACCGTACGCCCGACCGGTTCGAGGTCCGTCCCCACGACGTCGATCTCCGGGTCGTCGGTGCGGGTCCAGTAGCCGCCGATCGCGCCCGTCCCCCCGGGAAGCCCGCCCATGCGCCGCAGCGACTGCCGGACCAGAGGCTTGACGGCCGCCTCGCGCCACGCGTCCCACGAGCGCAGGAGGCGGGCGAGGGCGAGGTCGCCCCGGTCCCGTTCGATCTCCGCCAGCCCGGAGCCGACGAAGGCGAGCCAGAAGCGCAGGTGCGCGTCGGTGACGTGGTAGCGGGTCTCGCGCGACGGCCGGGTGGAGAGCGGGGTCGCGGCGGTGACCAGCCGTCGCTCCACGAGGGACTGCAGCGCCCGGTTGAGCGAGGCCCTGGGCACCCCCGGCACGGCGCGGCCGATCGCGGAGTGGGTGCGGTGCCCGGCGCCGACGGCGTTCAGGACGGTCCTCGCCTGCGTGTCCGGCGGCGCCTCGGCGGCCAGGACGCGCTCCCCGGTGACCACCAGGGGCGAGACCGGGTCGGACAGGGCCCGCCGGAGCTGCTCCCGCACGGGCAGCCCCGGGGGCCACTCCCGGCAGATCAGCGGCAGGCCGCCGGAGACCAGCCGGGCGTCGACGGCCTCGGCGGCGGGCAGCCCCGCCGCGTCCGCCACGTCCGCCGGGGTGAGGGGGTGGACGACCAGCTCGGTGGCGCGCATGTAGAAGGGCCGGCCCGGCCGGTTCACCGCCTCCATGGCCTCCAGGTCCGAGCCGACGAGGACGAGCAGCACGGGGCGGCGGGACAGCTCCCGGGCGAACAGCACCTGCAGCACGCCCTCCAGCTGGGGGGCGGTCGCCAGGAGCACGGGGAGCCCGTCGAGCACGACGACGCTCGGCGACTCCTGGGGGACGGCCACCGCCAGGAGGCGGAGCGCGTCCTCCCACGATCCGGCGGACCGCTCCGCCAGGATCCGCGCACCGGGGACGCCGGACGCGGCGCCGTCGGCGAGCAGCCCCGCCACCTGCTCGGCCTCCGTGCCCCGGACGGCGGTGTGGAAGACGCACGGCACGCCCGCGCGCCGGACGAACTCCTCCGCCAGCCGGGACTTGCCGACTCCGCGGCGGCCGCGCATCAGGACCGCCCGGCCCGGCCGTCCGGCCCGGCCGCCCGTCGCGACCTTGCCCAGCAGGCGTTCCAGCCTGGACAGCTCGTGCTCCCTGCCGATGAACCGGGCCATCGCTCCCCGACGGTCTCATCCGTGAGAGTCTCAACAGTGAGACTCTGCTATCCGATATGCCCGGATGCCGGCACCTCACCGGTGAGGAGACCGGATATGGAGATTCCGGGGCCGAGTCTTTCCCGTTCCGGAGGACCGCACGCCGACGGTCGCGGCGGCCGGGGCTCCCGCCGGGAGCGGGACGTCCGGTGCCCGGCGCCGGAACGCCCGGCGGGCCCGTCCGGTGGGCCCGTCCGGCGGCGGAATGCTCAGTACGGGCGGCACTGCGCCGATGGGGCGGGTGTCCCGCCGACCCCTTGGAGGAAGCCATGGCGGCACGAGTGACGAACCTCAGTGTCACGCAGCGACTGGCGCTGATCTTCACCGCGGGGGCGGTGACGGTCGGTTCCGTCGTCGGCATCGGCATGTACTCCCAGAGCCGGCTGATCGGCGACGCCGACCGGTTGCGGGGCATGGAGCACGCCAAGGCGATCCTCAACCACCTCGACACCCGTGAGGCCGAGCTGAAGGTCGACGCCTACCGGGCGATCAGCGAGCAGGATCTCAGCGACGTGCGCGCCGACCTGCCCGAGGACGTGGCGTCGGTGAAGCGGGCCGTGGCGGACCTGGACGCCCTTGCCCTGCCGGAGCGGGTGCGGGAGCGGCTGGAGTCGGTACGGCCCGACATCGAGGGGTTCAACGCCTTCGTGTCGGCGTTCGTGGCCGACGCCGGAGGCGACCGGGCCGCCGCGCGGGAGCGCGCGCAGCAGATCGCCGAGCGCAACGGCGTGGTGGACGGCAAGCTGGAGGCGGTGCACGCCGGGGTGGACGCCGAGATCGAGGCCGCCCGCGCCGGGATGGACGCCTCCGTCGCGCAGACCCGCCTGCTCTCCCTGCTGGTGGGGATCGGCGGGGTGGTGCTGCTGGTGGCGCTCTGCGTCCCGCTGGGACGCTCCATCTCCCGGCCGGTGCGCCGCATCGGCCGGGTCCTGGCCGCGGTGGCGGAGGGCGACCTCACCCCGCGTGCCGACGTCGCCTCCCGCGACGAGCTCGGCCGCATGGCCCAGGCGCTGAACCAGGCGATCGAGCACATGCGCACCGCCGTGCGCACCATCGACGCCTCCGTGGGCGGGCTGGCCACCGCCTCCGGGGAGCTGACCGTCACCAGCGGCCGGATCGCCGCCGGAGCGGAGGAGGCCAGCGTCCGGATCGGCGCGGTCGCCGCCGTCGCCCAGCAGGTCTCCGGCGACGTGCACTCCGTCGCGGCCGGATCCGAGCAGATGAGCGCGGCGATCGGGGAGATCGCGCAGAGCGCGGGACAGGCGGCCGGCGTCGCCTCGCAGGCCGTCGCCGTGGCCGCCTCCGCCAACGAGACCGTCGCCAGGCTCGGCGCCTCCTCCGCGGAGATCGGCTCGGTCATCAGGACCATCACGTCCATCGCCGAGCAGACCAACCTGCTCGCCTTGAACGCCACCATCGAGGCCGCCCGCGCCGGGGAGGCCGGCAAGGGCTTCGCCGTGGTCGCCGGCGAGGTCAAGGACCTGGCGCAGGAGACCGCCAGGGCGACCGAGGACATCGCCCGGCGGGTCGAGGCGATCCAGGCCGACACCGGCGACGCGGTGGCGGCGATCAGCGAGATCAGCGGGATCATCACCCGCATCAACGACTACCAGCTGGCCATCGCCGGCGCGGTGGAGGAGCAGACCGCCACCTCCGGGGAGATGAACCGCGGCGTGACCCAGGCGGCCTCCGGCACCGGGCGGATCGCCGAGACCGTCTCCGACGTGGCCGGCGCGGTCCGGCTCACCAGCGACGGTGTGACCGAGGCCCGGCGCGCGGCCGAGGACCTCGCCCGCATGTCGGCCGACCTGCGGACGCTGGTCGACCGGTTCCGCGTCTGAGCGCACGCGGACCCCGGCCCGGAGGGCACGTCACAGGCCCAGCGCCGCCGACAGGTCGGCCGTCAGCGCGCCCAGCTCCCGTACGGCCTGCGCCCGGGCGTCGGCGACCTCGCCGGTCACCGGTACGACGGTCTCCAGGTAGCACTTGAGCTTGGGTTCCGTCCCCGAGGGCCGGACCACGACACGGGCGCCGCCCGCCAGGCGGTAGCGGATGCCGTCGGTGGGCGGCAGGCCCGCCGAGCCCAGGCTCAGGTCCTCGGCCGACTCGACCTTGCGGCCGCCGAGCTCCACCGGAGGGGCGGCGCGCAGCCGGGCCATGGCCCCCGCGATCAGGGACAGGTCGTTCACCCGGACCGAGAGCTGGGAGGTGGCGTGCAGGCCGTACCGGCGGGCCTGGTCGTCGAGGAGGTCGAGCAGGGTGCGGCCGTCGCGCTTGGCCCGGGCGGCGAGGCCGGCGACGGTCAGGGCCGCGCCGATGCCGTCCTTGTCGTGGACGGGCAGGCCGCCGCCGGAGCCGACGCTGTAGCCCAGCGCCTCCTCGTAGCCGTAGACCAGGTTCCCCCGCCCGCCCCCGGCCTTCATGATCCACTTGAAGCCGGTGAGGGTCTCGGCGTAGCCCACGCCGTGCTCGGCCGCGATCTTCCCGAGCAGGGACGAGGAGACGATGGTGGTGGCGACCAGGCGGTCGTCGCCCGAGGTGTGCCGGATGACGTGCTCGCCGAGGAGGGCGCCGACCTCGTCGCCGGTGAGCATCCGGTGGCCGCCCTGCGGCAGGGGCACGCCCACGGCGCAGCGGTCCGCGTCGGGGTCGTTGGCCAGCACGAGGTCCGCGCCGATCCGCCCGGCGAGCTCCAGGGCGAGGTCCATCGCGCCGGGTTCCTCCGGGTTGGGGAACGCGACGGTCGGGAAGTCGGGGTCCGGGTCGGCCTGGGCCTCGACGGTCACCGGGCTCGCGAACCCGGCGGCCAGGAACGCGGAGGTGAGCGTGACGCCGCCGACGCCGTGCAGGGGCGTGTAGACGACCTTCAGCTCGCGGGCGTCGCCCAGCGGGAGCAGGGTCACCGCGTCCAGGTAGGCGGCCACGATCTCCTCGCCCAGGTCGGTCCACCCGGGGTCGCCGGGAGAGCCCAGGGGCAGGGAGGAGACGGGGCCGACGGCGTCGATGGCGGCGGAGATGCCCGCGTCGACCGGCGGCACGATCTGGGAGCCGTCGCCCCAGTAGACCTTGTAGCCGTTGTCCCGGGGCGGGTTGTGGCTGGCGGTGACGGTCACGCCCGCGTCGGCGCCGAGGTGGCGGACGGCGAAGGCCAGCACGGGGGTGGGCAGGGGGGCCGGGAGCAGCGAGGCCCGCAGCCCGGCGCCGGTCAGCACGGCGGCGGTGTCGCGGGCGAAGACGTCGGAGTTGTGCCGGGCGTCGTAGCCGATCACCACGTGCCGGTCCGGGCCGAGGACGGCGGCCAGCCCGGCGGCGGCGCGCATGACGGTGACCCGGTTCATCCGGTTGGGGCCGGCGCCCAGCTCGCCGCGGAGACCGGCGGTGCCGAACTCCAGCTTGGCGCCGAACCGCTCGCGCAGCGCCTCCTCGTCCCCCTCGTCGAGAAGCTCCCGGAGCTCCTCCCGGGTCCGCGGGTCCGGGTCCTGGGCCAGCCAGTCCTGGGCGAGCCGTACGAGATCGCTGCTCATGATCACCTCACGCTCCGGGCGGGGAGGGCGTGTCCCCGCCGGTTTCCCCACCGGCCCCGCGGGTCCCGCCTCGGGGACCCGCGGGCCGGGCTCTACAGCTTGTTGACGATCCCGGCGAGCAGGACCCCCATGCGGGCCGCGGTGGTGCGGCCGACCTGGAGCACCTCCTCGTGGTTCAGCGGCTTGCCGACCAGGCCCGCCCCCGGGTTGGTGACCAGGGAGATGCCGAGCACCTCGGCACCGGCCTCGCGGGCCGCGACGGCCTCCAGCACGGTGGACATGCCGACCATGTCGCCGCCGAGGACCCGGCACATCTGGATCTCGGCGGGGGTCTCGTAGGTCGGGCCGCGGAAGGCGACGTAGACGCCCTCGGTCATGGTGGGCTCGACCCCGCGGACCAGGTCGCGCAGGCGCCGGGAGTAGACCTCGGTGAGGTCGACGAAGGTGGCGCCGGTGATCGGGTTGGCGCCGGTCAGGTTGATGTGGTCGCTGATCAGCACCGCCTCGCCGACCTCCTGGGTCTCCGGGCGCAGGCCGCCGGCGGCGTTGGTCAGCACGACGGTGCGGGCCCCGGCCCGTACGGCGGTGCGCACGCCGTGCACGACGGGCTCGACGCCCCGGCCCTCGTAGAGGTGGGTGCGGCCGAGGAAGATCAGCGCGTTCTTGCCCGACTCGGTCCGCACGGCGCGGACCCTGCCCGCGTGGCCGGCCACGGCGGGCGGTGCGAAACCGGGCAGGTCGGTCACCGGGATCTCGGCGACGGTCTCACCGATCGCGTCGGCGGCCGGGACCCAGCCCGACCCCATCACCAGCGCGACGTCGAAGGACTCGACTCCGGTGGCGCTCCGCAGTGCGGTCGCGGCGTCCGTGGCGAGTGCATAAGGGTCATTGGTCACCTCACCGAGCGTACTCGCCGGGCCGTCCGCGCCATGACTCCGGCGGCCGCGACCCGCCGCGGGCCCTGGACCGGGCGTGACCGCCGCCGGGCCTCCGGAGCACCGCCGGGCCCTGGACCGGGCGTGACCGCCGCCGGGCCTCCGGAGCACCGGCGGGCCTCCGGAGCACCGGCGGGCCTCCGGAGCGGCGGCACGCCGCCGGTCACGATCCGCCGCCGGCCCGGCCGACGGGAGGCGTCAGCCGCCGAAGGAGGTGCAGGGACGGTTGCGCAGCGCCTTGACGTAGTCGTCGGGCGCCCCGGCCTTCTCGGCGGCGTCGGACAGGATGCCGAGGTAGCGCGCCGAGGGCAGGCCGCCCTCGTAGCCGTCGAGCACGTAGAACCAGGCCACGACCTCGCCGTCCAGGGTCTGCACGCGCAGCCGTACCTTGTGGTAGAGGCCGCGGGTGGCGCCCTCCCACTGGTCGAGGGAGGTCTCGTCCCATTCGGGGACGTCGTAGAGGACGACGAAGACGTGCTCGTCGGGGTCCTCGACGATGGTGGCGAGCGCGCCGTCGAGCGCGCCCTCCCGGCTGAGGTCGTCCCCGCCGAACGTCAGGCGCCAGCCCTGCAGCCAGCCCGACCCCCGGACGGGGGAGTGCGGGGCCCGCTGGGCCATCTGCTCGGGGTCCATGTTGCTGCCGTAGGCGGCGTAGACAGGCACGGTGCCCAAGACTAATCCAAGATCGCCCGCATGCCCCTCCCGCAGTGTCATGTCGTCGATTTCCTCGAAGGTTCCTCGGAAGGCAAGGGCTTTCCCCGGTTTTCGAAGGGGACCCGAGCGGTGGTTGGTCCGGGGATGCGGGAGAATGGGGTGGTGACAAGGATCGTGATCATCGGTGGCGGACCCGGCGGATACGAGGCGGCACTGGTGGCGGCGCAGCTGGGCGCGCAGGTCACCGTGGTCGAGCAGGACGGGCCCGGGGGCGCCTGCGTGCTCACCGACTGCGTGCCCTCCAAGACCCTGATCGCGACCTCCGTGCGCAAGCAGGCGCTGCTCGACGCCGCCGCGCTGGGCGTGCACTACAGCGGGGGCCCCGACGGCGACGTGGGGACCCCCGTGGCCGACATGCCGCTGGTCAACCTGCGGGTGAAGGAGCTGGCCCGGGCGCAGTCGACCGACATCGCGGCGCGGCTCGCCGCCGAGGGCGTCGAGGTGGTCCGGGCCCCCGGGCGGCTGGTGGACCCGCAGGTGGTCCGGGCCGGCGACCGGACGATCCGGGCCGACGTGGTCATCGTGGCGACCGGCGCGACCCCGCGCATCCTGCCGACCGCCGAGCCCGACGGGGAGCGCATCCTCACCTGGCGGCAGATGTACGACCTGGAGGAGCTGCCCGAGCACCTCATCGTGGTCGGCTCCGGCGTCACCGGCGCGGAGTTCGCCGGCGCCTACCGCTCGCTCGGCTCCGAGGTCACCCTCGTCTCGTCGCGCGACCGGATGATGCCGAACGAGGACGCCGACGCCGCCGAGGTCCTGGAGGAGGTCTACCGGCGCCGCGGGATGAACGTCATGGGCCGCTCCCGCGCCGAGTCGGTCAAGCGCACGGCCGACGGCGTGGTCGTCACCCTGGAGGACGGCCGGACCGCCGAGGGCAGCCACTGCCTGATGACGGTCGGCATGGTCCCCAACACCGCCGGGCTCGGCCTGGAGGAGGCCGGGGTCACCCTCGACCGGGGCGGGTTCGTCCAGGTGGACAAGGTCTCCCGCACCTCCGCGCCGGGCGTCTACGCGGCCGGCGACTGCACCGGGGTGCTGATGCTCGCCTCCGTCGCCGCGATGCAGGGCCGGATCGCCGTCTGGCACGCCCTCGGCGAGGCCGTGCAGCCGCTCCGCCTGGCCACCGTGGCCTCCAACATCTTCACCGACCCCGAGATCGCCGCGGTCGGCATCACGCAGAAGGCGATCGAGTCCGGGGAGATCCAGGCCAACGTGGTCAAACTCCCGCTGGCGACCAACGCCCGGGCGAAGATGCAGGGCTTCCACGACGGCTTCGTGAAGCTGTTCTGCCGCCCCAACACCGGCATCATCCTCGGCGGCGTCGTGGTCGCCCCGCGCGCCTCCGAGCTGATCCTGGCGGTCTCGGTCGCCGTCCAGCAGCGGCTCACCGTGGATCAGCTCGCGCACACCTTCGCGGTCTACCCCTCGCTGTCCGGGTCCGTCACCGAGGCGGCCCGCCGCCTGATGCAGCCGATGACCCCCAGCGGCATCTGACCTCGGGCCCTCTCTCCGGCCCGCCTCAGCGGACGCGGCCGCGGAGCCGTCCCAGGGCGTTCCGGCCGTCCTGCACGGCCCGCGCCACGAGGTGCAGGTCCTGCTCCCGCCTGGCCATGACCAGGGCGTTCTTCGCGGCCTCGTAGGCGTCCAGGGCCTGCCGCCAGTCGTGGTCGGCGGTCATCCCGCCGCGTCCGCTGATCTGGAACTCGTAGTCGAGCCGGTCGATCTCCTCGCCGAGCCGGGTGATGTCCTCCTCCGCGCCCCGGCGCATGAGGGTGAACCGGGCGTTGCGCCTGGTCCGCCGCTGCGCGCTGACGCCCCAGGCCACCACGGTGACCGCCAGGCCCACCGCGCTGAGCACCACCATGACGAGCCCAACGGAGATCCCGCCGCCCTCGTCCGGCGCCGCGGCCGTGGACGGCTCGTCCTCCGGCGTCTCCTCGCCGCCCAGGGGGAGCGAGGTGGGGAAGGAGGTCGGCAGGCCGGCGAGGCCGGTGGGGGTGCCCTTGGCGCCCTCGAGGTTCGCGTCGTCGGCCATGGTGAACGACGCCTTCTCGACCGTCGCCCCGGTGAAGTCGGCCCCGGCGAGCTCGGCCATGGTGAACTCGGCCTCGGTCAGGTCGGCGTCGACGAAGACGGCGTTGCGCAGGTTGGCCTGGGTGAGCGGGGCCTCGCGGAGCCTGGCCCGGGTGAAGTCGGCCTTGCGGGCCTTGAGCTGGCCGGGCGTGCTCTCGCTGAGGTCGGCGCCGACGAGCTTGGCGCTGGTGAACTCCACCTGGGTCAGTTCGGCCCGGGTCAGCTTCGCCCCGGACAGGTCCGCGTAGGGGAACTCGGCCTGCCCCGCCTCGGCGTCCACGAGGATCGCGCCGCGCAGGTCGGCGTGGTCGGCCTTGACCTGGCCCAGGTCGGCCTCGGTCAGGTTCGCGCCGCGCAGGTCGGCGTACTTCAGCGTCACCTGGGTGAGGTTGGCCTCCTTGAGCGAGGCGTCGCGCAGGATCGCCCCGGTCAGGTCCTTCTGCACCAGCTCCTGGCCGTCCAGCTTGGCCCCGGTCAGGTCGGCGCAGCGCAGGCTGGCGGGGAGCTGGGCGCCCCGGGTGAAGTCCCGGCCGCGCAGGTTCGCCCGCTGACCGGGCCGGCACGGTCCCGCCGCCTGCTCCGCCGCCGGTGCCGCCGCCTGTCCGGCCGGGGTCCAGCCGGCCGGGACCGGCCACGCCGGGGTCCCGGCCGAGGCGCGGGCCTGACCGTGGGCGGGCGCGGCGAGTACGGCGGGCGCGGCGTGGGCGGGCAGGGCTGCGAACCCCGGCGCCGCGACGATCGCGGCGGTGAGCGCCAGGGAGATGGAACGACGCACGGGAGCCTCCTTCGACTACGGCCCCGAGCGTGCCAGCGGCCCATTGCAGTCCGCTGGACACCCGCTTGATCCCCGGTGGCCGTGCCTCAGCGAGGCACCCGGGCCACCGCGTACCCTCCCGGGGGCAGCAGCAGGTTACCGGGGATCGCCTGCTCCCGGTCGCCGTGGTTGACGGAGAAAACCCAGTCGCCGCGCCGTACGGACTCGACGGGGGCGGCGGGGCCGAGGCCGAGCAGGCGGGCGTAGGCGTCGTCGTCCAGCCGGGTGGAGACGTAGACGGCCCGGCCGCGGCGGGTGACCGCGGGGGTGCCGTCCGGGTAGCGGGCCAGGGCCTCGGCCCCGGCCAGGTGGACGTGCTCGGTCCACAGCGTCGCGGTGGCGCCGTCGTCCAGCGTGACCGGGTCGGCGATCGGCAGGAACTCCTCGACCCGGACGCCGAGCAGGTCGCGCAGCGCCCCGGGGTAGCCGCCGGTCCGGACCCGGGCGTGTCCGTCGGCGATCCCGCTGAGGAAGGAGACCACCAGGCGGCCGCCGCCGGCGGCGTACCGGCGCAGGTTGTCCGCGTCGTCGTCGGAGAGCAGGTAGAGGCTCGGGGCGATCACCAGCTCGTAGGCGGACAGGTCCGCCGAGGGGCGGGCGAAGTCGGCGGTGACGCCGTGCCGGTAGAGCACCCGGTGCGCCTGCCGTACGGCCTCCAGGTAGCCGACCTCGGTGGACGGGAAGCCGGGGGACTGCAGCGCCCAGCCCGACTCGGGGTCCCACAGGATCGCGGCGGACGCCTCGACCGGCGCCTCGCAGGCCTCGGCCAGGGCGGGCAGCAGCGCGCCGAGGTCGCGGATCTCGCGGAAGATCCGCGAGTCCGGCCCGGAGTGCGGGACCATCCCGCCGTGCCAGAGCTCGGCCCCGCCGCGCGAGGCCCGCCACTGGAAGAACATCGCCCCGCGCGAGCCCCGCGCGATGTGCGACAGGCTCAACCGGGTGATCTCGCCGGGGCGCTTGGCCGCCATGCGGGGGCCGGTGTAGGTCACCACGGCCTGCTCCATCAGCAGCCACGGCCGCCCGCCCGCCCAGCCGCGCGCCAGGTCGGCGGCGAACGCGGTCTCCTCCGGGGGGTTCTGGGCCGGGTAGTGGTCGATCGCGACCAGGTCCACCTCCTTCGCCCAGTCCCACTGGTTCACCGGGACCCAGTCGCCGAAGACGAAGTTCGTGGTGACCGGGACGTCCGGGGTGAGCTCGCGCAGGACCGCCTTCTGCTCGCGGAAGTGCGCGAGCAGCTCGTCGGACAGGAAGCGGCGGAAGTCGAGGACCTGGGCGGGGTTGGGCAGGTACTGGGTGGCGCGGGGCGGCATGACCTGCTCCCACGCCGAGTAGTGCTGGCTCCAGAACGAGGTGGTCCAGGCGTCGTTCAGCGCCTCCAGCGAGCCGTGCCGGGCGCGCAGCCAGGCCCGGAAGGCGGCGGCGGCGTGGTCGCAGTGGCAGCCGGTGCCGTACTCGTTGTGCACGTGCCACATGGCCAGCGCCGGGTGGCCGGCGTAGCGCTCGGCGAGCGCGCGGGCGATGCGGACCGAGGCCTCGCGGTAGGCGGGGGCGGTCACGCAGTAGGTGTCGCGGCTGCCGTGGGTGAGCCGGACGCCGTCGGCGGTGACGGCCAGCGCGTCGGGGTGGGCCAGCGAGAACCAGGGCGGCGGGGAGGCGGTGGGGGTGGCCAGGTTCACCCGGACCCCGCCGCCGTGCAGCAGGTCGAGCACCCGGTCCAGCCAGCCGAAGTCGTAGGCCCCCTCGGCGGGTTCGAGGCGCGCCCAGGAGAACACCCCGACGCTGACCAGGTTGACCCCGGCCTGCCGCATCAGGGCGACGTCCTCTTCCCAGACCTTCTCCGGCCACTGCTCGGGGTTGTAGTCCCCGCCGTAGCACAGGCCTTCCAGCCCTTTCGGCCAGTTCACTCTGGATCCTTTGTTAGGACAGTAACTAAACTAATTATCCATGGATCATGGAGTCGTCTCAAGTGCCGCGACCGGAGACTGGGAGCGGGCGCTGATCACCGGCAACGGCCGCCAGGGCGCCCTGGTGTACGGGGAGCCGGGGGAGTTCCGGGTCACCCTCTCCCACGAACGCCTCTTCCTCCCCGTCACCGAGCCCCTGCCGCCCCCGCACACCGCCCGCGTCCTGTCCGAGCTGCACGGCCTGCTGTACGGCGGGCGCGCCCGCGAGGCGGCCGAGCGGGTCGCCGGGCTCGCGGCCGAAGAGCATCCCGGCTACGCGGAGACCCGCTGGATCGACCCCCTGGTCCCCGCCGCCACCCTGGCCTTCTCCACCCGCGCGCCCGGCGACGTCCGGCGGAGCTGCGACTTCACGACCGGGCTGGTGACGCAGGAGCACGGCCCGGCCCGGCAGGAGGTGTTCGCCTCCCGCCCCGCCGACGTGGTGGCGGTCCGCCTCTCCGGGGCCGGAGGGCTGCTCCGGCTGCTGCCGCCGGACGGCGAGCCGCCGGTCCCGGTCCGGTTCACCTCGGTGACGGCCCCGGGCCGCCTGGTCCTCCACGCGGATCTGCCCGGGTGCCGGCCCGGCGCGATGACGGGCTACACGGTCGAGTGCCGGGTCACCGGGGAGGCGGAGGCGCTCCCCGACGGGCTGGTGGTCCGGGGCGAGGTGCTCGTCCTGGTGCGCACCGTCGTGCACGGGGTCGGGCGGGCGGGGGGCGAGCCGTACCCGCTGGACGGGCTGCCCGCCGACTTCGGGCGGCTGCTGGGCGAGCACGCGGCCGTGCACGGAGGGCTGCTGGCCCGGTCGGAGGTCCGGCTGCCGGACGGCGGGCCGGTCGAGCGGCTGTTCACCGCCGGGCGGTACGCGGTGATCTCCAGCTCGGGCGAGCTCCCGCCGACCCTGCAGGGGGTGTGGACCGGGACGTACGACCCGCCGTGGCGCAGCGGCTTCACCATGGACGGGAACCTGGCCTCGGCGGTGGCCGCCCTGCCCTGCACCGGGACCCCGGAGCTCATGCTCCCGGTCTTCGACCTGGTCGACGCGATGATGGACGACTTCCGGCAGAACGCGCGCAGGCTGTACGGCTGCCGGGGGATCCTGGTCCCGGCGCACCTGTCCACGCACGGCCTGCACAACCACTTCGGGCCGGTCTGGTGCCTGACCTTCTGGACGGCCGGCGCGGGCTGGCTGGCCCGGCTCTACCACGACCACTACGCGCACACCGGTGACCTGGCCTTCCTGCGCGAGCGGGCGCTGCCGTTCATGACCGAGGCGGCCCTGTTCTACGAGGACTTCCTGGACGAGGACGGCGACTTCGTCCCGTCCTACTCGCCGGAGAACACCCCTGCGGGCGGCGACTCGCAGGCGTGCGTCAACGCGACGATGGACATCGCGGTCGTCCGGGACCTGCTGCGCAACCTCGTCCGCGCGTGCGAGCTCCTGGGGCTGGATCCGGCCCGGTGGTGGCGGCTGCTGGAACGCGTCCCGGTGTACCGGATCGCGCCGACCGGGGAACTGGCCGAGTGGATCGGCCCGCGGCACCTCGCGGACGGCGCCCCGGCGGACGGCGCCGCGGGCCGGCGCGCGGACGGCACGGCGGGCGGCGGTTCCCGGGGAGGGGCGGCGGACGGCGGCTCCCGGGGCGGGACGAGCGGAGACGGGGGCGGGGCCCTTCCGGCGGACAACCACGCGCACCGGCACGCCTCGCACCTCTACCCGCTCTGGTACGAGCGGGACCCCGCCTTCGACGACCCCCGGCTGGCGGAGGCGGCGGTGCTCGCGGTCCGGCGGCGGCTGGAGTGGTGGCGCGGTTCCGACAGCGACGAGATGGCGTTCGGGCTGGTCCAGCTGGGGCTCGCGGCGGCGGCGCTGGGCCTGGCCGAGGAGGCGCACGAGACGCTCACGCTGCTGGCCACCCGCTACTGGCGCGAGGAGAACCTGGTCTCCACCCACAACCGGGACGCGATCTTCAACGTGGACGTCTGCGGCGGGCTGCCCGCGCTGGTCGCGGCCATGCTGGTGCGATCCTCGCTGCCGGGCGCCGGCTACGGGCGGGTGGACCTGCTGCCCGCGCTCCCGGCGGCCTGGCCGCGGGGCGAGGCGCGCGGGCTGGTGGTGCGGGGCGGCACGGTCGAGCGGCTGACCTGGAAGCCCGGCCGGGTGGAGGCGGTGGTGCGGGCCTGGGCCCCGCTCCTGGTCACCTGTGGCATCCAGAGCGCGCGGGTGCTTCCCGGAGAGGCGTTGCCATTGACGTTTGTTGGTTTGGACGCAAAACTAATTCAGCAACTGGAAGCCTGAAGCGCTGGAGTCCCCATGCCCTACCGTCCCCCGCTGATCGCGCATGAGTACTTCGTCGCCGATCCGCCGGAGCTGCCCGTCCGCTCGCACGGGGAGGGCGGGCTCTCGGCGCTGGCGGCGGCGGAGGTGGTCGCGGCGGACGAGGCCGGCGTGGTCCTGAAGGCGACGACCTCGACCGAGGAGACGCTCGTGGCCTGCGTGGGCGTGGCGGGCGAAGGGGTGATCCGGGTACGGCTCGGCGAGGACGTCGACGCGCGCACCCGGTCGGCGCGGGCGATCACCATGGTCACGCCGGGCGGGTTCGCCGGGGCCCGGGTGGAGACGGGCGACGGGACGGTCGTGATCGACGCCGGCCCGCTCCGCGCCGAGATCACCCTGTCCCCCTGGCACCTGCGCTTCACCGACGCCGCCGGGGCGACCCTGCTGGAGCAGGACGCCGGCCACGTCGACATCAGCGGCCGGCTGCGCACGCTCCCGTTCGGCCGCTCCACGGCCGGCGGCGAGGTGGCCGGCTACCACGAGAGCTTCGCCGCCCCCGCCGACGAGGCGTTCACCGGCTTCGGCGAGTCCTTCACCCCGCTGGACAAGCGCGGCCAGCGGCCGGTCATGTGGAACTTCGACGCCTTCGGCGCCGAGTCCCAGCGCGCCTACAAGAACGTGCCGTTCTACCTGTCCAGCCGGGGCTACGGCGTGCTGGTCGACAGCGGCGCCCCGGTGGAGTTCGACATGTGCCAGTCCACGCACAGCTGCGTGCAGATCGTCGTCCCGGACGACCTGATCGACTACTACGTGATCGCCGGGCCGACCCCGCCGCAGATCCTGGACCGCTTCGACCGGCTGACCTGCCGCCCGGCGCTCCCGCCGAAGTGGGCGTTCGGCACCTGGATCTCCTCGGGCTTCTTCGTCGACACCCAGGAGCGGGTGATGAACCGGGCCCGGACGATCCGCGAGCGCGGCATCCCCTGCGACGTGCTCCACCTGGACACCTACTGGCAGACCGACGGCCACTGGTCCGACCTGCGCTGGGACGAGGGCAACTTCCCCGACCCGGCCGGGATGCTGGCGGACCTCAAGGAGATGGGCTTCAAGGTCTGCCTCTGGATGAACCCGTACATCTCCCACCTGAGCCCGGCCTTCCCCGCCGCCGCCGAAGCCGGCTATTTCCTTAAGAACCAGGACGGGGAGGTCTACGTCGCCGACTCCTGGCACGGTTCCTATCCGGCCTGCGGCATCGTCGACTTCACCGACCCCGAGGCCGTCGAGTGGTTCCGCGGGCTGCTCCGGCCGCTGCTGGAGCAGGGCGTGCAGGTCTTCAAGACCGACTTCGCCGAGGGCGTGCCGCACGACGCGGTCGCCGCCAACGGCATGAGCGGCACCGACCTGCACAACGTCTACACGCTGCTCTTCAACGACGTGGTCTCCGAGGTGACGCGCGAGGTCGCCGGGCACGGCATGGTCTGGGCGCGCTCGTCCTTCCTCGGCGGGCAGCGGCACGCCGCCCAGTGGAGCGGCGACACCTACACCAGCTACCCGGCGATGGGCAGCACCCTGCGCGGCGGGCTGGCGCACGGACTGTCCGGCATCCCGTTCTGGAGCCACGACGCGGGCGGCTTCACCGGCCGCCCCACCGACGACCTGTACGTCCGCTGGACCCAGTTCGGCGCCTTCTCCCCGCTGCTGCGGCTGCACGGCACCACCAGCCGCGAGCCGTGGGAGTTCCCCGAGGTCGAGGCCGAGGCCGTGGCGGCGCTGAGGCTGCGCTACCGGTTCATGCCGTACGTCTACACGGCCGCCGTCGAGGCGGCGCGGACCGGGGCGCCGATGATGCGGGCCCTGTGCGTCGACCACCCGGACGACCCGGTGGCCTGGCAGGCCGACCTGGAGTACCTCCTCGGCCGCGACCTGCTGGTGGCCCCCATGACCTCGCCCGAGGGCGTCCGGAAGGTCTACCTCCCGGCCGGCGAGTGGGTGGACCACTGGACGGGCGAGGTGCTCACGGGCGGGCGCCACGTCACGGTCTCCGCGCCGCTTTCGCGCATCCCCCTGTTCGTCCGGCGCGGCGCGGTCGTCCCGGTCCTGGCCGAGCCCGGCGAGACCGTCGGCGACGGGCCGTTCGGGGAGATCACGCTGGTCGGCTACGGCACGGACGCGGGGACCGCCGTGATCTCCGACGTCGACGGCGACACCACGGCGACCGTGGAGGCGGGGGCGATCCGGGTGGACGGTCCCGCGCGCGTCACGGGTTTCGAGCGGTTCGGGGCCGCGTGAGGCCCACGGGTCCCGAGCGGTTCGGGGCCGGGTGAAGGTCATCGGGTCCCGAACGTTTCGGGGCCGGGTGAAGGTCACCGGTTTCGAGCGGTTCGGGGCCGCCTGAAGTACGACGGCCGCCCGAGCGCGGCCGGGCGGTCCGGAGCCGGACCGCCGCCCCCGGCGGCGTGCAGCCGCCACCATCCATGGGAGACGAGCATGTTCACAATGCGAACCGGTGCGGCCGTGCTGGCCGCGACGGTCATGCTGGCGGCGCTGGCCGCCTGCGGGAGCGACGGGCAGGAGGGCGCGGAGCCCGCCGCGAGCGGTCCCCGGACGCTGAAGCTCTGGCACTACGAGAGCGCCGACGGGGCGATGGGCAAGGCCTGGGCCGAGGCGATCAAGCAGTTCGAGGCCACCCACCCCGGCGTCAAGGTCCAGTTCGAGGAGAAGGCGTTCGAGCAGATCCGCCAGTCGGCGGGCATGATCCTCAACTCGGACGAGGCCCCCGACGTCATGGAGTACAACAAGGGCAACGCCACCGCCGGGCTGCTCTCCAAGCAGGGCCTGCTGACCGACCTGTCGGCGGAGGCCACGAAGCGCGGCTGGGACAAGCTGCTCAGCCCGTCGCTGCAGACCACCGCGAAGTACGACGACCGGGGCGTCATGGGCTCCGGCAAGTGGTTCGGCATCCCGAACTACGCCGAGTACGTGATGGTCTACTACAACAAGGACCTGTTCGCCAAGCACAAGGTCGAGGTGCCGACCACGTTCGAGCAGTTCACCGCGGCCATGGACACGTTCGCCAAGGCCGGGGTGACCCCGCTCGCGGTCGGCGGCGCGGAGTACCCGGCGCAGCAGATCTTCTACCAGCTCGCGCTGAGCAAGGCGCAGCGGCCGTGGGTGGACGCCTTCCAGCTCTACAAGGGCAAGGTCGACTTCCACGGGCCCGAGTTCACCTACGCGGCCGAGACGACGGCCGACTGGGTGAAGAAGGGCTACATCGCCAAGGACTCCGCCGGGATCAAGGCCGAGGACATGGGCCTGTCCTTCATCGGCGGCGAGTACCCGATGGTGGTCACCGGATCGTGGTGGTACGGCCGGTTCGTCACCGACATCAAGGACTTCGAGTGGGGCTCGTTCCTCTGGCCGGGCAACACCCTGCACGCCGGCTCCAGCGGGAACGTCTGGGTGGTCCCGGAGAACGCGAAGAACAAGGACCTGGCCTACGACTTCATCGACATCACGATGAAGAAGGAGATCCAGAACCTGCTCGGCAACTCCGGCGGCATCCCGGTGGCGGCCGACCCCGTCGCGATCACCGACCCGAAGAGCAAGGAGCTGATCGAGAACTTCACGAAGCTCTCGGCCGCCGACGGGCTGGCGTTCTACCCCGACTGGCCCGCCCCGGGCTACTACGACGTGCTGGTGGCCGGGGTGCAGAACCTGATCAACGGCGCCAAGAAGCCCGCCGAGGTGCTCGACGAGCTGGCCGCGCCGTACGAGGAGAACCTCGCCGACATCGGCGACTGACCCGCGGAGCAGGCCTCGGCGACCGGGCGGCCCGGAAAGGCCCCGGCGACCGGCGGCCGGAAGGACATCGGCGACCGACAGCCGGAAAGAGGAAAGATGGCAGTGCACGCTCCGGCCGCGCGGCCGAAGGCGGTCCGCGGGCCGGAGCCGCGCCCGCGGCGCCGCCGCACCGGCGGATACTGGGTGTTCCTGCTGCCCAGCGCGGTGCTGTTCGCCGCGGTGATCCTGGTGCCGTTCCTGATGAACGTCGGGATCTCCTTCACCCGGTGGCAGGGGATCGGCGACCCGAGGTGGCTCGGGCTCGACAACTACACCCGGTTGTTCGCCGACGCCCGGTTCTGGACGTCGTTCCGGAACAACGCGGCGCTGATCGTGGCGATGGCGATCGTCCCCACGCTCATCGGGCTGGTCCTGGCGGCGACCCTCTTCGACTACGTGGGCAAGAAGTTCGGCCCCCGTACGGCCAGCGTGCTGCGGGCCGCCTACTACCTGCCGCAGGTGCTGCCCGTCGCGATCGCCGGGATCGTCTGGGGCTGGATCATGCACCCCCGGTTCGGCGTGCTCAACGAGTTCCTGGCGCTGTTCGGCATGGAGCCGCGCGGCTGGCTGGGCGACCCGGACTGGGCGCTGCCGAGCGTGATGATGATCATGGTCTGGTTCCAGATCGGCTACCCGGTGGTCATCTTCATGGCCGGGCTGCAGCGCGTGGACCCGGCGCTGTACGAGGCCGCGGAGATGGACGGGGCCTCGTGGGCCCGGCGGTTCTGGCACATCACGATCCCGCAGATCCGCCCCGAGATCTACGTCGTCCTGCTGACCTGCACGATCGCCGCCCTCAAGGTCTTCGGGCCGATCTTCGTGCTCACCCGGGGCGGCCCCGGCGGCGCCACGCTCGTGCCGTCCTACTTCAGCTACCAGAACTTCTTCGAGAAGGCCAACGTCGGGTACGGCGCCGCGATCGCCACCGTGCTCACCCTCGTGATCATCGTGATCACGGTGTTCTTCCTGCGGATCCAGGACAGCGAGGACGGTGACTCGTGACCTCCCGCCCGAATCCGCCACGCCCGAGGAGCGTTCGATGATCCGGAAGTACTCGGTCCTGGTCTCGCTGGCCGTGCTGGCCGTCGTGATGCTGGTGCCGTTCGCCATCGTCACGCTCAACGCGGTGCGCTCCCCGGCCGACTACTCGGCCAACGGCCCGCTGAGCCTGCCCGACGGCCTGTACCTCGACGGGATCGTCGACTTCTGGAACCGGGTCGACTTCGGCGGGAAGCTCGCCAACAGCCTGCTGATCAGCGGCTCGGTGGCGGTGCTCGCCGTCGTGCTCTCGGTGCTCAACGCCTACGCGCTCGGCATCGGCCGGGTCCGCGGCCGCACCTGGATCCTGGTCGTCTTCCTGGTGGCCAACACGCTGCCGCAGGAGGCGCTGGTCTACCCGCTCTACTACCTGTCCAAGGAGGTCGGCCTCTACGACACCCGGCTCGGGGTGATCATCATCTTCACGGTCATCCAGAGCGCGTTCGGCACCTACCTGCTCGCCTCGGTGCTCGGCCGGTTCCCGCACGAGATCCTGGAGGCCGCCGCGCTCGACGGGGCCGGGAAGTGGCGGGCGCTCTGGCGGGTCGTGGTCCCGATCAGCAGGCCCACGCTCTCGGTGCTGCTGATCTTCTTCTTCATCTGGACCTGGAACGAGTTCTTCCTCCCCCTGGTCTTCCTGATCTCCAACGAGAACCAGACCGTCCCGGTCGCGCTGGGCGTGCTCCAGGGGGACAAGATGATGGACGCCACCATGTCGAGCGCCTCGGCGCTGCTCGGCATCCTCCCGGCCGTCGTCTTCTTCCTGATCTTCCAGCGGACCCTGACCCGCGGCGTGACCGTGGGCGCGATCAAGTAGGAGGCATGGTGTCCTTCCGCACGTCCTTCCGTCCGCCCCGAATGCGCTTACGCGTGTCCCCCCGTCCATCACCGCGCGCGCACCTGCGCAGGTCCTCGGCGGCCGGCACCGTACTCGCCCTGGCCCTGGGCCTGTGCGCGGCCCCGGCGCACGCGGCCCCCGAGCACCCCTTCCGTGACCCGTCGCTCCCGCTCCAGCAGCGCGTCGACGACCTGCTCGGCCGGCTGACCCTGGCGGAGAAGGTCTCCTGGCTGCACCAGTACCAGCCGGCGGTGGAGCGGCTCGGCATCGGCCTGTTCAAGACCGGCACCGAGGCGCTGCACGGGGTCGCCTGGTCCACCGACATCGACAACGGCGGCAACGTCGTCACCGCCAGGGGCACCGTCTTCCCGCAGGCCGTCGGCCTGGCCAGCACCTGGAACCCGGACCTGGTCAAGAAGGTCGGCGAGGCCGTCGGCACCGAGGCCCGCGGCTACCACGCCGAGAACCCGCGGGTGTGGGGCCTGCAGCTGTGGGCGCCGGTGGTCAACCTGCTCCGCGACCCCCGCTGGGGCCGCAACGAGGAGGGCTACTCCGAAGACCCGCTGCTCACCGGCGCGATCTCCACCGCCTACGGCCGCGGCATCCAGGGCGACGACCCCGACCACCTGCGGGCCGCCCCGGTGCTCAAGCACTTCATGGCCAACAACAACGAGGTCCGCCGGGACACCACCAACTCCAGCCTCCGGCCCCGGGTCATGCACGAGTACGAGCTCCCGGCCTTCCGGACGGCTCTGGCGAACGACGCCGCGACCGGTGTGATGACCGCCTACAACCTGGTCAACGGCCGCCCCGCCACGGTCACCGACCTCAACGCGAGCGTGCGGAGGTGGACCGACCGGACGCTCTTCAACGTCTCCGACGCCGGCGGCCCGAACAACCTGACCGGCTCGCAGCGCTACTTCGCCACCCAGCCCGAGGCCGCCGCCGCGATGGTCAAGGCGGGCGTGGACAGCTTCACCGTGGACGACACCAGGGGCGCCCCGACGGTCGCCTCGGTCAACGCCGCGCTCGCGCAGGGGCTGCTCGCCGAGGCCGACCTCGACCGGACCGTGCGCAACATCCTCAGCGTGCGGTTCCGGCTCGGCGAGTTCGACCCGGACGGCGGGCCGTACGGGAAGATCACCAAGGCGGTGGTGGACAGCCCCGAGCACCGGAGGCTGAACCGGCGGACCGCCACCGAGGCGGCGGTGCTGCTGAAGAACACCGGCCCCGGGGGCTCGGCCTCCGAGGGCTCCGGGAAGTCCGGTGCGCTGCTCCCGCTCGACCCGGCCGAGAAGGTCGCGGTCATCGGCCCGCTCGCCGACACCCTCTACACCGACTGGTACTCCGGCGCCCTGCCGTACGAGGTGACCCCGCTGGACGGGATCAGGGAGCGGGCCGCCGTCACCGGCGCGACCGAGGGCGTCGACCGGATCGCGCTCAAGGCCGGCGGGAGGTACCTCACCGCCCCGGCCGGCGCGGGCGGCGATCTGAGGCTCGCCGCGACCGCGCCGGGGAAGGGCGAGCAGTTCGACGTCTTCGACTGGGGCCGGGGGATCGTGACCCTGCGCAGCGTCGCCAACGGCCGGTACGTCAGCCGCGCCAACTGGTCCACCCTGGCCAACACCCAGGAGCAGCCTGCCGGCTGGTTCGTCCAGGAGCAGTTCAGGCTTGAGGCGCAGGCCGACGGGACCGTGCTGCTGCGTTACGCCGGTTACGAGACCGCCGAGTCGTGGTTCGGCCCGGACGTCTACGTCCGGGCCGCCGAGGACGGCACGCTCGCGCTGACCACCGCGGAGAACGCCACCCGGTTCACCAGGGAGACCGTGCGCAGCGGGATCGACGAGGCCGTCGCGGCGGCGAAGAGCGCCGACACGGCGGTCGTCGTGGTCGGCAGCATGCCGTTCATCAACGGCCGCGAGGCCCACGACCGCACCGACCTGGGCCTCGCGGAGGGCCAGGAGGCGCTGGTCGAGGCCGTGCGCGCGGCCAACCCGAACACCGTGGTCGTCCTGGAGAACAGCTACCCGACGACCATCGACCGCCTGCAGGAGAAGGTCCCGGCCATCCTGTGGACCACCCACGCCGGCGCGGAGACCGGCCACGCCCTGGCCGACATCCTGTACGGCGACGCCAACCCGGCCGGCCGGCTCACCCAGACCTGGCCGCGCGAGGGCGCGGAGCTGCCGGACATCCTCGACTACGACATCGTCAAGACCGGCTCGACCTACCTGTACTCGAAGGACAGGCCGCTCTACGCCTTCGGGCACGGCCTGAGCTACACCACCTTCGGCTACCAGGGGCTGAAGACCGTCCGGCGCGGCGACGGCTTCGAGGTGAGCGTGAAGGTGCGCAACACCGGCTCGCGCGCCGGCGACGAGGTCGTCCAGCTCTACACCCACCAGCAGTCCTCGCGGGTGCGGCAGCCGGTCAGGCAGCTGCGCGGGTTCGAGCGGGTGCACCTGGCGCCGGGCGAGTCGAAGACCGTCACGTTCCCGCTGAAGACCGCCGACCTGGCGCTGTGGGACGTGACCCGGGGCCGCTTCGCGGTGGAGCCGTCCACCCACGACGTGCTCGTCGGCTCCTCCTCGGACCGGATCCGGCAGCGGGCCACGCTGCGGGTGGACGGCGAGCGCATCCCCGCCCGCGACCTGACGCGGGCCACCCGGGCCGCGGACTTCGACGACCACTCGGGGGCGGAGCTGGTCGACGAGACCAAGGCGAGCGGTGACGCGGTCGCGCTCTCCTCCGGGGAGTGGATCTCCTTCGCCGACGTCGACCTCGGCCGGGGCGCGACCGGGGTGACGCTGGGGGTCGCGGCGGCCGAGGCCGCCTCCGTGGAGGTCAGGACCGGGTCGCCGACCGGCAGGCTGCTCGGCACGGTCCAGGTGGCCGCCACCGGCGGGGTCTATCAGTGGTCGACGGCCACCGCGGCGCTCGCGCGGACCTCGGGACGGCAGGACGTCTACCTGGTCGCCCGCGGTGACCTGCGGCTCAAGGAGGCCGTCCTGACCCGCTGACCCGCCGGTCCGGGTGACCCGTCGGCGGCGGTGGAAGCCTTCCGGCGGGTCTCCGGCTGCGCGCCGCCGGCGGGGGTGATACGACCAGAGAATCATGATCTTTTTCCGGGAAACGCACCGTTCCGCAGGCCGTACGGCGTGCACTTCCCAGAAAAGGATCAACGATGCCGTTCGGCGAGGAGGTTGCGGACCTCGGAGACGATCTCCCGGGGGAAGCCGAGGACCATGCGCGCGTCGTAGCGTAAGGACAGATAGCCGTTGAGGGCGAGTAGCCGCATGGTCTCGCGGTCCTGCCTGATCTGGCGGGGGTCGCGATCGTGGTGGGAGCCGTCGTAGTCGATCGTCAGCAGGGCCTGGGGATAGTAGAGGTCGGGCTGGGCGATCCGCTGACCGGTGTCGTCGAAGACGTGGGGATTGGCGAGGGGGCGCGGAAGCCCGCCGTCGACGAGGAGCATCCGGAGGCGGGTCTCCATGGGGGAGTAGGTCTCCGGCTCCAGCTGGGGGAGTGCTGCCAGGGCGGCCGGCAACCCCCGGCGCCGCCGTACCTGGGACAGCCGGTCGCCGATCGCCGCGACCGAGGTCCAGGAGCGGACGAGCTGGTCGCCGGCCATGATGAGCTCGATCCGGGACAGCCTGATCGCCAGTTCCAGGAACAAGGGCTCGGGCCGGGGAACGAGCAACCCGTCCAAGCGCCGCAGATCGTCCGGTCCCCAGTGGGTGTAGCGGTGAACCCTGATGCCGAGGATCTCGGGATGCCTGCCGAGCGCCGGGGGCAGCGCCACATCGAGGTCTCCGGACTCGGGAACGGGCAGGCCGTACAGGCGGGCGGCGGTGAGACCGCAGAACACCGAACTCGGAGGCAGGAGGAGCAGCGCGGCCCGGCAGCGGAGCCGGAGGGAGTCGGGCAACTCCGCGAAAACGTAAACGTCGCGATATATCCGGCGGAACCTGGACCCCTGCAGCTGGCGGCGAGTCAGTCCTAGGGCCAAGGCGTCCCTGGTTCGGAACGGTCCCTGGCGCAACGCTTCGGGAAGCACGCGATGGAGCCTCCCATGCCACCCTGCCTCCGGTACGGCGATCCGTACGGCTCGGAAGCCGCCGACGGACCATCGCCCCGGTCTGATCCGATCTACCGGTTGTGATCCTTTTCCGGGAAGTGCACGCCGTGCGGGCTACAGAACGGTGCACTTCCCGAAAAAGGATCATCGCTGTGCTATGGGAGCGGGGTGAGGCCCAGTTGCCGGGCGGCCGCGGTCACGGTCTGTTCGAGCAGCAGGGCGATGGTCATGGGGCCGACGCCGCCCGGAACCGGCGTGATCAGGCTCGCCCGGGACCGGCAGCTCTCGAAGTCCACGTCGCCGACGTTGCCGGGGTTGTATCCGGCGTCGACGACGACGGCTCCCGGTTTGACGTCCTCGCCGAGGATGAGCCGCGGCCGGCCGACCGCGGCGACGAGGATGTCGGCCCGCCGCACGATCGAGGCCAGGTCGCGGGTGCGCGAGTGGCAGTAGGTCACCGTGGCGTCGCGGGCCAGCAGCAGCATCCCCACCGGCCTGCCCAGGATGGCGCTGCGCCCCACCACGACCGCGTGCCTGCCTGCGGGGTCGACGCCGTACTCCTCCAGCAGGCGCATGATCCCGCCGGGCGTGCAGGAGACGAAGCCGGGCAGCCCGAACCCCATCGCGGCGAAGGAGTGCATGGTGACCCCGTCGACGTCCTTCTCCGGGGCGATGGCCTCGAACGCGGCCCGCTCGTCGATGTGCGGGCCGACGGGGTGCTGGAGCAGGATGCCGTGCACGCCGGGATCCTGCGACAGGGCGGTGACGGCCGAGACCAGTTCGGCGGTGGTGGTCGCGGCCGGCAGCGCGACGAGCCGGGACTCGATGCCGGCCTGCGCGCACCGGTTGCGCTTCATGCGCACATATGTCACCGAGGCCGGATCGTCTCCGACCAGTACGGTCGCCAGGCATGGAGCCGTGCCGGCCAGCCGGGCGAGGTCCGCCGCCGCGGAGGCGGCGCGCTCGGTGATGCGGCGGGCGAGGGTGGCGCCGTCCATGAGGCGGGCGGTCTGCGTCTGGGTCATGGGCCGCTCCTGCAGGTCGCTGCGGAATGCCCAGGCGCACGGCGGTGACGGGATCGCCGAGCCGCTCCCCGGTGGTGCTCCACCTAAGCGCCAGTCGCGGCTCGGGATCCACTGTAACGCCGTGGCCGTCTGCCGGTCCAGGTTGTGATTCGCCCTGCTCAAGACGTAGTCGATATGGCAGTCGTTATGGTTCTCTAGCTTAGAGTGTTTGGTTTGTCACCTTGAGTGGCTAAGTGGAGTAATCTCTCCCGCAGGTTCCATGGCGGCCTCCGGCATGTCGGTCGCTCCGGAGGCCATCACCGGATCTTCTTCTGTGGCGGGAGTTCCGAAGCAGATGTCCTTCCTCCGTGTTTTCGCCGATGACTACTCTTGAGAGGACCTGGATGAGGGGAATCACCATGACCGTCGCCGACTCGTCGACTCCCGGACCGGTGCGCCTGCCGAGGACGATCAAGGCCATTCGCGCGGCCCTCCCGCCCGGTCAGCGGGAGCGTTTCCGGGCGGAGGTCGAGGCGGCGGATCTCAGCATGCTGCCCGGCGTCGTACGGTCCTGGTGGGGGAGGGCGATCGTCCTGGCCGATCAGCGGACGGTGGCCGCTCTGGAGCGTTCACGCTCGGGTGAACTGGACCGGGTTCCCGCCGAGGATGCGCTGCCGGATTGGGGCACGTGATCCGTGGCGCGATACACGGTCTTCCTGGACCACGAAGCCGCACTCGCCGCGTCGGCGATGCCCGACCGGGTGCTCAAGGAGATCGTCTCAGTGCTGGGGACGCTCGCTGAGGACCCCTACCCGGGAAGCGACATGCTCGATCCGGAGGGGCCGGAGACCGAACGTCTCGTGGTCGGTGAATCCGTCGTCATGACCCTCGTCATCAACGAGTCCGCGCATGAGATCAACATCCTCGGTGTGATCTGGACGGGGTGAGTCCGCCCGCCGACGGTGCCGTCCACGGTGAGGCCGCTCGTGCCGGTGGCGCGCGGTTGCGACCTTCGGCGTAGGGGGATCTTCGAAAGTCGTACCCGCCGAGTGCCTTTTCGGCCGAAGCGCAGGCCACCGGGGTGCCGCGATGGTGGTGCCATGTCACGATCACCACTTCGCGGGGCGCTCGCCGCCGCCGCTGCGCTTCTCGTTCTCGCCACGCCCGCCGCCGCGCTCGCCGCGCCGTACCCGCTCGGCGCACCTGCCGCGGCCGCCGCGCCGGACCGGGCTCCGACTCTCGCCCTGCCCCGGCCGACCGGCCCGCACGCGGTGGGCACGACCGCGCTGCACCTGGTGGACGGCTCCCGCACCGACCCCTGGGCGGCCGGGAGGCCGCGCGAGCTCATGGTCTCGATCTGGTACCCGGCCCGGACCGCCAAGGGGGAGCGGGCGCCGTACATGACCGTGAAGGAGGCGGAGCTGCTGCTGAAGGAGCAGGGCGCCGGGGCCGAGGTCGTGAACGCGCTCGCGGGGACGCGGACCAACGCGGTCACCGGCGCGGCGCCGCTCGGGCGGCGGCACGGCCTGCCCCTCGTGGTGCTCTCGCCCGGGTTCGGCATGCCCCGCAGCTCGCTGACGGCCCTGGCGGAGGACCTGGCCAGCCGGGGCTACGCGGTGGCGGGCATCGACCACACGCACGAGTCCCCCACGACCTTCCCGGACGGGCGGACCACCCCCTGCACCACCTGCGAGTCCGGGGGCACCCCGGCGTTCGGGGAGAAGAGCACGCGGGTCCGCGCGGCGGACGTCTCCTTCGTGCTCGACCGGCTGACCGGGAAGGATCCCGCCTGGAAGCACGCCCGGCTGATCGACCGGTCCCGGATCGGCATGGCCGGCCACTCCCTCGGCGGCAACAGCGCCACGCACACCATGCTCACCGACCCCCGGGTGCGCGCCGGGGTGAACATGGACGGCACCTTCTGGATCCCGATCCCCGACAGGGGGCTCCGCAAGCCGTTCATGCTGCTGGGAGCCGGTGAGGCCCACGCGCAGGGCGGGAGCGACCCCACCTGGGGGCGGGACTGGAAGAACATGACCGGCTGGAAGCGCTGGGTGACGGTCAAGGGCATGGGGCACAACGCCTTCACCGACTACGCGCCGCTCCTGGGCGATCTGATCAAGAACGAGGACATGTTCGGCACGCTCCCCGGCGCCCGTTCGCTGGAGATCACCCGCACGTACGTCGGGGCCTTCTTCGACCTGCACCTGCGCGGGCGGTCGCGGCCGCTGCTCGACCGGGCCGCCGAGCGCTACCCGGAGGTCACGGTCAAGAGGTGATCCGACCCGCCCGTTCCTCCGGTGTCTCCGGGGTGCGGAGCAGGTGCCACAGTGCTGAGGTGTCGATGAGGCAGCCCGTCAGGGGACACCGCATGCCGTACGGCCGCGCACCGGAGCGTACGGCGGGGCCCGGCGCCGGGGAGGAGGGCGGCGCCGGGCGGCCGGGGAGGGTCAGCCCTTGACGGCGCCGATGATGACGCCCTTGGTGAAGTGCTTCTGGACGAAGGGGTAGACGAACAGCACGGGGAGCAGGGCGAGCACGACGATGGCCATCTGGATGGCCAGGTTGGGCGGGAGCGCGCCGCCGACCGAGGTGTCCACCGCCGAGCCGAGGGTGAGCGACTGGCCCTGCTGGACGTACTGGCGCATCACCAGCTGGAGGGGCCACTTGGTGTTGTCGTTGATGTACAGGATCGCGTTGAAGAAGGCGTTCCAGTAGCCCACGGCGTAGAACAGGCCGATGACCGCGGTGACGCCCTTGGACATGGGCAGGATGATCCGGATCAGGATGCGGAACTCGCTCGCCCCGTCGATCCGGGCGCTGTCGGGCACCTCCTCCGGGATGTTCATGAAGAAGGCCCGCATCACCACGAGGTTGAACGCGTTGATCGCGCCCGGCAGGATCAGCGACCAGTAGCTGTCGATCAGGCCGAGCGACTTGACCATCAGGTAGCTGGGGATCATGCCCGGCGTGAACAGGAACGTCAGCAGGATCATGAACAGCAGGGGCCGCTGGAACAGCGAGCCCGGCCGGGACAGGCCGTAGGCCGCGAGCACCGTGCAGACCAGGCTCACCGCCGTGCCCGCCGCGGTGACGCCGAGGCTCACCAGCACCGACCGGCTCACCACGCCGCCGGAGAACAGCTCCCGGTAGGCGGCGAAGGAGAACCCCTTGGGCACCACCACCAGGCCGCCGGCCTCGTTCACCGCCGCGGCGGGGGACAGGCTGGTGAGCACCACGATGTAGATCGGGAAGAGGACGACGAGCGAGATGAGGGTCAGGGTCAGGCCCTTGGCCAGCCTGCCCGGCAGGCTCGGGAGTTCCTCCCATGCGGGACGTGTACTCATGATCGTTTGTAGATTCCCTGTTCGCCGAACCGGTGGGCGACCTTGTTGGCCACGAGGATGAGGACCAGGCCGACCACGCCCTTGACCAGGCCGGCCGCGGCGCCGTAGCTCCACTCCCCGGTGACGAGCGTGCGCCAGTAGACGAAGGTGTCCAGCACCTCCGCGGCCTCCCGGCCCACCGCGTCGCGCTGGAGGAAGAACTGCTCGAAACCGACGTTGAGCGCGTCGCCGAGGCGGAGGATCAGCAGCAGCACGATGACCGGGCGCAGTCCGGGCAGGGTGATGTGCCAGATCCGCCGCCACCGGCCGGCGCCGTCCACCGCCGCCGCCTCGTAGAGGTTCGGATTGATGGCCGCCAGCGCGGCCAGGAAGATGATCGTCCCCCAGCCGGCGTCCTTCCACACCGACTCCGCCGTCACCAGCAGCAGGAAGACGTCCGGGTCGGTCATGAGGTCGACGCCGTCGTGGCCGTTGGCGCGCAGCAACTGGGAGATCAGCCCCGCGCCGCCCAGGATCTGCTGGAACAGCGTGACGACCAGCACCCAGGAGAAGAAGTGCGGCATGTAGACGATGCTCTGCACGAACAGCCGGACCCGGGGGTTCATCACGCTGTCGAGCAGGACCGCCAGCAGGATCGGCAGCGGGAAGTAGAACACCAGCTGGAACGCCGTGATGGTGAGCGTGTTCAGCGTGGCGTCCCAGAAGCTCTGGTCGGTGAGCAGCCACTGGAAGTTGGTGAAGCCGATCCAGGGGCTCTCCGCGATCCCGACGTGGGGGGAGTAGTCCTGGAAGGCGATCACGTTGCCGAGCGTCGGGATGTAGTGGAACACCGCCAGCAGCCCGACCGCGGGCACGGTCATCAGCAGCAGCTGCCAGTCGTGCCGCAGCCGGCTGCCCAGCGAGGGCTTTGCCCCGGGCTTTCCACCGGCCTTGCTACGCTTCGCGGGAGCGCCGGCGCCGGCGGGTGAGGTCAGGTCACCCGCCGGTCCGGTGCTCGCGTCCTTTCCGGACTTCTCGGCGTTGTCAAGCACGGCCGTTGTCCTGCAGCACCTTCAGGTAGAACTCGCGGCTCTTGTCGCCGCCGTCCTTGCGCCACTCGTCGACGACCTTCTTCAGCTCGCTGAGCGGGCGGCGGCCGCGGACGACGTCCTGGATCTTGTCCTCGGTAGGCTGCTCCAGGGCGGCGTACTCCGAGGGCCGCTGGATCCGGATGCCCTCGTGCGGGTTGGGCGCCCAGTGCTGGGCGGCCTCGTTGTACCAGTTCGCGGCGGTCTCCACATACCGGGGGAGCTCGCTCTCGGTGATCGCGTCGGGCCGGCCGCTGAGGAAGAAGTAGGTGGGCGGGGCCTCCTTGAGGCCGATATCGGTCCTCTTGGGGGCTCCGGCCTCCGTCTTGGTGTAGTGCTTGCCCTCGACGCCGTAGACGGACAGCATGTGCTCCTGCGTGCCGAACGGCGCGGCCAGGTAGTTCATCAGGGAGAGGATCTCCTCGACCTTCTCCTTGCCCAGGCCCTTCTTGATGAAGGTGTACTGCCCCGGCTCCTCGTTCTTGTGGTAGCCGGGGGCGCCCCCGTCGTGGCCGAAGGACGGCACCGCCTCGATCCAGAAGTCGGGCTTGGTGGGGATCATCTGCTCCAGCATCTCCTTCCACCCGCCGAAGCCGTCCTGGGTGACGAGGATCTGGCCGGACTTGAACAGCTCCTTGGCGTTGGCGCCCTTGCTGCTGACGATGTCGGGGTGGATCAGCTTGCCCTCGTACAGCTTGCGCATGAACTCGACCGCCGCCTCGAACTCCGGCGTCTCGTACCGGTGGACCAGCTTGCCGCCGGACAGGACCCACTCCTTGGGGGCGCGGAAGATCTGGTAGGCCATCAGCTTGATGTCGCCGAAGGCCCAGCGCTTCTGCTTGGGGTCGTTGATCTCCTTGCCCAGGGCGAGCATCTCGTCGGCGCTCTTGGGGGCGGTCCAGCCGTTCTTGTCGAACAGGTCCTTGCGGTAGAGGAGGATCACGCCCATCGGGAAGGTGTAGCTGCCGGGGATGCCGGTCAGCTTGTCGTTGAAGACGCCCCACTTCCAGGCGTCGGTGCTGATGTTGGCCAGCAGCGGGTACTTCTTGACGGCGTCGCCCTGCAGGTAGGGCGTGAGGTCCTCGAAGAGCCGGCCCACGGCCTCGCCGAACTGGGGGATCTGGTTGACGGTCCAGCTCGGGATCATCGTGATGTCGACGACGTCGCCGCCGGCGATGATCGCGTTCATCTTCTCGATGATGGTCATGCCGTCGAGGATGTTGAACTCGATGGTCGCGCCGAGGTCGGCGTTGACGGCGTCGAAGTAGGGGTTCTCGCCCAGCGGCGGCGGGAGCGGGCCCCACAGCGGGGTCATGGCCTTGTAGTGGCCGCCCTTGCCGGGTTTGGCGGTCACCGCGTCGACGAGGGAGGCGGGATACTTGGTGAAGCCGCCGGGCGCGCCGTTCTGCCCGGGGATGTCGGGGGTGACGCCCGCGTAGGGGACGTGCGTCGGCACCTGCGAGGTCAGCTTGTCGAGGGCGGCCGCGGTGGCTCCGCCGGAGCCGGGCCGGGGGCCGCTCGGCGTGGAGCAGGCGCTGAGCAGGCCGCCGCTCGCGGCGGCGACCGCGCTGAGTCCCACCAGGCCGAAGAAGCCTCGGCGGCTGGTCGTCGCGCCCTCGGGGGGAGTTTTCACGGCGCGTTCCCTTCGTTGTCATGGACGGGCGGGGGTTGTCCTAGGAGGATGGGTCCGAGATAGAGTTAGTTCGTCTTTTGACCAAACAAATTAGTCGAGGGGCACTCCCGCCACAAGGGGCCGACGATCGCGGTCCTCGGGGCGGGTGAGGCATGATGGGGCCAGCCGGGGGCCGTTCGCAAGACGGAGCCCGGGCCGATCAGGACGGGACGGACCTTGATCACATCTACGACGAATCCGCAGCCGGCCGACTTCGCCGATGTCCGGGCCACCAACCTCGCCGTGGTGCTGCGGTTCGTGCGCGAGCACGCGCCGTGCTCGCGGGCGGACATCGCGGCTTCCACGGGCCTCAACAAGGCGACCGTGTCGAGCCTGGTCGCCGACCTGATCGACCGCCGCCTGGTGCGCGAGACCGGGCTGACCGAGAACCGCGTCGGACGCCCGGCCACCATGCTCGTGCTCGACGGCTCGCCGTACGCCGCGATCGGCATCGAGGTCAACGTCGACTACGTCACCGCGGTGGCGGTGGACCTGGCGGGGGAGCGGCTGCTGTCGTGGCGGCGCTCCTTCGCCGGCCCGCTTCCCGGCACCGACGGCTCGACCGGCCAGGCCGTGGCGGCCGTCGCGGCGATCGTCCGCCGGGTGGTGGGCCGGATGGCCAAGCAGGAGCGCCAGGTCCTCGGCCTGACCGTGGGCGTGCCCGGCCTGGTCGGCACGGACGGCACGGTGCTCATCGCGCCCAACCTCGGCTGGCGCGACGCCGACCTGGCCGGAGACCTGGCCAAGGCGCTGCGCGACCCCGGCTTCGCCGTCCAGGTCGAGAACGACGCCAACCTCGCGGCCCTGGCCGAGCACCGCTTCGGCTCGCAGGCGGGGACCGCCAACCTGGTCTACCTCACCGGCGAGATCGGGGTCGGCGCCGGGATCATCCTGGACGGGCGGATCCGCCGGGGCGGCCGGGGCTACGGCGGCGAGATCGGCCACATCCAGCTCGACCCGCTCGGCGCCGGGTGCCGGTGCGGGCGGACCGGCTGCCTGGAGGCCGTCGCCGGGATCGGCGCGGTGCTCCGGCACGTCCCGCTCTCGCCGGCCGAGGTGGAGATCGAGCTCGACGAGGTGGTACGGCTGGCCCGCGCCGGCGACGACCGGACCCTCGGCCTGCTGGCGGAGGTCGGGCGGCAGCTCGGCAAGGGCGTGGCGGTGGTGGCCAACCTGCTCAACCCCGAGGTGGTCATCCTGGGCGGCTACTACGTGCCGCTGGCGCCCTGGCTGCTGCCCGCCGTGGAGGAGGAGGCGCGCGGCCGTACGATCGCGCCCGAGGGCGGGGGCTGCCGGGTGGTGGCCTCGACCCTGGGCTACGACGCGGCGGCGCTGGGCGGCGCGGCCCGGGTGCTCGACTCGGTGGACTCCGGCCGGCTGCCCCGGGTCTCCTGACCTCGGCACGGAGGCGTTCCGGGATGATCCGGAACCGAAGAATGATCCGTGATTTTCTCCGCAGGTCTTGACCTGGATCTCACGGCCAGGCACCCTTCAGGGAAACTCTGCTCGAAACATTCGTGTAACGGGCGGAGTTTTCCTGGACCGACTATCGAAGCGCTTCGACAGAGGCGCGTTTTCTCGCCCCGTTGTCGAAGCGCTTCGACGCTCACCAGAGGGATGGTCCCCCCGATGAACGAACCGTTCCGCGACCCCGAGCTCCCGCTCTCCGACCGCATCGCCGACCTGCAGGGCAGGCTGAGCCTGGCGGAGAAGGTCGCCCTGCTGCACCAGTACCAGGCCCCGGTCGAGCGGCTGGGCGTGGGCCCGTTCCGCACCGGCACCGAGGCCCTGCACGGCCTGGCCTGGCTCGGCCCGGCCACGGTCTTCCCGCAGGCGGTCGGGCTGGCCAGCACCTGGGACCCCGAGCTGGTCCGGCGGGTCGGCGAGGCGACGTCCGACGAGGTCCTGGCCTTCCACCACAAGGACCCGGCCGGGGCGGGGCGGAACGTGTGGGCGCCGGTGGTCAACCCGCTGCGCGACCCCCGCTGGGGACGGAACGAGGAGGGCTACTCCGAGGATCCGTGGCTGACCGGCGTGATGGCGGTGGCGTACGCCTCCGGCCTCCGTGGGAGCGATCCCAAGGTGCTGAAGACGGCGCCGACGCTCAAGCACTTCCTCGGCTACAACAACGAGACCGACCGCTGCACCACCTCCAGCGACCTGCCGCCCCGGGTGCTCCACGAGTACGAGCTGCCCGCCTACCGGCCCGCGCTGGAGAGCGGCGCGGCGGTGGCCGTGATGCCCTCCTACAACCTGGTCAACGGCCGCCCGGCGCACCTCAGCCCGCTGATCAACGACGTGCTGCGCGCCTGGGCCCCCGACGACGTCCTGGTGGTCAGCGACGCCTACGCCCCCGGCAACCTCACCGGCCTGCAGGCCTACCACGACGACCCCGCCGAGGCCTACGCGCACGCGATCAAGGCCGGGCTCGACAGCTTCACCCAGGACGACGACCGTACCGAGGCCGTCCTCGGGCACGTCCGCGACGCGCTGGAGCGGGGCCTGCTCACCGAGGCGGACGTCGACGCGGCCGTCAGGCATGCGCTTTCCATCCGGTTCCGGCTCGGCGAGTTCGACCCCGCCACGCCGTACGACGACGTGACCGAGGCCGTCGTCAACTGCCCCGAGCACCAGGTGCTGGCCCGCGAGGCGGCCCGCCGCTCGATCGTGCTCCTGGAGAACGACGGCCTCCTCCCGCTGGCCGGGGTCACGAAGATCGCCGTCATCGGCCAGCTCGGCGACACCCTGATGGAGGACTGGTACTCCGGCACGCTGCCGTACGCCGTCACCGCCCGCGCCGGGCTCGCCGAGCGGTGCGAGACGGTGTTCTGCGAGGCGGTGGACCGGATCACGCTGACCGCCGAGAACGGGCACGTCGTCGCCGACCCCGGCGGCGGGCCGCTCGGGCTCACCGCGGAGGCGGGCACCGCCGAGGGCCTGTTCGACCTGTTCGACTGGGGCGGCGGGTCCTACGCCCTGCGCGCCGCGGCGACCGGCCGGTACGTCTCGGTGGACGACTCCGGCACGCTGGTCAACGACCAGCCGGGGCCCAACGGCTGGGAGGTGCGCCAGACCTTCCGGCTGGAGGACCGGCCGCGCGGCACGCTGGCGCTCCGGCACATCTCCACCGGCCGCTACGTCGGACTGGCCGCCGGCCCCGGCGCGGCCTCGGACGGTACGGCGCCCGGCGCGGCGGTCCTCCGGCTGGTGGACGACGCCGACGCGGCCGTCTGGCTGACCGCGGAGACGGTCGTCAGCGGGGCCGAGAGCGCCGCCGCGCTGGCCGCCGCCGCGGACGTCGCGGTCGTCGTGGTCGGCGACCATCCGCTGGTCAACGGGCGGGAGACCGAGGACCGCCTCGACCTGGCGCTCCCCGCGGCGCAGGAGGCCGTGGTGGCGGCGGTGCGCGCGGCCAACCCGAGGACCGTCATGGTGATCAGCAGCGGCTACCCGATGACCTGGTCGGAGCGGGGCCTGCCCGCGGTGCTGTGGTCCTCGCACGGCGGCCAGGAGTACGGCCACGCGCTGGCCGAGGTGCTCTTCGGCGACGCCGACCCCGAGGGACGCCTCACCCAGACGTGGTACCGCTCGGCGTGCGAGCTGCCCGACCTGCTCGACTACGACATCATCGCCGCCGACGCCACCTACCAGTACTACCGGGGCACCCCGCTCTACCCCTTCGGCCACGGCCTGTCCTACACCGACTTCGACTACCGCGACCTGACCGCCGAGGTCGCGGACGGGCGGATCACGGTCTCGGCGACGGTCGCCAACACCGGTCCCCGGCCCGGCACGGAGGTCGTCCAGCTCTACACCCACCAGCAGCGCTCCCGCGTCAAGCAGCCGCTGCGCCGTCTGCGGGACTTCGCCAAGCTCAGGCTGGAGCCCGGCGAGAGCACCGCGGTCCGCTGGACCATCGACGTCGCCGACCTGGCCTTCTGGGACGTGACCAGGAACCGGTTCGCGGTCGAGGACGCGTCCCACAAGATCATGGTGGGCCGCTCGGCCCGCGACATCCGCCTCTGCGCGACGGTCCACGTCACCGGCGAGCACATCCCGCCCCGCGACGCCCTCGCCGCGCCGATCCCGGCGGTGGACCACGACGAGTACGACGCGGTGGCGTTCACCGACGCCTCCCGGGTCTCCGGCGACGCCGTACGCTCCACGGCCGAGGGCGCCTGGATCCTCTTCCGCGGGGTCGACTTCGGGACCGGGGCCGCCGCCTGCGCGATCGAGGCCACCAGCACCGAGGGCGGCGTGCTCACCCTCCGCCTCGGCGACCCCCTGTACGGCCCCGCCCTCGGCGCCGTGCCCGTCCCGCGCGCCGGCCGCCACGACCTGTCCCGGGTCGTCGGCGGGCTCGAGGGGGCCCGGGGCGTGCACGATCTGTACGTGGTGTTCGAGAATGCCGGTATCACCGTCTCCCGCCTGGCCTTCGGTTCCGCCGAGAACAGATGAGCGGGCGGGCGGGCGGACGGATCGACGGGCGAGGGATGTCCACGGATGCGGACTCCGAGCCGCCGGGCGAGGGGGTCGTGGAGCGGATGAGCGGCAGAGCGGTGACGATCACGGAGGTCGCCAGGCACGCCGGGGTGGCGGTGAGCACGGTCTCGTACGTGCTCAGCGGGAAGCGCGCGATCTCCGCCGACACGCGCAGGCGCGTGCTCGACAGCGTGCGGACGCTCGGCTACCACCCCAACGCCGGGGCCAGGGCGCTGGCCAGCAGACGGGCGAACGTGATCGCGCTGGTGCTGCCGCTGCGGGCCGGGATGCACGTCCCGGTGCTGATGCAGTTCGCCACGTCGGTGGTGACCGCCGCCCGGCGCTACGACCACGACGTGCTGCTGCTCACCGCCGACGAGGGGCCCGACGGGCTGCGCCGGGCCGCCGCCAGCGCGCTGGTGGACGGGCTGGTCCTCATGGACGTGGAACTGCACGACACCCGGGTGCCGCTCCTGCGCGAACTGGCCGAGCCCAGCGTGCTCATCGGCTTCCCCGCCGACACCACCGGGCTGACCTGCGTGGACCTCGACTTCGCCCGGGCCGGGACGCTCTGCGTGCAGCACCTGGCGGCCCGCGGACACCGGGAGGTCGCGCTGCTCGGTGCGCCCGCCGTGGTCTACGACCGGGGCACCGGCTACGCCTGCCGGACGCGGGAGGGCTTCACCGAGGCCGCCGCGGCGCACGGCGTGACCGGGGTCGCGCTGCCCTGCGAGGAGACCTTCGACCAGGTCTCGGACGCGGTGGGCGGGCTGCTGGAGGCGCGGCCCGGCCTGACGGGGCTGGTCGTGCACAACGAGGCCGCGGTCAACCACGTGCTCGGGGCGCTGCGCCAGCACGGCAGGCGGGTCCCGGAGGACGTCGCGGTGGTCGCCATCTGCCCCGACGACATCGCGGAACGCTCCAGCCCGGCCCTGACCTCGGTGCTCATCCCGGCCGAGGACGTCGGCCGGGAGGCCGTGCGGCTGCTGATGGACAAGCTGGAGGGCCGCGCCGTACCGGACGGCACCCTGCTCGCCCCGCGCCTGACGGTCCGCGCCAGCACGTGACCCGGGTTGGGGAGCGGGCTACGGCAGGGGCAGTGCCCGAGGTGGCTGGGACTGGACTGCAGCGGGTCAGTTACCACTGGAGGACGTCGGCAGGTCCCACACCCGGATCGTGCCGTCCCCACTGCCGGTGACAATGACGGGCCAGCCGTCCAGCTTCGTCACCGCTATCGAGTGGATCCCGCGCTCGTGACCGGTCAGCGGTCGGCCGATCGGCTCCCGCGTGGCCAGGTCCCAGATCCGCACGGTCTTGTCCTCACTGCCGGAGACGGCGACCGGGCGGCCTTCAAGCTGAGTCACCGCCACTGACACGACATCGTCGGTGTGGCCCTTGAACGGCTGGCCGATGGGGGAACCGGTGGCCAGATCCCATACCCACACGGCACTCTTGCCATCGAAATCACTGCCTCCGGTGAGGACGACCGGGCGGCCGTTCAACTCCGCCACCGTCACCGTGCTAAGCGAGACCGTGCTGTCGGTGATCGGCTGACGGACTTGCTTGCCCGTGGCTAGATCCCATATTCGCGCGGTCTTGTCGAAGCTGCCGGTGACGACGACCGGACGGCTGTTCAGCTCAGTCACCACCAACGCGGAAACCGCGCCGGTATGGCCTTTGAACGACTGACCAAGCTGCTTTCCTGTGGCCAGATCCCATACCTGCACCGTTCCTTCCCCGTCCCCGGTGACGACGACCGGGCGGCCGTTCAGTTCCGTCACGGCCAGCGCGAAGATTTCGGAAACCTGGAGTGGTGAACCGACCTGCTCGCCCGTGGTCAGGTCCCATATCCGCATGCTTTCTCCGAACCCGCCAGTGACGACGACCGGACGGCCGTCCAACTCTGTTACGGCCACGGAGGTGATGGGACCGGCCGGATCGGTGATCGGTTCGCGGACCTGTCTGCCTGTGGCCAGGTTCCATACCCGTACTGTCTGATCTCCGCTGCCGGAGACGACGACTGGGCGACCATCCAGTTCCGTCACAGCCACCTCGTTCACCGCCCGGACATGACCGGTGAACAGCGCGTGGGAAGAGACGGGCTCGACGGATGGTGTCGGGGCGGAGGCCGCAGCAGTGGACGGTGCGACGGAGGGCTCCGTGCCGAGGAAGGGTATATGGGAGGGGAAGACGATGACCGCGATGAGAACGGCGACGACGATCACCGCCACAGCGATGACGGGCCAGAGGAGCCGAGACCGGCGGTGTGGCGCTGCCGTCGGGACCGATGACGTGACGGTCCCCGAAACGGTTGCCGCGTGGGGCACGCTGGCTGCGATGTCGCGATCGGATCCGGAAATCCCTGCACCCTCGTGGTTCACCGCGGGTTGTGGCGGTGGAGGAGGTTGGGAGTGCGCGGGCACGGTGGGTTGATCCGGCGGGACGGATACGTCCCAGCCATGCTTTCCGGGGAAGCCGTACCGGGTCACGTCGTCATCGACGCCATCGCCATCGGCGGGACCGGGCGCAGCAGTTCCTCGGCCGCCGGGAGCCCGACCGGACGTGCCAGATCCCTGGCCGTACGGAGGCTGTCTCACCGGCCCGGACACGGTACGGCCCACCGTCCGTGCCCCGTTCTCGCTGAGGGGGATAGGGACGTTGCCGTGGCCGGTCAGTGTGGAGAGCGCTCGCTCGGCTGTGGGGCGGGCCGCAGGATCTTTGGCGAGGCATGCCGCCAGCAAGGGCCGCAGCCCATCGGGAACCCCGGTCAGGTCCGGCACGCCACGCAGTACGGCGTTCATCACCGCAGCCGGGTGTTGTCCCGTGAAAACGGCATGTCCGGTCGCGGCGTACACCATGGTGGCGGCCCAGGCGAACATGTCGGCGGCCGGACCGGCGGGCTGGTCGGAGAGTTGCTCGGGGGCCATGTAGCCGGGGCTGCCCACCAGCGCGGAGCTGGTGATGCCGGCCTCCAGGATGCGGGCGATGCCGAAGTCGATGACCACCGGTCCCTCCGGGCCCATGATCACGTTGGCCGGCTTGAAGTCCCGGTGCACGATCCCCACCCGGTGGATGGCGGCCAGCGCGGTCGCCGTGGCGACGGCCAGGCGCTCCAGCCCGCTGCCGGTACGGGGCCCCTCGCCGATGACCAGCTGCTGCAGCGACGGCCCGGGGACGTACTCGCTGACCAGGTAGGGCCGCCCGTCGCTGACGCCGGCCTCCAGCACCTGGGCGGTGCAGAACACCGCCACCCGGCGGGCGAGGGCGGCCTCCCGCTCGAACCGCTCCCGGACGGAGGCCTCGGCGGCCATTCGGGTGTGCAGCACCTTGACCGCGACCCGCCGCCCCGAAGAGGTCTGGCCGAGGTAGACCGTGCCCTGGCCGCCCTCGCCCAGGACGCCCACCAGACGGTATGCACCGATCTGCTGCGGGTCGCTCGCGCTCAGCCGGTTGGGATCGGGCACCGTCAGCCTCCTCACCCGCCGCACGGGCCGGACTTCGCTGACACCCGGCACGGCGGACGGTAATGGTCACAAGAGTCTGATCATCACCCTGTCACAGCCGCGCATCATCCCGCCATATCCAGCGGCGACGGCAGAATTTGTATGGATTCTCGGCTGTCCGGCACGACTGTTAATGAAGTGGCCGTAATGGCCGAAAGGCCGCGCGGGTCTTCCCCGGCCCCGGATGCGGGTCCGAATGCGGGGAAGAGTCCGCGCGGCCTTATGCCGTTCAGAGTGATCGATGCTCGAAGTGATCGGCTCTCGGGCACCGCGCCTCCTGGTCAGGGGAGGCGCGCCCGTCCTCGGCTCTCAGACTCGGCTACCAGTCGCCGCCGCCGAAGTCACCACCGCCCCAGTCACCGCCGCCACCGAAGTCGCCGCCTCCGCCGCCGCCCCAGTCGCCGCCGCCGTCGGAGACGCCTTCCTGGTAGCCGGCGCCGTAGCCCATGCCGTAGCCGCCCATGCCCCAGCCACCCATCATGCTGCCGAGCATCGTGCCGACGAGCATGCCGCTCATCACGTCGCCGAAGCCGCCGTAGTAGCCGTAGGCGTAGGGCTGGTAGGCCGGGCCCGCGTCGTAGTAGGGGCGGCGCTGGCCGTTGATCATGACCTCGCGGGTCTGCGGCTCGAAGCCGCGCTCGATGGCCTCGGCGTCGGCCGCGCAGGCCGGGACGTCGCGCACCGCGCCGCCGGGCGGGGCCCAGCGCACGTCGCGGACCGAGGGGCCGTGCTGCGGGTTGAAGAAGCACGGCGAGCGCCGCTCGGGGAGCGGCAGGTGGTTGACGCGGGCCTTCACACAGGCGAGGGCGTAGCGGCCCTCCTCCAGCGCGGTGGTCACGCCGCGCAGCTCGTCGGGGCGCTTGACCGCCTCGAGCTCCACCTTGGCCCGCTCGTAGGAGTCGAGCGCGCGTGCCCAGTCGTCCTGGTGGTCACCGCCGTCGGCGAGCATCTTGACGTCCATGTCCAGCGCGGTGATCTCCTCGCCGAACTTGGTGACGTCCTCGTCCACGGTCTGCTTGACGGCGGCCAGCTCGGCGGCCTCGCGGGCCTCGCGCGCCTTCTTCTGCTTGCGGGAGTAGAGGAAGAGGCCTCCACCGCCCGCCAGGGCCAGCACCAGGATGCCGACCAGCACGCCCGCGCCGGAGCCGCCTCCGCTGGAGGAGCTCTCGGAGCCGCCGGAGCCGCCGGAGCCGTCCAGGCTCACGGCCTCCCTGGTCTTGCCGGATTCGGCGAGCTCCACTCGCCGGACGAAGTCCTGCATCCCGCTGGCGACGTCGTCGTTGCTCGCGACGGCGGCGTTGGCGATCCGGCCGGCGATACCGCCGCGAAGGGAACTGGACCCGGCGAACAGGGTCTTGCCGTCGAGGAGGGCGATGGTCGCCTTCTCCGTGCCTCCGGACTTGAGCTGGGTGCCCATCTTCGTGATCAAATCACCCGCGGCCGACCCGCTGGTCACCGTGCCGTCCGGCAGCGCGGCCACGTAGATCGGCGGGTTCGCTCCCTTGACGGAGTCACGGATGGCGGACTGCTCGCTTGAGGTGAGGGCCGAGCCAGACTCCACATAGAGGGGGTCTTTGGCCCACGCCGAGACGATCGTGTCGGGGTCGGGCGCCGCCGCGTGAGCCGGCGGGGCGGTCATGAGGATGGCCAGGAGCCCGGCGAACATCGCGGCGATCGCGGCACCGAGACGACCTGGCGCGAACTTTGTGGTGGTCACGGCAGATTGCCTCCTTCGTCCCTTAAGGACGAATGAGCGGACAACGGAGTTCCCTACTACCCGACCGTATCCGCTTCATCCCGGAACCGGGTGCGGAGGCGGGACATCCGTGCAGAACATCCGCGGATCCGAGGCTCGACCGGCGGTGTAGGCGGGTCGGACAGCGAGGGCGGCACCCGGTGGCCCGGACGAGGTCCACCCGTCGCGCGAGCGGGCCACCCGACCGATTCAGCCCGGTCGGGCGGCCCGCTCGCGCGATGGTCCGGGTCAGGCGTCCTTGATGTCGCAGAGCACCGCCCCGGAGGTCACCGTCTGCCCCACCTGCGCGCCCAGCCCGGTCACCGTGCCCGCCTTGTGCGCGGTCAGCGGCTGCTCCATCTTCATCGCCTCCAGCACCACGATCGTGTCCCCCGCCGCGACCACGTCACCATCGGCCGCGACCACCTTCACGATCGTGCCCTGCATCGGGCTGATGAGCGCGTCCCCGCCCGCGGCCTTCTTCACCGCGCCACCACCCCCGCGCCGCCGCGGCGCGGTCGCCCCGGAGGCTCCAGGGGCACGGCCCGCACCCGGACCGGGCAGGCCCAGCCCGGCCGGGAGCACCACCTCCAGCCGCTTGCCGCCCACCTCGACCGTGATCCGCTCCCGCTCGGCCGACTCCTCCG